>NZ_LR590469.1:3950621-4254515 GCF_901472495.1 Yersinia enterocolitica subsp. enterocolitica
GGTAGTAAAAGAGGCCACCGCTTTAGGTTGTGCGATTGCAGCAGGTGTCGGTGTCGGGCTATATGAAGCGCTCGATAAAACCGGAGAGCGGCTGGTGCGCTGGGAGCGAGAATACCAGCCCAATATTGAACATAAAGCACTATATCAAGCGGCCAAAACCAACTGGCAAGCAGTGTATACCGATCAGTTGACGTTAGTAGACAGTGGGTTGACGACGTCTCTATGGAAAGCCCCCGGCCTCTAAAATTGGCTATCTCACTGGTCAGCTTGAGCTTCGGGGCAGTGCTAGCCGCCGTCACGTACTGCGTGTACGCTCCGTTGGCTGCGCGCTGTCCGCACTGCCGATGACGTCAATTGGTTATATTGTTTGATAAGGGCAAACCGCCCAAATGTGAAACGGCGGGGAAACGTGCCGTTGGGGTCGTAGCGACGTAAGTCGCCGGAGCGCCCCAGGGTGCGGTCAACTCGTCGCTCTCGGTGTATAATCAAATAAAGAATTGCTATGCAGTAAACGGCTGATATAGCATTACAGCCCCTCTTTCGTTGCCGATGATGGCGCATCCTATGATGAATACATCAAATAAGACAGAATCACCTGCCGGGCAACTTTCTGCTCCTGCTCGCGTCAGTGCCGTTAATTTACCGGCCATACTGCGAGAGAAAGAGAATGTTAAACGCATTTTGGTCATTAAATTACGCCATTTCGGTGATGTTCTCCTCACCACGCCTTTACTCAACACGTTAAAAGCCAACTATCCACAGGCCAAAATCGATGTGCTGCTGTATGGTGGAACGCAAGATATGCTGCGGGAGAACAAAACGGTTAATCATGCATTTATTGTCGACCGCGGCCTAAAACATGCGGGCTTAACGGCCCAAATCAGCGGCGAAAAAACGTTGTTTAATGCATTGAAAGAGCACCATTATGATCTGATCCTCAATTTATCTGATCAATGGCGAGCCGCCGCTTATTGCCGTTTATTAAAACCGGGTTTCAGCATCGGTTTCCATTACCCAAAACGCGATACCTGGTTATGGCGCTACTGCCACTCCACCTTAGTCGATATCCCCAATGCTGCCGAACGGCACACGGTTCTCAATAATTTGGACATCCTCGCGCCGTTACAACTGACGAATATCAGCACTGACGTCAGCATGGCCTATGGCCCACATGATATTGAGCGAGTAAAACAACTGTGCCAGCAACGTAATATTGCGGATTACATCCTGATTCAACCTTCTGCGCGCTGGAAGTTTAAAACCTGGGCCAGTGAATCATTCAGTCAACTGATAAACCACCTTACCGAACAAGGCGAAACAGTGCTGTTAACCGGCGGTAAAGACAACGCAGAACTGGACTATATCGCTGACATTATTGCTGGTTGCGCGCAGCCCGAAAAAGTTATTAATTTATCCGGCCTTTTGGCACTGCCGGAATTGGCCGTTTTGATAGATAACGCTAAGTTATTTATTGGCGTAGATTCCGTGGCAATGCATATGGCGGCTGCATTACAAACCCCCGCAGTGGTGCTCTTTGGCCCCAGTAATCTTAATCAATGGCACCCATGGCAGGCTCCGCACACCCTATTATGGGCGGGTCATTACCGCACGTTGCCACATCCTAACGAGATAGATACTGACACTACGGATCGCTATTTGAACGCTATCCCGGTAGATGATGTCATAGATGCCGTTGACGCCTGGCGTATTCAAAGCCAGTAGTACGCTAATAATGGACTGGTGACGGCCAATTTTGAGTCTTCCAACCAGCTTAAGCTGAGAGAATTATGATAACTCCATCGACTTCCTTGCCGGGCACATCCCCGGCTAACCCGCGTGGTGAAATGCTAAACAGTATTGCGGCATTGCTGTTAGGCATTGCTTTACCAACCTCCAATCCACTTATCAATATATCGCTGGTTTTAATTCTTATCAGCTTGATCATTAATCGTAAGTCTCTGCCATTAAAACCCTTGCTGACCAACCCATTAGTCTATTTGCCCGCCGCCATGTTTGCACTGTTAGCGCTGTCATTATTGTTCCATCACAACAGCTACGGTCCGGAGATGGTGAGTAAAGATAAGAAATTTCTTTATGTCTTGCCGCTGGCACTGTTCTTTATTAATCAGCCGCAGCGGGTGAAACTATTTTGCCTGGGCTTCTTACTCGCCAATGCGGTGGCGTTGCTTGGGACGCTGGTTGTAGGGGTGTTACATATTCCAATTGGTCAGGTGGATCCGACAAACCCAACCATCTTTAAACTGCAAATTACCCAAAACTTCTTTATGGCATTGGCGGCCATGCTATGGCTGATGCTCGCTGTCAAAAGTCAGGGCTGGAAACGCTGGGGCTACGGCTTGCTGGTGGTAGCAGCCTGTTACAGCATCCTATTCTTGGTATTGGGTCGCACTGGGTATGTTGCGCTGGTTGTTGGGTTAGGCGTATGGCTGTTCTTCTCGCTAGGCAGTCGCCAACGCTGGCTCCTGGTGCTGCTGGGAGCAATTGCATTTGCGGCACTGCTGCTGATTCCCAATAAAGCGACTCAGCGGATCACTCAAGGTGTGGATGAGATTAAAGTCTGCATGGCGGCCTCTGCGGATAACGTCAATGATGCATGCTCAACGTCAATGGGGCAGCGCTCTGCCTTTGCCATCGAGGCGGTTCGATTAATAAAGGAAGCGCCTATTCTGGGCCACGGTGCTGGCGGTTTTTATTATGAGAACCCGGAAATCAACTACAAGATAAACAACCCACATAATCAATATCTGTTGGAAACTATCCAATCCGGTGTTGTTGGTTTGATTATCTTTCTGGCATGGATTGTCTGTTGTTACCGTGTTATTTGGCAACAAACACCCGCATTACGTAATGTCTTGCTGGCCGTATTGACCAGCTATATGGCATGTAACTTCTTTAATTCATTCTTGCTGGACTCTTCTGAAGGCCATCTATTTATGATTTTTGTCGCCATTCTGGCAGGGTATTCTGTGACAGGTACTCAGCCACGTTTGGAGCAGGGGAAGACAACATAGTGGTCACTTTGAGTGAACATCAGCGATAACTGATTAAGTCAACGGCCCCCCAACGGAGGTAATGCCGATCAGTTAAGGATCGGTTGACCGATCCAGTGGTTGTGTAAGAATCCGGAAATGTTCTTCGTTTCCGGATTTTTTTATGCACATCGGACAGGCTCTTGATCTCGTTTCCCGCTACGACTCACTGCGTAACCCACTGACCACACTGGGAGATTACCTCGACCCCCAGCTCATCTCCCGTTGTCTTGCCGAATCCGGCACGGTGACTCTGCGCAAGCGCCGCCTGCCGCTGGAAATGATGGTCTGGTGCATTGTCGGGATGGCACTCGAGCGTAAAGAACCTCTTCATCAAATCGTTAACCGGCTGGATATCATGCTGCCGGGCGATCGCCTCTTCGTGGCCCCCAGCGCCGTTATCCAGGCACGGCAAAGGCTGGGAAGCGAGGCTGTTCGCCGGGTATTCTCACAAACGGCGCAGCTGTGGCATGGCTCCGTCACCCATCCTCACTGGTGCGGTCTGACGTTGCTGGCCGTGGATGGCGTGGTCTGGCGAACACCAGATACGCCAGAGAACGATACCGCCTTCCCGCGCCAGACTTATGCCGGACAACCGGGCCTTTACCCACAGGTGAAAATGGTCTGCCAGATGGAACTGACCAGCCACCTGTTAACAGCGGCGGCCTTCGGTACGATGAAAGAAAGCGAATACACGCTGGCTGAGCAACTGATAGACCAGACTGCTGATAACACACTGACGTTGATGGATAAAGGCTACTACTCACTGGGGCTTCTGAATGCCTGGAGCCAGGCCGGCGAGCACCGCCACTGGATGATCCCGCTGAAGAAAGGCGCACAGTATGAAGAGATACGGAAACTGGGAAAAGGCGATCATCTGGTGAAGTTGAAAACCAGCCCACAGGCCCGGAAAAAGTGGCCCGAGCTGGGGGCTGAAATGACAGCCCGCCTGCTGACCATCACCCGAAAAGGGAAGGTGTACCACCTGCTGACATCCATGACAGATACGATGCGTTATCCCGGGGGAGAGATGGCGGATCTGTACGGTCATCGCTGGGAAATTGAGCTGGGTTACTGGGAAATCAAGCAGACAATGCAACTGAGCAGACTGACGCTGCGGAGTAAAAAGCCGGAGCTTGTTGAGTAGGAGCTATGGGGAGTGCTGCTGGCCTATAATCTGGTGCGTTATCAGATGATTAAGATGGCGGGAGCGCTGAAAGGATACTGGACGAATCAGCTGAGCTTCTCAGAATCGTGCGGGATGGTGATGCGGATGCTGATGACGCTACAGGGAGCTTCACCAGGTCGCATCCCGGAACTGATGCGGGATATGGAGAGCATGGCGCAGATGGTGAAGTTACCGATAAGAAGAGAAAGAGCCTTCCCGAGGGTGGTGAAGGAAAGGCCGTATAAATATGGAAAAGCCAGGAACAAAAATGCCAGTCAGTTGCTTAACTGACTGGCATTACCCCCCAACGGAGGCCGTTTTTCTTAGTGCTACCGTCGTTATCCTAGATTAGGTAATGATAATAGAGACTTTGGAATTAAAGATATTCTTTAATAAAACCGCAAAGATGTTTATTCAAATAGAGGAGTATTTAATGAAATGTGAGTTTTAAAAACGTAATTAACCAGTTTTATTTACGTCATCTTATATAGAAAGGGAATAATGAGCTTTTGTGTGGGTAAATTCCTACATTATTATCATCGATATACTCTTTCTCTTTGTCAGATATTTCAATATGAAACATCAATCTTTCTAATGTCACTATTAAGAAGTCTCGCTATTTTCTTTTTTTAAATTAATTAGTTATTGCAGTGTTTTATCTTGTTTTTATTGTTTTATTTAAAATAAAACGCCAGATATTGCTTGCTGTGTGGCGTTAGATCCCTATAGTTTCCGTTAGTGTAAATGTAAAAATTCAAAACTAACCTTTTATTAATAATTGTTAATGTAATCTAAATGAATCCTAAATGAAATCTAAATAATGATTATCCTATTGCCAGTTTTATTGATTTTTTTGATAGGAATGACTACCGCGGTGGCTATAAGAAAGGTATATCACTTTATTTTATAAAAACTAAAATACCCGCTATAAAGCTGGCAGTTTTGGTGGCGGGAGATCTGTAATTTAAAAGGCTGTGATAACCTTTGAAATGAAAAGGTAGAGAAAATTTTTCTAAGAAATGGCCTATTTTTTCACATGAGGGATGTTATTTTAATTGGTTGAATTTAAAGGTTTTTTTAATTTAATTTTCAATGGGTAATCATTAAGTCTAGACCATTAAATTATTGAGTGCAACATGGTATGAATTCTATTCTTTCTCGCGTAATTGAACCAGTGCATCTACTGGAATCATCTTAAATGACTCATATAAAGAAAACAGATTTCTATGCTAATGGAGTGGCTTTTATTTAGTGAATTAAACTGGAGAGTTTTCCGCTGAATATGAAAAATGATGATTTAGATCACTATTGGAAAATTCTGATGTATGTAATAATTTTTGCAACAATTTACATATTGTAAGATTTGGTCTACTTTCCGGACATTATGCAATAGTTTTAAAGGAAGCTATGATAACTATGTATTTATATCGCTAAGTGGGTCCAAGTGAATCTGTTTGTGGGGTATACCCGTCATACTTCAAGTTGCATGTGCGTTGGCTGCGCTTAATCACCCGAATCACTTACTCATGTAAGCTCATCGGGATTCTCTCGCTTGCCGCCTTCCTGTAACTCGAATTATTTAGGGTATAGGCAGAATTTACATTTAACTTAATTTATCCAACGTCATTGAGAACATCATGGCCAATTCATCTACGAATAAATTATCTTTACCGGCCCTAACTTCTTTAGTGGTCGGCTCAATGATCGGTGCCGGTATATTCTCATTACCCGCAACGTTCGGCAGGGCAACGGGTGGTTTTGGTGCACTCATTGCCTGGTGTATTGCTGGTGGTGGGATGTTAATGCTGGCTTTTGTTTTTCAAACATTAGCTCAGCGTAAACCTAATCTGGATTCCGGTGTATTCATATACGCAAAAGAGGGATTTGGTGATTATCTTGGTTTTGCATCTGCATTAGGTTTTTGGGCCGGTACTTGTATTGGTAACGTTTCTTACTTTGTCCTGATCAAATCAACATTAGGGGCGTTCTTCCCTATCTTTGGTGACGGTAATACCATTCCAGCAGTATTAGTGGCCTCCGTTATTCTATGGGGATTCCATATCCTGATATTGCGGGGTGTTAAAGAGGCTGCGGCGATTAATACCATTGCCACCTTCGCAAAAATAATTCCCATCTTCATCTTTGTCATCGTACTGATTTTTGCCTTTAAAGGTGATGTGTTCGCACTGAACTTCTGGGGTACGCCAGATGTAGTTAAGAGTGTCGATTTATCCCACCTGAATGACTACGGCTATGTTGGCCATGCGGCAGCTGTCATGCCGGTGGTGGTTGAGCCTGAGTCTTTATTCTCTCAAGTTCGTAGCACCATGTTGGTGACAGTATTTGTGTTCTTAGGGATTGAAGGCGCGAGTGTGTATTCGCGTTACGCCAAAGAACGTAGCCATGTCGGTATTGCCACGGTTCTGGGCTTTATTGGTGTGCTGTGCTTGTTGGTGCTGATAACCATGTTGTCTTACGGTGTACTGCTACGCCCTGATCTTGCTGCATTACGTCAGCCATCGATGGCCGGGGTTCTGGAAGCCATAGTCGGGCGCTGGGGAGCCATCTTTATCAGCGTGGGTTTGATTATCTCAGTATTGGGTGCGTATTTATCCTGGTCACTGTTGGCAGCCGAAGTGCTGTTCTCGGCGGCGAAGAGTAAAAGCATGCCAAAAATATTTGGTACCGAAAACAGTAATGCAGTGCCTTCAGCGGCGGTATGGCTGACCAATATCTTTATTCAAGTGTTCTTAATTCTGACACTGTTTACTGATTATGCTTTCCAACTGGCCTTGGAGTTAACCAGCTCATTAACCCTGATCCCTTATCTGTTGGTGGGCGCTTACGGACTAAAACTGGCCTGGACGGGTGAAACTTACGAAACCAATGCACGTGGTCACAGAAAAGATCTCATCTTTGCCCTTATTGCCACTTTCTATTCCGCACTGATGATTTATGCCGGTGGTCTGAAATACTTGCTGCTGTCGGCCATCATTTATGGTCCAGGTACGATTTTGTATCTGATTGCCAAACGTGAACAGCATCAGAAAGCGTTTAATACCTACGAAAGAATCCTGTTTATCGTTCTTATTGTGGCTGCGGTTGCTGCGATTTATAGCATTGCCACCGGAATCATCACCATATAATTTATTGGAGTTCTTATGTCAGATAAAGCTAAGAAAACTCACACCAAACCCAAATTTGGTGTTCACTCTGAAGTCGGACAGTTGCACAAAGTTATGGTCTGCGCACCAGGGCGTGCCCATAACCGCCTGACCCCCAGTAATTGTGATGAATTATTATTTGATGATGTTCTGTGGGTTGAAAGAGCCAAACGCGACCATTTTGATTTTATGACCAAAATGCGTGAACGTGGTGTTGATGTGGTGGAAATGCATAATCTGCTGGCCGAAACCGTGGCTCTTCCTGCGGCCAAAAAGTGGATTCTGGATCAACAAATTGTACCAAATGAAGTATCACTGGGTATTTTGCAAGAAACCCGCAATTATCTGGAAAGCCTGGAGCCGCGCTTGTTAGCTGAAGTGCTGATTGGCGGTTTATCTACCACTGAACTCCATAAAGATGGCAAATGCGACAAAGAAGAGTTGAAGCTGATCCGCGAGGCGGTTGGCATCACGGAATATCTGCTGCCGCCGCTGCCCAATACCCTTTACACCCGCGACACCACTTGCTGGATTTATGGCGGTGTAACTCTAAATCCGCTGTATTGGCCAGCACGTCATGAAGAAACCATTCTGACCACGGCTATCTATAAATTCCATCCGGATTTTGGCGACGCCAATGTGAAGGTGTGGTGGGGCGACCCAACGCAGCATCACGGCAGTGCGACATTAGAAGGTGGTGATGTGATGCCAATTGGCAACAAAACCGTGCTCATCGGTATGAGTGAGCGCACCTCTCATCAGGCGATCACTCAGTTGGCTCAGTCACTGTTTAAAAACAGTGAAGGGCAAGTTGAACGCGTGATGATAGCCGCTATGCCAAAATTGCGTGCTGCCATGCATCTGGATACCGTGTTCACTTTCTGCGACCGCGATGTAGTTACCCTTTATCCGGCGATTGTTAATCAGATTCAAACCTTCTCATTGCGACCAGATAATGGCCCGACTGGCATTAAATTAAGCCGCGACAAAGGCACATTTGTTGAAGCGATAGCCGGTGCATTGAACCTGAAAAAACTGCGGGTGGTTGAGACTGAAGGTAATGATTACGACACCGAGCGCCAACAGTGGGACAGCGGCAATAACATGGTTGCGCTTTCACCAGGGGTGGTGCTGGCTTACGACCGTAATACCAAAACCAACACTCAACTACGTAAAGAAGGGGTGGAAGTGATTGAGATTGTCGGCAGTGAGTTAGGTCGCGGACGTGGCGGCGGTCATTGTATGACTTGTCCAATCATCCGGGATGCCGTTGATTACTAATTCCCGTCGGCCTTGAAGCCACAGGGTTGTTAGCTGCGCGCACTTACCCGAATCACTTACTTGCGTAAGCTCATCGGGATGCGTTTGCTGGCTGCCTACCTGTGGCTCCAATGACTTTGGGAACCCCCGTCGGCCTTGAAGCCACAGGGTTGTTAGCTGCCGCCTGACTACAACTCGAATTATTTAGGGATAGCGCGGTTGCTCTTAAAAAAATAGCTGATAGTGAGTAGCAGAGTAGCGCTATTTCGCTATTGGCTATTTGTCCGTTAACTTATCTTTATTTTTCACGCAAATAACACTACCCATTTCAGTGCTAATTGTGCTGATCTACTTTTAGGGATATTTACAGGGGGATTATTAATCACACTTTTAAAAAACTGGTGCGTCATATGCCACAGAAAAATGGCGCAGAAAACAGATACAACAGTGTGAATAACTAATCTGCAATAACTTTGAAAATCTGACTCAACGAGATCTTATAGTGAAGATAAAAACAGTCGTTACCTTGCTATTAACGTTTCTTCTCGCTGCTTGCGACAGAACTCCCCCAGAAGTCGTGGAAAGTGTTCGTCCGGTAAAAATATTTATCGTGGAAGACAGTGGACAAAATGGGACGCGTTATTTCCCTGCGCGGCTACAAGCGGGTGATGAAACTCAACTCTCCTTTAAACGTAGCGGGCAACTACAACAACTGCTGGTTCGTGAAGGTGAGCAGGTGAAAAAAGGTCAGGTAATTGCCAAGTTGAATGATACTGATCTGACTCTGCGCGTTAGGGATCGTCAGTCCACCTTCAACCTGGCACGAGATCAGTTTAATCGTTTCAATACCTTGCAAGGTCAAAGGGCTGTCTCACGCGCTGAGTTAGATGTTCGCCGCGCCGAGATGGAATCTGCTCGTGCAGCATTGGAAATTGCACAAAAAGAACTCAGTGATGCCACGATTACCGCCCCGTTCGATGGCATTATCGCCAATGTTAATGCGCGAAACCATCAGGTCATGGCCCCAGGCCAGCCGGTGGCAACTCTAAGCGCATTGGATACGCTGGATGTCGTTTTCAGTGTGCCAGAACGCCTGTTTACCACCCTCGATATTAGCAACCGCAACTACAAGCCAACGGTATTACTTAATCATCTGCCGGGGCGCGAATTTGTTGCTGAATATAAAGAACATACTACCTCAACAACCTCAGCTTCCCAGACTTTCCAAGTGACACTCACCATGAAGCGCCCACCCGATATGCCATTGCTTTCTGGTATCAGTGGCCGGGTCAGAATCAACTCTGGCAATTTGTCTGGTACTGACCACCCGACTATTGTGATCCCCGTCGAAGCGGTATTTAACCCTGACAGTGCCCAGTTGAATGATGCGCGTGTTTGGGTCATCAAAAATGATGATGGCCAGATGCACGTTGAAGAACGCAAAGTGCAAGTGGGTCAGTTGACAGCGAACGGCATTCAAATCACTTCTGGATTGGCAGATGGTGAGCAAATTGTCGCAGCTGGCACCGGTGAGCTTCGCCCTAATCAAGTTGTTCGGGCTTGGGTACGTGAGCGGGGTCTCTAATGAAGCTGCTTGATAATTATATCAATAATAGTACCCGTATCTGGTTAACGATTCTGTTGCTGGGTGTTGGGGGTATTATTGCCTATCTCAATATAGGCAGGCTGGAAGACCCGGCTTTTACCATCAAAACGGCAGTAGTTGTCACCCGCTATGATGGCGCGTCGGCACAACAGGTTGAAGAAGAAGTCACATTACCGCTGGAGAATGCCATTCAGGAACTCTCTTATGTCGATGATGTTACCTCCATTTCCAGTGCGGGCTTATCGCAAATTACTATCAATATTCGTGCGCAATATGGGGCGAATGAATTACCGCAAATCTGGGATGAATTGCGGCGTAAGATAAATGATAACAGTGTGCGGTTGCCACCGGGTGCCAGTGCGCCGATGGTCAACGACGACTTCGGCGATGTGTATGGTTTCTTCTTCTCACTCACCGGTGATGGCTACAGTAATCAGGATTTACGCAACTTTGCCGAGCAATTACGGCGTGAGTTGGTACTGGTACCGGGGGTCGGTAAAGTGGGGATTGTCGGTATCTTGCCTGAAGAAGTTCAGGTGGAGATTTCTCGTGCCCAGATGACCGCCGCAGGTATTACGCCACAACAGTTATCCGACTTACTTGCTCGTCAGAATGTGGTGTCCGATGCTGGCCAATTACAGGTGGGTAGTGAGTCGATTCGTTTGCATCCAACCGGTGAATTCCAGAGTGTGCAAGAGCTGGGGAACTTACTGGTAAGCCAACCCGGTAGCCCAAAAAGTGTCTATTTACGTGACATCGCGACCGTGACACAAGGTTTTGGTCATTCACCGACCAATATTTACCGTGCTAATGGTAAGCCTGCATTGGCGCTAGGGATCTCATTCGCCCCGAATGTTAATGTAGTGAATGTGGGTAATGCCATTAAAGCTCGACTGGCGCAGTTGGAAGGCGAGCGCCCGTCAGGCATGCATATCAATGTGTTTTATGACCAGTCCCATGAAGTTGAGGGGGCGGTCAACGGCTTTATCCTTAACTTCCTGCTGGCACTGCTCATTGTTGTTGTCACGCTACTTATCTTTATGGGGGTACGCAGCGGTGTGGTGATTGCCATCTCGCTGGCACTGAACGTACTTGGCACCTTGCTCATTATGTGGCTGTTTAATATCGAGCTACAGCGAGTGTCGCTAGGGGCGCTAATTATCGCGCTAAGTATGTTGGTAGATAACGCCATTGTAGTGGTGGAGGGGATTGTGGTGGGCCGCCAGCGCGGCGAAAGTCTCTCTACGGCGATCGGCAATGTTGTGAAGCGCTCAATGATGCCGCTGCTAGGCGCGACAGTGATTGCCATTTTGGCCTTTGCCCCGATTGGCCTGTCCAACGATGCAACCGGTGAATATTGTAAATCGCTATTCCAAGTGTTGTTAATCTCGTTGATGTTGAGCTGGATTACCGCACTGACGTTGACACCGGTGTTTTCTAAGTGGGCATTCCAGAATCAAAAACCGGCGAAGGTGGATGAGGATAAACCGGCTAAGCAACCTTATGATGGCTGGTTGTTCCGCTATTATCGGGTGGTGCTGAATAAATTACTGCAATACCGTGCGGTCACTTTGGTCCTGCTGGCGGCAATGTTGGTCGCATCGGTCGTGGGCTTTGGCAATGTTCGTCAGAGCTTCTTCCCGCCGTCTAACACACCTATCTTCTTTGTTGATATTTGGCTGCCGTATGGCACAGATATTAGTTATACCGAAGGAGTGGCAGATAAGGTCGAGCAGTACATCAAGCAGCAAAAAGGGGTGGCTGACACCATGGCGACAATCGGTCAGGGCGCGATGCGCTTTATGCTGACTTATAACGCCCAGCGTCATTATCCTAACTATGCGCAGGTGATGGTTCGAACCGAGCAGCTAGACCAAATACCGGGTTTGATTGATGAAATTGAAGCCTACATGCATGACGAATACCCGCAAGTTGATGCGCAGATAAAACGCATCATGTTCGGGCCGTCAAACAACAGCTCGATTGAAGCCCGCTTTATTGGCCCTGATCCCGAGGTGCTGCGCTCTCTGGCCGCTCAGGCGGAAAAAGCGATCATTGCCGATCCGATGGCCGATGGTGCAAGGCATGACTGGCAAGATCGTAGCAAAATGATCCGACCTCAATTCTCTGATTATCTGGGCCGCGAGCTGGGTGTGGATAAACGCGAGGTTGATGGTACCTTGCGCATGAGTTTTGGTGGCTTGCCGGTTGGCTTATACCGCGATGGGACGCGCCTGATGCCGATTGTGTTGCGCACCCCGGATTCCGAGCGGCTCAATGCTGAACGACTCAATGATGTGATGGTCTGGAGTCAGGCACGCCAGGCCTTTATCCCGATCGATAACGTCGTGACCAGTTTTGAGACCGAGTGGGAAGATCCACTTATCATGCGGCTGGATCGCAAACGGACATTGACGGTGCAAACTGATCCAACTCAGCAAGGGGGCGAAACCTCGGCTGAGTTATTACAGCGCATCAAGCCAGGGGTTGAGTCTATTCAATTGCCGCGTGGCTATGAACTTGAATGGGGCGGTGACTACGAAAGTACCAAAGAAGCACAACGGGGTATTTTCATCAGTTTGCCGATAGCATTCCTGATTATGTTTGTGGTGACTGTCTTGATGTTTAGCTCGGTGCGTAACGCGCTGGCTATCTGGCTGACGGTGCCATTAGCACTGATTGGTGTGACCGTGGGCTTCTTGCTCACCGGTATTCCATTTGGTTTTATGGCCTTACTGGGGCTATTGAGTCTGAGTGGGATGTTGATACGTAACGGCATTGTGCTGGTGGAAGAAATTGGCCTCCAGCGGCAGGAAAAACCACTGCGTGATGCCATTATTGATGCTTCCACTGCGCGTTTGCGCCCTATCATGTTAACCGCATTTACCACGGTTTTGGGGCTAGCCCCGCTGCTTAGCGATGCTTTCTTCCAGAGTATGGCGGTGGTGATTATGTTTGGTCTGGGCTTTGCAACTGTACTGACCCTACTGGTGTTGCCAGTGATATATAGCTGTATGAATCCGGAACCAAAAGAGAAAGCGCATGATGAGCCAGTTAGTGAATAACTGAGAGTCTCGTGTCTGAAATAACTTAAACAGCTCCATTCTTGGGGTAATGCCGATCAGTTAAGGATCGGTTGACCGATCCAGTGGTTGTGTAAGAATCCGGAAATGTTCTTCGTTTCCGGATTTTTTTATGCACATCGGACAGGCTCTTGATCTCGTTTCCCGCTACGACTCACTGCGTAACCCACTGACCACACTGGGAGATTACCTCGACCCCCAGCTCATCTCCCGTTGTCTTGCCGAATCCGGCACGGTGACTCTGCGCAAGCGCCGCCTGCCGCTGGAAATGATGGTCTGGTGCATTGTCGGGATGGCACTCGAGCGTAAAGAACCTCTTCATCAAATCGTTAACCGGCTGGATATCATGCTGCCGGGCGATCGCCCCTTCGTGGCCCCCAGCGCCGTTATCCAGGCACGGCAAAGGCTGGGAAGCGAGGCTGTTCGCCGGGTATTCTCACAAACGGCGCAGCTGTGGCATGGCTCCGTCACCCATCCTCACTGGTGCGGTCTGACGTTGCTGGCCGTGGATGGCGTGGTCTGGCGAACACCAGATACGCCAGAGAACGATACCGCCTTCCCGCGCCAGACTTATGCCGGACAACCGGGCCTTTACCCACAGGTGAAAATGGTCTGCCAGATGGAACTGACCAGCCACCTGTTAACAGCGGCGGCCTTCGGTACGATGAAAGAAAGCGAATACACGCTGGCTGAGCAACTGATAGACCAGACTGCTGATAACACACTGACGTTGATGGATAAAGGCTACTACTCACTGGGGCTTCTGAATGCCTGGAGCCAGGCCGGCGAGCACCGCCACTGGATGATCCCGCTGAAGAAAGGCGCACAGTATGAAGAGATACGGAAACTGGGAAAAGGCGATCATCTGGTGAAGTTGAAAACCAGCCCACAGGCCCGGAAAAAGTGGCCCGAGCTGGGGGCTGAAATGACAGCCCGCCTGCTGACCATCACCCGAAAAGGGAAGGTGTACCACCTGCTGACATCCATGACAGATACGATGCGTTATCCCGGGGGAGAGATGGCGGATCTGTACGGTCATCGTTGGGAAATTGAGCTGGGTTACCGGGAAATCAAGCAGACAATGCAACTGAGCAGACTGACGCTGCGGAGTAAAAAGCCGGAGCTTGTTGAGCAGGAGCTATGGGGAGTGCTGCTGGCCTATAATCTGGTGCGTTATCAGATGATTAAGATGGCGGGAGCGCTGAAAGGATACTGGCCGAATCAGCTGAGCTTCTCAGAATCGTGCGGGATGGTGATGCGGATGCTGATGACGCTACAGGGAGCTTCACCAGGTCGCATCCCGGAACTGATGCGGGATATGGAGAGCATGGCGCAGATGGTGAAGTTACCGATAAGAAGAGAAAGAGCCTTCCCGAGGGTGGTGAAGGAAAGGCCGTATAAATATGGAAAAGCCAGGAACAAAAATGCCAGTCAGTTGCTTAACTGACTGGCATTACTCCATTCTTGGGGCTGTTTTTTTGTCTTATACCAAACGATATTGATTCATCTTGATGCTCATAAAGCATTCTGTGCACTACCTCTCTTCCTGCCCCTGACCTTTCACTCATTCGTTTCACTATGAAACATCATTAAACTAACACTGTTTCATTTTGGAACGTTTTAACTGTCGATTCTCAGCCTGTTTTTTGCGCTTATAGTGGTTCCAGTTTCATCAAATTGACCCTAAAAAAAGATTCATTCTTACACTATCTGTTACGCTACAGGAGCAAGATATGCTGAAAGTCATTCAATCTCCGTCTAAATATATTCAAGGTGCCAATGCACTACAATCCATTGGCGAATTTGCTAAGTTACTGGCTAATAACTACTTTATTATTGCTGATGATTTTGTGATGAAGCTAACGGCGGATGCTGTTGGTACCAGCCTGCAAGGCAGTGAGCTGGAAAATCATTTTAGCCGCTTTAACGGTGAATGTTCCCGCCACGAAATTGAGCGCCTAACGGTTGAGCTGAAAAAACATCACTGCAATGGTGTGATTGGTATTGGTGGCGGGAAAACCCTCGATACAGCTAAAGCGATTGCTCATTATCAACATATCCCGGTGATTGTCGTCCCCACCATTGCTTCTACCGATGCGCCAACCAGTGCTCTGTCAGTGATTTATACCGAACAGGGTGAGTTCGCCGAATATCTGATTTATCCAAAAAACCCAGACATCGTCCTGATGGACACCGCGATTATTGCCAAAGCGCCGGTACGCTTGCTTATCTCCGGTATGGGCGACGCGCTTTCTACTTACTTTGAAGCTCAGGCCTGTTTTGATGCCAAGGCCATCAGCATGGCGGGCGGCGCATCGACATTAGCCGCCGTCACTCTGGCTCGTTTGTGTTACGAAACCCTGTTGGCAGAGGGCTACAAAGCCAAACTGGCTGTCGAAGCTGGGGTTGTTACCGAAGCCGTGGAGCGCATCATTGAAGCCAATACTTATCTGAGTGGTATTGGTTTTGAAAGTAGTGGCCTGGCGGCAGCTCACGCCATTCATAACGGTTTCACTGTATTGGAAGAGTGTCATCACCTGTACCACGGTGAAAAAGTCGCTTTCGGCACCCTGACACAGCTGGTGTTGCAGAATAGCAGTATGGAAGAGATCGAAACTGTACTCTCATTCTGCCAACAATTAGGTTTACCAATCACATTGGCCGAAATGGGTGTTTCACAGGATATCGAACGCAAAATTCGCGCGGTAGCCGAGGCCAGCTGTGCTGAGGGTGAAACTATTCACAATATGCCGTTTGCCGTCACTGCAGACAGTGTTTATGCCGCTATTATTGTGGCTGACCGTTTAGGCCAGGCTTTCCTCAATTAAGTGGTTCGACAGACAAGTTAACTGACTGAGTATGCCGGTGTCCCTCATCATCGGCTGCTCTCTTTCCCAGGCATTCCCGTTCGCGGAGCATAAAATGAAAAAATTAATTAACAGCGTTGAGAGTGTATTGCAGGAACAAATTAAGGGGTTGGTGGAGGCCCATCCTGAGCTGGTATTGCATCAGGAGCCAGTTTTTGTCACCCGCAGAGATGCGCCAGTGAAAGGAAAAGTCGCACTGATGTCTGGTGGTGGCAGTGGCCATGAGCCAATGCATTGTGGGTTTATCGGTGCAGGCATGTTGGATGGGGCCTGCCCCGGTGAGATTTTTACCTCACCCACCCCAGACCAAATGTATGAATGCGGTCAAGCCATAGATGGTGGCGAAGGCGTGCTGATGCTGATTAAAAACTACACTGGCGACATTCTTAATTTTGAAACGGCGGCTGAACTGTTGCATGCCGAGGGCATCGCGGTGGGGACATTGGTGATTGACGATGATGTAGCTGTGAAAGACAGCTTGTATACCGCTGGGCGGCGGGGTGTCGCTAACACCGTTATTATTGAAAAGTTACTTGGTGCGGCTGCGGTTCGTGGTGATTCATTGGATGAATGCGTAGCACTCGGCCAAAAAATCAACAATCAAGGGCATTCTATTGGTATCGCGCTTGGGGCTTGTACTGTGCCAGCCGCGGGTAAACCGTCCTTTACCTTGGCTGAAAACGAGATGGAATTTGGCGTAGGGATCCACGGTGAGCCCGGCATTGAACGGCGGCCATTTACCTCGTTGAATGATACGGTGGATGCGATGTTCGATACCTTGATTGAACACGGTCACTATAAGCGCAAACTGCGTCATTGGGACAGACAAGCTGGCGACTGGTGCGAAACAGAACAAAGTAAGCAGCCACTGGCGAAAGGTGATCGAGTCATTGCTTTGGTCAATAACTTGGGGGCGACACCTCTGTCAGAATTGTATGGTGTCTGGCATCGTCTGGCCGCTTGTTGTGCTGAATTCGGTTTGACCGTCGAGCGCAAACTGATCGGCTCTTATTGCACCTCACTGGATATGCAGGGTATGTCCATCACACTGTTGAAAGTTGATGATGAGCTGTTGTCGCTGTGGGATGCGCCGGTCAATACCCCTGCGCTGGTTAAAAAATAATGCATCAGGAGAAAGCTATGGGACTTACCAAACAACAAATTGTCAGTTGGTTACAGCTCTGCGCTGAGGTGTTCAGTGAACAGCGGGATTTCCTGACACAGTTGGATACCGAAATCGGCGACGGCGACCACGGCCTGAATATGAATCGCGGCTTTAATAAAGTGGTCGAAAAACTGCCCTCTTTTGCCGATAAAGACATAGGTTTTATCCTGAAAAATACCGGCATGACCCTGCTTTCAAGTGTTGGTGGTGCCAGTGGCCCCTTATTCGGAACCTTCTTTATTCGTGCCGCACAAAGTACCAATGCCAAACAGAGCCTGGATCTGTCAGCAGTCTGTCAGATGTTTAAAGATGGTGTCGAAGGGGTGGTGATGCGCGGTAAGGCTGAGCCAGGCGATAAAACCATGTGTGATGTTTGGTGGGCTGTTGTGGCGCAGCTTGAACAGGCAAACCAGCAGGGCGTGCCACTGGTAGATGCTTTGCAGCAAAGTGTCGAACGCGCACAGCTTGCATTGGCGGGAACTATCACCATGCAGGCCCGCAAAGGCCGCGCCAGTTATCTTGGCGAGCGCAGCATTGGCCATCAAGACCCTGGGGCGACATCGGCGATGTTGATGATGCAGGCTCTATGGCAGGTTGCCAGCCACTAATATGGCCAACCGAGAAGGTAATCAGGAGGAAAGATGGTCAATCTCGTTGTAGTTTCTCATAGCGCGCTGCTGGCTCAGGGTGTGGCCGAACTGGCACAGCAAATGACACAAGGGGGTTGCCAGTTAGCGGTGGCCGCCGGTGTAGACGACGTGGATCATCCTATTGGCACGGATGCCATCAAAGTGATGGAAGCCATTGAATCGGTTTACTCCCCCTCGGGCGTATTGGTGTTGATGGATTTAGGCAGCGCATTACTCAGTGCTGAAACAGCACTGGAGTTATTAGACCCAGAGATGGCAAGCAATGTGCAGCTCTGCGCAGCTCCACTGGTCGAAGGGACTCTGGCCGCGGTGGTGGCAGCTTCATCCGGTGCTTCACTGGCCGAGGTACGTGCTGAAGCTATGGGGGCATTGGTGGCAAAAGCGGCTCAGTTAGGTGAGGGCATTGCACCCGATGCTAACAGTGCGGTAGTGGCTAAGGCTGCCCCCGATGCACAAAGTGTCAGTTGGGTTGTCCGCAATCCTAACGGATTACATGTCCGGCCAGCGGCCAAATTGGTCGAAGTATTAGCGCCATTTACCGCAGATTTATTGCTGGAAAAAAATGGCCAATGCGTTAATCCGCGTAGCCTGAATCAGCTCGCTATTTTGCAAGTACGTAAGGGAGATACCATTCGTCTGCTAGCCAGTGGTGAGCAAGCCGGTGAGGCGCTGGATGCTTTTATGCAACTGGCCCATCAGCATTTTGGCGAGTCCGTTAGCACTATCAGTGATAGTGGATTCACTGGCGTAATGGTTCCTCGTGGGGCCATCACTGCGCCAGTGCTCCAGTGGTTACCTGCTATGCCGGTGTTCTTAGCGCAAACCATTAATGTCGGGAGCGTTGCTAACGAACAATTGCGTTTGCATCAGGCCTTAGCACACACCGTGGCGGATTTGCAGCAGTTGGCGCAGCAGGCAGAACAGCAAATTAGTGTTCAGGCGGCAGCTATCTTCAATGCCCATGCCATGCTGATTGATGATGAAGAATTATATGCGTCGATGGATAAGCGGATAGAACAGCAGTTGGTGTGCGCAGAATCGGCATTACAGGATGAGTTGATGAGCATGGTGGCAGCCTATCAGGCGCTGGCGGATGATTATCTGCGTGTCCGCGAACTGGATATTCGCGATATTCTTAATCGTGTTTTGGGCCATTTGACCGGGTTGCCGCCAGTTCCCTTTTCAGTCGACCGTGAAATATTACTGTTAGCGGAGGAGCTATTCCCTTCACAAATGATTGGGTTAAATCACCAACATGTAAAAGGTATTTGTTTAAGTCGTGGGCATATCCTCTCTCACAGCGCGATTTTGGCAACAGAATTGGATATTCCGATGTTAGTCGGGGCTGTTGGTTGCCTTGACGCCAGCCGTAATGGTCAAAATGCCCTATTGGATACCGCGACTGGAGTACTCAAACTCCAGTAAGCGGCGTAAGTCTTCAACACACATAATCTCCTTGAAATAGCAGTCTCAATCCAGGGCTGCTATTTGAGGAATTAAGTGACTCAGTGGCGTTAGAATTTGTTTTCTCCAGTGATAGCGCTCTTCTATTAATGTGGCGCTTGCCAGCCTGATGTTCGCTATTTCACGTTCTGTTAATTGGCAAACGTGGTGTATCACTTCCGCTAAATCTATGGCATCCCCCGGAATATGCAGGAACCCATTAATACCGTGCTCAACTTGTTCTCGCAGGCCACCTGAGTCGGCGACAACTAATATCGCCCCCTGCTTTCTGGCTAACCAGCGCGACTCCATAGGAATTAATCCATTCGGCTCATTTTCGGCAGACAGAACACACACCCGCGTATTACGCCACTGAATCAGGCAGGCCATCAGTTCGCGATCAAATGAATTTATAACTGAAGCGTGTATATCAAGCTGGCTGGCTAATACTGATAACTCCGGTAACACCGGATCACTGACGATAACGGCATGAATATCATCACCCAGATAACTGGCTGCTGTCAGTAACAAATCATAGCGTTTATAATGCACACCTCTTCCAAGCGTAATAGCCAGTGGATTTTCGAGTGATATTCCGTGAGCAGATAGCGTGTCGCAAATCTCTTGCTCACTGCGTATCCGAAACCATGGATCGTTAATATTTACCCCTGCGGGAACCGGTACCATGGTTTGGGGATCAGCACCATATTGTGAAACTAAGTGCTCGGACAGAAAATTGCTGATAGTACCCAGCTTGATATTAGGATCAATCTTCGCCCATTGAACAGGCAATGATTCAGCCATAAGTCTGTCAGGATTAGGTAATGGCATTTCATGATTGAATGCTGTGCCATGAGAAACATAGATAACCTTTAAATTTTCTCCTTCAATAGCAGTATGTAAGCTGACAATTAACGGGGTAAACGAAAATGGTAACTCATGGCAAAATGCCAAGGTAATATCGTAATTCTCACTAATATCAATAATCTTTGCGGCGGCGGCGGCAGAGGATATTTTCCAGTTTTGTAAGTTACCGAGAAAAGCATCACCGTAAGGCCATAAACACCCTGTTTCATTACCCAATGTCATGTTTGGTACCGTTGAGAATGATCCTCCTAGCTCATGAATTTCTTTTATATAATGAGTGTGGCAATCAATATCAAAAAATGTATTGCATTTATTGTATGCAATCTCAATAAAATGTGGCTCCAGGCAAATATTATGGGTGGACAAAAAGGCTATCACCTCAGGTAGTGCCTGAATTTGTCCTCTGATATAAGAGCCGACACCCCCAACGAATATTTGGATTCCTTCTGTAGATAAATGAATAATACCTATTCTTAGATTGTTTTTTTTATGAATGGGAAATATGTTTTCTTGCATATAAAACCTCGCAATTTTAACGAGAAATGTTATTGATTACTTTGTTTCTTCGATACCTTATAATTATTGATAAACAAAACATCCAATCCGCAACTCAAAAATAAATCAATTGCATCTTTGGGTGTTTCTACTATTGGCATACCTTTGGTATTGAGTGAAGTATTTAGCAATAGTGGTATTTTAGTCTGCTCAAAAAAAGAAGTTATCAATTTATGGAATTTTCTATTGATATCCTTTTTAACAGTTTGAACGCGAGCACTTCCATCAACATGTACGATAGAAGGGAGATCAGTTCGGTATTGTTCTTTGACATAGGCAATAAATAACATGTAGTCACTATCATGATCTAAGTGGAAATACTCTTGCACTTCTTCATGTAAAATCGCGGGTGCAAAAGGTCGGAAATCTTCCCGAAACTTCACATTGGCATTAATGTGATCTTTCATCTGCGCGCTGCGGGGATCGGCAAGAATGCTTCTGTTTCCCAACGCACGTGGCCCGAATTCAGACTCCCCTTGAAACCATGCAATGACCTGACCAGATGCAATAGAGTCGGCTGCCATGGCTTCAATATTTTCGCAGTAAGTGTATTCAATCTTGTCATTATGTTTTTCAAGCTCAGTTATTACGCTAATATCATTATAATTCTTACCAAAAAACGGCGAACCAGTATGTTTGACTCGCTCTTTTTTAAGGACTTCCAGCCAACCATAATAGCAGCACCCGATAGAAAGCCCATTGTCACCCGCTGCAGGTTGAATATATAAGTTATCGAAATTACACCCATTAATGAGCTTTTCATTCGCCGTGGCATTTAACGCAACCCCTCCGGCATAAGCGAAGTTTTTCATAGGATGAAGTTGGTAGTAATGGTTAAACAGGTAGAATAAAGCCTCTTCAAGTTTGCTTTGTGCCCAATAGGCCAGATCTGCATAATATTGGAAGTTATTTTTAAAGTGTGCTGGATCAGTATTTAGTAATGGGTCGATATTTATCCACCAGTCATTACGTAATATTACTTTTCCTGAATTTAAAAAGAACGGTTGCCAATTGATAACATTTTCTCTGCCATAGGGAGCCAGGCCCATTAATTTACCGGCACAGTCAAGTTCACCAAAAATATATAAGGCAATCCCCTCGTAAAATTCACCGATAGAATTTTCTATTTCCCAAGTTGATACGGGATAAATTTTTCTATCCTTCCGATTAACCCAGCGGGAAAAGTCTTTAAAGATGGGTAGCATTCTGCCATTTTGATAAACGTAGTAACTGCATGTTTCCCAATAACGGTAACGATTATTATAATGAATATTATCAGTGGCGGAGACATTACCATTAATATCATTACAGCTATCTACGCTACCACCATGCCCATCAATAACCACAACCCCCATATCATCAAAAGGAGATGTGCCTATTGCACTATAAGCATGAGCCAAGTGATGTGAAAGTGTCACGACAGGCACCATAGGAGGCAAAATTCTATTTTTGCGATATTCTAATTGTTCACTAAATATTGGGTTATGAGAATTTTGCTCTACGATTAATGTCAGATCATTATATTCAATACCCGCAGCGTCTAAACAGTATTGAATAGTAGCATTATCATTAAAACCATCATGTTTTATTCTTGATATTCTTTCCTTTTCTATTGCAAATATAATCTCTCCGTCTTTCATTAAGCAGGTGGAACCATCATGAGATAGGGCAGTGCCAAGAATATAAATAGGTTTATGCATAATTAATATCCTTATTAATTTACAATGGAGTCAGTTAAGTATATAAGCGAGACGGCGAGATAGTGCGAGTGTTGTTAATGACGGGTTGGCCGCACCGGGGCGCGGAAATGTGCTAGGGCCGATAGCAAATAGATTATTAATTTGATTAAACTCATGATTGTCCTTTAATATTTCTCCTAAGGGTAATGTACTGCCTTCATGGTTTTCTGTACCAAGAGGACTAATCCATGTTATTGGAACATTGTAATTGACTTTCCTTAATGGTGATCTCATTTGATTGTGGACATCTCCCATGGTACGGGCATGGATAATAAATCCTGATTGAAAATCTAAAGGTTCAAATGGGATTTTTGCATGGTCGCAAATTTCACGCCAGAAAATATCTAATTCATACTTTTCTTGTTTAATCAGTGCGTCATCTGCATCGCCCAAATCACACGAAATGGATAATGGCATGGTTTCACCATTCGTGGCGATGCTGATATTTGCATGAATAGAAGGAATTTGTTCACCCATCGTCCATGCTTCTAATTCAATACCAAGATCTGATTTGTTGATAGTAAAAAATAAATTAAATCGCTCACCCCTTAAGCTCGGGCTGAAAAATAGGGTGTGGGGATGGTTATCAATTAACTTCTTGAGTTTATCTGGAACTTTATCGTGCTCAATGGTGACATTAAATCCTTGAACAATATGATCAACAAGGCCCGTTAGTTTTTTCTCTATCAAAACCCCCGAATCATAAAGTGCTTGAGTGGCTAAACGTGAGTTTTCAATTGTCCCTAAAGCAAGTACACATTTATCTGCCAATACATGATGTATCTCATTAGATACCCTATTTTTTAATTTTGCACCGATGCATTTCCCATTTGCAATAATAAGCGCAACAGCTTCATATCCGGAAATAATGAGAGGGGGCGTATTGAGTGTATTATCTTGTTTCCAATAGGATAGGGGGGAATAGGCTTCCCAACGTTCATCCTCTCCTAGTGTTCGGGTGACTTGGGGGGCGACTTTGAATTCAAAATCAGCAAATTTGAAGCGATAGTCTGCATCATAGCTTTTTTCTGCCCAAGCTAATATTTCAGATTGTACCTGTGTATAAAGGGATGGGCCATCTAACCACTTCTCGGTGAGGTCACTGGTAATTTTTTCTGGCCAATATTTAAGAATTTCGGCCTCAATTGGCAAAATAACACCATGCCAATAAAGTGATCTCCCTCCCACTCTGCGCCGCAAGCATGTTCCTTTTGAATAATGCGGCTCACTTAAAGATTGCCACGAGCGGTAAGCATATTTATCTGATTCCTCATTCTTCCAAAATTCATCAGCTCGCTGGAAATCTTCCCCTGCATTGATATGGTTACAATCATCAGCTGGCCCTGCTTCTATAATGACAGTATTTTCTACTGCTCTATTATTTAAATGTTTTGCTAACTCTAAACCAGACATTCCTCCACCTAATATTAAAATATTAATTTTATCAGGAATTTCTGTGTGATTTTTAGATGTTGCTATCTTCGCAATATTCATGATGTACCCTCTCAAATGTGATGTTTATTTATAAACCAATGGTTTTACGTTGCAATCCTGTGGTTCACTTCTTAATAGAGATATAAAATCTTGCCATGGATCTATAGGAAATTTTGATTGAATAAGAAGCTTATTACTGATTAACTGCATTTTTATTCCTATCTCGCCTGCGGCATGCATGCACATCCATTCAAATAGTTGTTGCGCAGCATCTCTGGGAAAGCTTGGATCAACTTTTATATGATGGTATTCAGAACCATAGAATTCAGTAAAAGCAGAGTATTCTGTTACGGCACATGGGATAGTATAAATCGCAGCTAGCGCTGGTCCTAAACCGACGCTTTCAACATTTTTTACATTCGGCGTAAACAAAACAGCACCTGATAAAGTATGGCAAATGGTGAGCAAGTCAATTTCGTCCAAACACCATTTATTATATTTATTTCTATAAGTTTGAAGCGGCACCTCATCCAAAAAAATTATGTGATCATTAAGATTTAATATATTCACCTGTTCTTTTAAATAACCTGCATACTCAGGGTCTTCATTCATACTTCCGAATATAAGTAACTTGGGGAGAGATAAACCTTTTTCTTTATAAATAGAAAACAATGAATTAAAAATATCAATTGATATTTCAAGGCCTTTCACTCTAAATACCCGGACAGGTGCGATAAGAATAGTCGAACACGCGGAGATATTATGCTGCTTTAAAAATTCACTATGAATATTATTAAAACTAGATTCATCTATAGAAGGCAATATATTCGGGATAAATTTTGCCACCAGTTCTGTTGGGTAATACCTACATTCATCTGCCAGAGATTCAGATGCGACTATCCATTTAGTATAGGTATTGTGTTGTGGTATTGGGGTTAAGATATTGGGAGTTTTCGGATATAACCTTTCTGCATTTTCATAAATTGCATAGCTGCCAAAAAGATCATGATCCCAGAAGATAACACCACCGTAATTTTTTTTTGCCCAATATTTCTTTGCAGCATGATGGATAGCCAACGTAACAGGTACGGCATCAGATAGTGTCATGTTTAAACAGAAAAGCCAGTCAATGTCATTATCCTCAAGCCAATTCATAAAATATTTTTTATATTGTTCCGATATTAAAGATACATCTTTCTGGATATTTATTATTTCTTCATGTGTTAACTGGTCATATTTGGCTATTTTACTTCTTATATTAGTAAAGTCATTACCATAGTCTTCATTACACATTGAATACTGATGAATAGAACTCACTTTCATCCAGGTAGGATAGTGTGACTCTGGGTTCCCATGAGGAAAGAAATTAACCTTATCTGGCCGCCATGAAAATCCTAGATCTGCGGGTATTTCATAAGTGATCATATTATTTTTTATTGCCATTTCAGCAACATTTCTAAATATGGTTAATAGACCACTGGTTGGGAGACCATCTCCTGATATAATCGCCCACTTCATTTTCTTCATTATTTATCTCCTGACATTAACTGTTTAATTGAATTGACTTTACTGATAAAATTTTAATTAAAGAGAAAATTAATATGCAACAAATTAATATGGCAATAAAAGCCGTTCTCAGTGAAGTAAAATCTGCTAATATGCCGATTAATGGTGGTGATATGAGCAAACCAATTCTTGACATCCATGTTGCAAAAGTAATTCCACTGGTTGCATTTATATTAGGTAACTGGCCAATAAAGGATATCGTTAGTGGGAATATCACGGATATGCCTAACCCAATGAAAGAGAAGCCTAATATTGTAAAAGTAACGGAGTGAACGGATATTATTAATATGATTCCTATCATAGATAATGCTACTCCATATTTTAATGTTGTGAATCCTCCAAATTTATTTGTGTAGTAGTCACCAAATATACGACCAATAACCATGCATATTTGGCAGAAGAGATAAGGCAAGCCAGAAGTTGCTAATGAAACATCGTAAATATCCTTCATATATATTGCACCCCAGATACTGGCTGTTTCTTCTATGCTACATGTAAAGATAAGTACAGTTAAGGCTATAATATAAACTTGAGTCTCTAATAATCCTATCTTGTTTTTATGTTTATCAGGTAAGTGAAAATTAATTTCCGTATTAACTTTTTGAAATAATAGAATGTAAATAACTAGTGCTATTAAATTAATAGTGAGTAATGTAAGGTTGAATTTCTCCATTGAAAATCCGAGGCCAATCGCCATGACAGCTACCAGTCCGCCCCATATTGTGCCGATACTGCCTATACCATGAAGCCGATTAATCAAACTAAACCCATATGACTTTTGTATATTAAGGGCTTGTACATTAATACAAGTATCCCCCCATGAATCAAAAACACCGAACAGAAAAAGTAATAATGTTATTTCATACCACGAAGACGAAAAAGCAACTATTGATATAGTAATAATTAAAAATAAGAATGTTATATTTGTCGCCCAATATAATCCAATGAAATTTATAAACTTTTTTGAAAACAACCCGAATATTATCGATCCCGCAGGAATAGCTGATATCATTATTCCAACCATATAATTACTGAGATTGAACCTATCTTTTAAATCTGGAATCCACGGAACTAAACTGGCGTAGGCGATACCATGAATAAAAAATAGTGTCGATAATATGATGCTTTGTTTTTTTGTGTTTTTTATTGTCATTATATTTATTTTACATGAGTTAATTTCTACGATATATAATTAAAATCAAATCCGAGTATATTTCTATATCCAGTTTTTATTGATGGTTCCTTTAATTTTATAGGTGTAACTTGATGCCAAATGGACGAGTTTTTATCTATGTGAAATAAACCCTCACCGCGCTCTAATGTGTGTGATTTAATGAGTTCATCCTTTTCAAGGCAATAGAGTTTGCTGATGCCTCCTTCAATATTATATTTATCAATAACTAATGCAGATACAATATAGTCACTCCCATCTTGATGTAGACCTTCTGGCGAATTTGAGACCTGAGGTGTAGAGCCATCTATAATTAAAGATATTTGATGGCAAGTGACGCCTATTTTTTTGAGTTTCCTTTTAGGTTCGCATTGACACAACATTTCGATGAACTCTTTAATAAGTATCTTCAAAATAGCAGAATTGGCAATGACTCGATCCATCGGGGGAAAACGACGAATTAATTGTCTTAAATCTAACTGATGGTCGGCGCTTTGGGTAAAGTTGGTTAATGTAGGGATTTCAATAGGATTAATATTCCATTTATTATCAATGTATTCGGCAATAAATTGACTTACCCCTCTTTTTCTAAAAGGTTTATAGGAATAAAATATTTTTTTATCAGGCACAGATAATGTGGATATCAGGGATTGAATACCCTTAGGTACCAAACAATCATCAAGATAGCATTGTGCCTCCTGTAAAATTAATTTTCTATTCGCGAAACGTTTGCTGATAAGAAATCTTAATTGAGAAAACTTTATATCATTAGTGTCCCATGCTAATCTTTTAAATGATAGTTCATTTTTAATTAATTGTATATTCAAACCAAATTCATTTATATTGAATTGAATTACTTTATATTTAATAGACATAGATTACCTATTCCTAAAATTATTATTGATACGTTATATTTATGTGAGTAAATGATATGAAATAATATATACTAATTATGGCGCTTTATAATAATGTGCTTGGTTTGATTTTTTACTTCTCTATTTTTATATCTCAAAGATCTCTCTTCGGCAAGCTTTCATAAATAGGTGGAAGAATACATGTTTTTCAAATTATGTATTAATGATAAGTTTTTATGGATGGTTTTATAGTGCCATATTAGATAATTAACATTTACAGATAACAGAATCGCTTTATTTATTTTTGTTATTGATATCATCCTTAACATCTCGATATCAGCTAAAGGAGATTAATACTTTCCTTATGATGTCAATATAATGTCAAAAACGTGATCCGTGTAAATGGAATGTCGTTTCATTTTGTGTAGTATCTTTTTAATGCCGAATGACACTTTCCATCATTAATAGTCACTCAACGTTACTTTGGTGAGTATGAATTACTGAGGATCTCGAAATGCCGATTAATTTATTGGGTAAAACGCTATGGTTAGGATTAATATCATTTGCTGTATTGGGGACGGTGAATGCAGCGCAGTATAATGCAGTTGTTTCTACCACTCCTCAGGGAGACGAGTTTTCCTCGATTAATGCTGCATTGAAATCAGCTCCGAAGGATGACACTCCTTTTATTATTTTCCTGAAAAATGGAGTTTATACTGAAAGGCTCGAGGTGGCCCGTAGTCATGTCACCCTCAAAGGAGAGAACCGCGATGGCACGGTGATCGGTGCCAATACTGCGGCGGGGATGCTCAATCCACAAGGCGAAAAATGGGGAACTTCCGGCAGTAGTACTGTGCTGGTTAATGCTCCGAACTTTACAGCCGAAAATCTGACTATTCGTAATGATTTTGATTTTCCAGCCAATAAAAAGAAAGCGGATACTGACCCAACAAAACTAAAAGATACTCAAGCGGTGGCACTGTTATTAGCCGAAAATAGTGATAAAGCGCGTTTCAAGGCAGTGAAACTTGAAGGTTACCAGGATACGCTTTATAGCAAAACCGGCAGCCGGAGTTATTTCTCCGACTGTGAAATTAGTGGTCATGTTGATTTTATTTTTGGCTCAGGAATCACGGTATTTGATAATTGTAATATCGTGGCGCGTGATCGAAGTGATATTGAGCCGCCTTATGGCTATATCACGGCCCCGAGTACATTAACGACCTCGCCTTATGGTTTGATATTTATTAACAGCCGATTGACCAAAGAGCCAGGTGTTCCCGCTAATAGTTTTGCTTTAGGGCGTCCATGGCACCCGACAACCACTTTTGCGGATGGCCGTTATGCCGATCCGGCAGCAATTGGTCAGTCGGTATTTATCAATACGACGATGGATGATCATATTTACGGTTGGGATAAAATGTCTGGCAAAGATAAACAAGGCGAGAAAATTTGGTTCTATCCGCAAGATTCACGTTTCTTTGAGGCGAATAGTCAGGGGCCGGGTGCAGCAATTAACGAGGGACGCCGCCAGTTATCTGCGGAGCAACTTAAAGCCTTCACATTACCTATGATTTTCCCTGATTGGGCCGTGCATTGAAACTAAAATGGCAGGGACTCGCCACCCTTGAATTGGTGGATATCCAGCCGATGGAGTTTCACTTTTCGCCATAATGTGGTGCGGCCGATCCCCAATAAGGTCGCCATTTCATTCAGTTGCCCCTGGCAGACCAATGCGGCACGAATAATGGCCTGCCTTTCTAATTCTTGTAGTGATAAGACTGGCTGAGGTTGTGGCATATCCGGTTCTAATAGCAATCTTTCACCTAGCAGGTGCTCCGGCAAATCATTGAGATTGATACGGTTGTTGCGACAGGCCATCGCGGCCCGCTCAACCACACTTTTTAGTTCCTGATCATTACCCGGCCAAGGGTATTGGCATAACTGGCGAATGACACTTTCGTCTGGCTGATATTGGCAGTGAAAATGTTGCCCAAGGCTGGTCAGCGTATGCTGAACCAGTAGTGGAATATCTTGCTGGCGTTGGCGCAGCGGCGGGATATGCAGCTCAAAAGATTGCAAGGTATAGAATAGTTGACGACGAAAACGGCCTTGTTTTACTAACAAGGGCAGGTCTGCACCGGTAGCGGTAATGATCCGTACATCCACTGGTATCACTCGATTAGAGTTTACCCGCATCACCATGCCGGTTTTGACAATTTGCAGCAACGCGGATTGCATTTCTGGCGACAAGTATTCGACTTGCTCCAAATATAAGGTGCCGCCGTTGGCTAATTCAAATTTGCTGGGCTGCCCAGATTCACCTTCACTGGCATCACTACCGAGGAATTCCCGTGCCATAAGATTTTGCGGTAATGCCTGACAATTCAATACTATATAGGGGCCAGCAGCTCGATTGCTGGCATTATGAATGGCCTGCCCCAATTGTTGCTTACCCACACCTTCTTCCCCGTGCAGTAAAATGGGGTGTCTACCTTTAGCCGCTTGTTTGCCATAACGAATTAAGCGGCGCATTTCCAGTGATGCCACTGGCATATCGTCAAAGGTATAACTGGCTCGCCCTAATTGGTTGTTAACCATTTGCCGAAGTAATTCTTGTGGATGCAGAAGTGCAATAAATCCACAACGATCGCCATCTGGGATAGGTTTGAGAGTCAATAAAGCAGGAATGAATTGTTGCTGATTTTCAAAAGTGACTTCCACATGGCTGAGGGGGATACGCTGCAAAATAGCATGGGTTAGCACCGCGGGTAGGGTGAGCAAATCAGTGACTGGTTTACCGAGGCTGTTGGTTTCATTGAGCTGCAAGATGGCTGCTGCCCGGCGGTTAAGGTACAACAAACAACCACGTTGGTCCCAGGCCATTACGCCATCTTCAACGCCATCCAGCAGGGCGTTGAGTTCGTTCAGATGTCGGTTGGTTTCGGCCAATAAAGTATCGGCATGAAGGTAATTGCCAATTTCTCGGGCAATCGCCAGTGTCAGCGGCAAGTCACTGGCGGCATTATCAGCCAGTAAACTTCCCAGAACAATTACGGCCCGTTGGCGGCCACTGTTGTCATACACTGGCGTGGCGCAGAAGTGCCAAGGATGTAGGGCCTGCTTGAAGTGTTGCTGGCCGCTGACCTGTATTGGATGCCCTTCGGCTATTGCCAGAGCAGGGGCATTGGTGCCGATTAATCCTTCAGCCCAATAGCTGCCACAATCAATACCTAACGCTTTTAACTGACTCATGGTCTGCGGATGACCGCATTGCCACAGGGTACAGCCGCTTTCATCAAGAATTAGTAGAACGCAGTGGCGCGATTCCATGTATTCATAGGCATCCTCCAGTGCGGCCTGGCCTAACACCAATAAATCGTTTTTTCGCTGACAAATTGACTGGAAAGTTGCCCCTGCTGCGCGATGTGGTGCACGCCATTGCTGGGCTTGCATCAGTTTTTGGCAGCGCTGCCACGAACCGATTAGCGCCGGAGTGGCAACTGGCTCAGTGTTGCTCATTGAGTGCCTTGGAACCCGGGTGTCGCCAATGGATTTGGCCCGGCAGAATCAGCTGATTTTGCGCCAAAGGTGTTTCGGCGATCAGGGCGGTGATCATCTCAAAGCTATGGCGTGCCAACCCTTGGCAATCCTGTGCAATGGTATCTATTTTTAAGGGCAAGCAATCAAACAGGTAATGGTCATCAAAGCTACAAAGATGAATATCACTGTCCATTAATTGATGCTGATTGAGATAGCGCAATACCCCTTCCAACAGGCCACAGGCGGCGGTAAATACGGCTTTGGGCGGGCGGCCTAATTGCGCGCAAAGCTGGGCAATCATTTCATAACCGGAGCTGGGCAAGTAATGGCCATTTAGGATCCATTCGGGGCGGCATTCGACCCCAGCTTGTTGTAGCCCTTGCTGGAAACCCGCCAGGCGGTCACGCGTCGGCGAGATCCGTGGCTGACCGCCGAGAAAGTAAAATTCATCTGGATGTTGGTGAGCCACATTTTCAACCAATGCACAAGTAGAGGCGATGGAGTCGGTAATTACCAGCGGTAATGCTGACTCACCAATCAATCTGTCCATCTGCACCACTGGCAGGCGAGCATTAATTTTTTGATATTCGCCATCATTGAGCTGGCTGGAAGCGACAATCAGGCCATCAACCTGGCGCTGTACCAAACTGTTTACCGCCATCATTTCCTGGCCGGGATTCTCGTCGGTACAGGCAATAAGCAACTGTAAGCCTGCCTCACGACATAACATCTCCAGCTCTCGCGAAATAAGCGCAAAGCCGTGGTTGGTCATCTCTGGCACCACCAACCCTATGGTGTGACTGCGGGTTGAGCGCAGCGAACGGGCGTGGAAACTGGGCTGATAGTTATGTTCGCTGGCCAGCGCAATAATACGATCCCGCGTTTCATCTGAAACACGATATTCCTTACTACGTCCATTGAGCACCAGACTGGTGGTCGATTTCGACACACCAGCCAGTTTAGCAATATCGTTGATGGTAATACGTTTATTGTTTTTCACAGATTAATGTTGTTCGCCGAGTGAATCTGTCGCCTTGAAAGAGAGTTCATTCTAACATGGGCGAAGACAACAGCCAGTGTTGCACTCGCAGTTCAGCACTTCCCGTAAAAATGGCTTGTGGCGGTACTGGTGGGAAGTAACTCGACGTCATCACCGCTTGTCCCTGATTGATAAAAATCTCTATGCTGCAACGATCACAAAGTAACTGTAATTGTTGCAGTTGACCGCGCCAGTAACGGAATTCCCGCAATCCGGTGCGCAGATTATTACGGCTTAAAATCAAGCATGCACCATCCCATTCCAACAGCAATGTATTGCCCAATTCGAGGGTAAAAGGCGCACTGACGTCGATTATCATTTCGGCGCTACCGATCGCAAGAGCAGGGGCTTCTTGGGCACGGCCTTGCCACTGCGTATGTTCACACCGCAGCGCGGCTAACTCACGGGCCGGTTGCTGAATCAGTTTGTCGCCATTAAGACTCAACTCGCGTGGGCAAGTCATGGTGTGGATCCAGCCATATTCCACTGTTGGTTGATAAAATTCATCTTCATCTGGAATGCCCATCCAGCCGAATAATAAGCGACGACCATCTGCGGCTAGCGTGGTTTGCGGCGCATAGAACTCAAAGCCAGCGTCCAACTCGTGGAATGCCTGATGATTGAAGGTGGTGTTGGCATAATCTAATTTGCCCAGTAAATAGCCGGCCTGAAAGGTATTACGATAGCGTTCAGCTTCGGCTGGTATACCCTGTGGGCAGAAAATCAAAACGTCTTTATCTGCCAGGGTAAACAGGTCGGGGCATTCCCACATATAGCCAAAAGGCCCCAGCCCCCCCAGACCAGAGCCAGCTATCTCACCGAGGTTATGCCATTCGCGTAAATCACCAGAGCGCAGCAGTAGCACCTTGCCTTGTAGTTGTTGGTCCTGAGCGCCTAACACCATGTACCACTGGCCGTCGTGCTGCCAGACTTTCGGGTCACGCACATGTCCGGTATAGCCAGCGGGCAATGGGAGCACTGGCCCTAACTTGTCGAACTCGCCCCGTTCATTTTCCTGTGCCAGACATTGGAATGCGGTACGGGAGCCATCGGGGTATTTCACATTTCCGGTGTAAATCAAGGTGATAAGGTCATCAGCAATCACCGCCGAACCGGAGTAACAACCATCACTTTCATAGGCTTCGCTTGGCACCAATGCCACTGGTTGATGTTCCCAATGCACTAAGTCAGTGCTGCGCCAGTGGCCCCAATATTTACTGCCGTGGCGGCAATCCAGCGGATTCCATTGATAAAACAGATGATAATAGCCAGCATGATAAATAAACCCATTGGGATCATTCAGCAACCCGACACAGGGAGCTAAGTGCCAGCCCGGCCGGTGTGGGTCTTGTAATGCGCGGCCCTGACCGCGCATCACTGCCAGCGTAAGATGTTTAAGCAAACTGGCTTCTTGCATTATTCGCTGTCCGTTTTGTATTTAAGTAGCAAGGAAATAATAAACGCAGCACCAAAGGCAATCACTAAACCAATCAGATAGTTAACAATCGAATTGCCTTGCACGATGGCGATGCCGGGGAGGCCGGTCAAGCCCACTGCGGTCATATTGACATGATTGGCCACCACCCACGCTCCGCCGAGTGCTCCGCCCGCCAGTGCTGCCAGGAAGGGTTTGATAAAGCGCAGGTTAATCCCGAAAATGGCGGCTTCAGTTATCCCCAGCATGGCGGAAAATGCCGAGGGGATCACAATGGCTTTAATTTTAGCATCGCGGGTTTTAAAGTAGACCGCCAGACAAGCCCCACCTTGCGCCACATTCGCCATCGACCAGATAGGCAGCAGGAAGTTAACGCCAATATTGGGATTACCCAATAAACCTGCTTCGATTGCATGGAAACTATGGTGAATACCGGTTATCACGATAACGGAATATAGCCCACCAAATAACAATCCAGCCAGCCAACCGGCATGGGTAATCAGGGTACTGAGTACCAGTGAAATACCATCACCCAGCACGCGCCCGGCAGGGCCAATAAACAGCAGTGCAACAAATCCGGTAATAATGACGGTTAAAAATGGCGTGAGAATCAAATCCAGCGCATCTGGGATAATCTTGTGCAGGCGCTTTTCTAATATACTCATAAACCATACGGCTAGCAGAACGGGGAATACTGTGCCCTGATAGCCAATCATCGCCACCTCCATCCCGAAGAAGTTCATGGTATGGAAACCGCCAGCCACTCCCCAGGCATTGGTCAGTGCCGGATGGGTCAGAATACCGCCCAGCGTGGCCCCCAGATAAGGGTTACCGCCAAACTCTTTGGCTGCGGTAAAACCAATCAAAATCGGCAAAATTATAAAAGCGGCGGAGCTGAACATATCCAGCATGATAAATAGCGCGCTGTTGGCATCGGCCCAGCCATAGGTTTTCACCATGCCGAGCAAACCCATTAACAAACCGGAGGCCACAATCGCTGGAATGATTGGCACAAAAATATTTGAGAGCAGTCGGGCAATGCGCTGGAATGGATTTAGCTTACGGGCAGCCGCATCGGCCGCTTCTGATTTAGTGGATTCGCTAATTCCCGCCACTTTAATAAATTCGGCGTAAACTTTATTCACCAGCCCGGTGCCGAAAATAATCTGCAATTGCCCTGCATTACTAAAACAGCCTTTAACGCCCTCGACTTTCTCTACCGCTGATTTTTGTACCAGCGAGTCATCAGCCAATACTAAACGCAAGCGTGTCGCGCAGTGCGCTGCGCTGACAATATTGTCTTTACCGCCGAGCAATGGGAGTAGAGCCTTTGCGGTCTCATTAATATTCATTATATCCCTCGCATATAAATTAGGTTACCCGCCGTGGCAGCCAATCCCTGCCGACGGCGGGGAATGATCAGAACCAGGTTTCCATCTGGATACCAAAGTTCCATTGACCGCCGGCGGCAAAATCATTTTTACCGAAGGCATCATCTTTGGCGTAATTATCCAGATCTTGACTCCAATCCATGTAGGTCGCGAAGACGCGTATTTCTGGGCGGCTGAAGAAGTTGCTGATATCGCCCGCTTTAAAGGTCGGGGCAAAGGTCAGTTTATAGAAACCGCCGCTGACTTTGTGATAATCCTTATACCCTTGCGGGTCGAGATTCATATATTGATAACTGCCTTCATATGCCAGAGCAAAGTTTTCGGTGATTTCCTGAATCAAGCGGGCGTTGAAGGTTACCCACTTATAACTATCGCCCTCGACATATCGGTCTTTACTTTGCTGTGCCAATATTGCGGGTGCCAGGCTCCAGTTTTTGCTCAGCGCGGTGGTGCCGTAAGAAGCCAGACGCCAGGTATCTGCGCCGCTGGTCAAGTTGCCATCGGAGCCAATAGATTTCACTTCAGCACCCAGGCCGTGGCCATATAACAAGGCTGTTTTAGATGTCCCCTCACGTAGCCCATAGAAACTGTCACCGTGATAGGCCACCATGCTGTGAATACCTTTATCTGCGGCGTTGGTATTCACGGTTTCACCGCTATTTTGGCGTGCCTCGTTGTCTTTGGCGCGCAGGCCACTCAGCATCCACTGGAATGAGCCATTATTATGGGTGGAGACATAGTTATTGGTGGTGAAAATATAGCTTTGAATATCGCTGTTAACATTCTCTATTTCGCCGTAATTACGGCCATATAGGGAGAAGTTACTCTTCAGGTTATCAGTCCATTTGATGTCATAAATACCGCCACCGGTACCGGCCAGGAATACCACGTCGGAATCCAGCCAATGAATATCAAAGTTATCGCGATCAAAGCGCTTACCGGCCCACAGGGTACTGTCTTTGAAAATACCATTGAAGCTGGGCAGGGTACCCAATTCGACGAAAGCCTGACGCACATTTAGGTCACTGCTGTCAGCTGTCCAGTCGTTATAACTACGTTGACCATCAGCCAGCATCACTTTGTAGCGAGTGGTCGCGCCATTATCCAGCTTCTGTTTTTTCTCCAAATTCACTTCAACATAGGTATCGGGTTCATTACCTAAACGGCCAATTGCCCCACCGGTACTGCCTGCCGGAGAAACATAAGGGCCACCTTGAGTGCCGGTACCGGAGGCGTTCATTAACAAACCGGAGCGTGCATAACCGTGGAACTCAAAACCATTGTCGCTTTGTGTTTTGCTTTCTAATTTCTCAGTGCGTTTGGCAACTTGAACGGTTTTTTCTTCTGCCTGAAGGGTACGAGCTTCGAGTTTTTGTGCTTGTTTTTCTGCAATTTCGGCGCGGGTTTCTGCATTTTTTGCCCGTTGTTCTGCTTGCTGCAATCGCTGCTCTAAAGCATTAAGGCGGGCTTCGATATCCACATTTGATGAGGCTGCTGAGGTGGAAGTCGCTGCACAAGAAAGAATAAGTCCTATTGATACAGCAAGATAGCTTGGTTTTATCATCATTTTATATCACTCGGTATGTGATTGATTGTATTTATGCTAAACAGCTAAACCGGTTTTTCATGGCTAACATACGGGCGATCAACTGGAATTAGCAAAATATTTTGCTAACCCGATTCAGCTATTGTGATCTGCACTGCAAATTGAGTGGTGTAGTGAGGTAAGTCGTGCTATGAAGGGGATGAATCAGTCAGCGTGAAGCCGTTAAGCGCATTGCCGTGAGCTGAGTGTTTAGCAAGGGTGGATGAGCAAGAGAGGAAACCGGATGCCAACGCAGGGCATCCGACAGGCGGGGCCGCGGTTAGTGGCTGTGTTGCAGAAAATGCGCCAATTCCTGCGCATTTGGTAGGGCGGTCATTGCCCCTTTGGCGCTGGTAGCCAGGGCACCGCAAGCTTGCGCTTGATCGATAGCCGCACTTAAATCCTGGCTTTGGTGCCAGTTGGGTTGTTGCGACAATGCTGTCAGCAACCCGGCAACAAATGCATCTCCGGCCCCGGTGGTGTCTATCGGGGTGATTTTCCGGCTGGCATATTTTTGCAACTTTCTACGGTTATGCACCCAAACCCCCTCTGCACCCAATGTCACCAGCAATAATTTACAGGAATAGTCCGCCATAACCTGCTCCATAGCTGTCGCGATATCCTGCTGCGGGCAGATAAAATCCAGTTCTTCCCGTGACAGTTTTACCACATCGGCTAACTGCAATGCTTGTCGCAGGCAGGGGAGTAACTCTGGCGGTTGACGCCAAATATCAGCACGAATATTGGGATCAAAACTAACCCAGCCTCCATCGGCTTTGATGCGGCGCATAGCCTCAAATGCGGTGCTGCGGCTGGGTTCCTGACTCAATGCAATGGAACACAGATGGAGCCATTGGTTAGGTTTAAATTCTGGTAAATCAGAAAGTTGCAGAAATAAATCAGCACTTGGCATTACCATGAATGTAAATGTGCGTTCGCCATGCTGATCCAAATCCACAACAACAGTTGAGGTTCGATGCTCTGCATCCAGCGTCATGGCACGAGTATCGACATTTTCCTGCTGTAAAACCTGCTGCATAAAACGGCCAAAGCTGTCTTGCCCAACCCGCCCAATAAATGCACTTTTACCTCCCAATCTGGCAATACCTACCGCGACATTAGCAGGTGCACCACCTGGACATTTAAGGTAACTATTTGAATCTTCAGGGACAAGGTCGATAACAGCATCGCCTAAAACCCAAACGGTATTCTCCATGATAAACCCCTACTCTCTTCAATTCTATTTGCTGCTAAAAGTAGAAGAATCGGTTTAGCAAAGCAATAAAATAATCCACAATCCGATAAAAACAGCGAATGGTACGATGAAAAAAGAATTTATCGATACGCCGCAGACAATGATTCAATTTCTCAAAAGATATGGATTATCATTAGCGTTCAATTTTTCCTAAAGGACATTTCATGCCCGGTCGCATTGTCAGCAGGTTTTTATCATTGGTCGCTATGTGTTTAGCAATAACGGCATCATTTTCTGTTTTAGCACAGCCGATTGTGGTGACAGATGTTGCTGGCCGGCAGGTGACATTAGCTCAACCTGCGTCACGAGTGATATTAGCGGATGCCAGGGCATTGATGGCATTGAACATTCTTCATCCACAAACACCGCTAAAAGGTATTATCGCCTGGGATAACTCACTGAAAGTGAAAGCGGCCGATCTGGTGGAGGCTTATGCTAAAAAATTCCCAGAAGTGAATAAGATCCCAATGTTTGATAACCCCTATGTCACTGATTTTAGTGTCGAACGGGCGGTATCAATGCAGCCAGACTTAATTATCTTTGATACTGGATTGCTGGCAAAACTCAAAGCCAGTGGTGTATTGGCGCAGTTGGATAAATCGGGCATTCCGGTACTGTTTATTGATTTCCGCCAGCAGCCGTTGACCAATACGGTTCCCAGTATGCAACTGCTCGGCAAAGTGTTTGGCGAAGAAAAAAATGCTCAAGATTTCATACAGTTCTATCAGCAACGACTTGATCTGGTTCGTCAACGAGTCGCCACTCTTAAACCTGAACAGCGCCCAAGTGTTTTTATTGAGCGCCACGCGGGTATGACGGGTGATGAATGTTGTTCGACTTTTGGTAAAGGCAGTTTTGGGCAATTCATTGCCGAGGCTGGTGGGAATAACATCGGCAGCCAACTGTTCCCGGAAATGGGCGGTGAGATTAACGTCGAGCAGCTCATTAGCAGCAACCCTGACTTTTATTTAATGACCGGTGCTGACTGGAGTCGAGGCCATAAGGGCTCAGTAGCCGTTCCTCTAGGCTATAACACTGATACCGCAACGGCACAGGCAAAGTTGACCCATCTAATGGGGCGAACTGGCATCAGTATATTGAAATCCGTGCAGGATAAGAAAGTGATGGCGGTTTATCACCAGTTTTATGATAGTCCGCTTAATGTGGTCGCTGTAGAAGCTATCGCCAAATTCCTTCATCCAGAATTATTTGCCGATTTGGATCCACAGGCGGATTTGGAAATGATTCATCAAAAGTATACTGCTATAGATTATAGCGGCGTGTTTTGGGGCACTGCCCTGCGCCCTTGACGCCGCAGCGTTGTTAGCGGCACTCACTCACCCGAATCACTTACTTATGTAAGCTCATCGGGATTTGTTCGTTTGCTGCTTGGCTGCAACGCCAATAGCTTTGGGCAGCCAAACAGCTGGCGCCCTTGACGCCGCAGCGTTGTAATGCTCGTTATTACATTAACTTACTTATTTTAAATGGTTTTCTATATATCAGATTGCTGATATCCCCATGTTTTACATGGGGGCTGGCTACTGATAACGTCAAATAAAGGGGAATCGTGCCGTAGGGGGCGTAGCAGCGTGAGCTGCTGGAGTGCCCCTGTGCGGTAACATCTTCACTCACAAAGCTATTAATATATTTGCCACCAATTTTTTATATCTTCATTTTGTATCGATTAATGAAAATTAATCTGTCTGTTTGCGGCAAAATTGATTTACTTGGGAAATGTAATCATTAAGATTAGCGTTTCTAAAAAATTACAATCAGACACAATTCCTTTCGCAATAGGCCCAAAATGTTAACGTTTTCCCGTTTGTCTCTGTTGGCCGCCTCCGTCGCGCTGGCATTACCCGCTTTTGCCGCAGAGAAATCCTCTCCGCCAGTGACTGATAACTCTGCCGAAACTAACACGAATAAAAGTGACACACTCTCAGTGGTCGGTAACTGGCTTGATAATACGGATAACAGCACGGTTGTGTTGAATCACCCCGGTGCACGCACTATCGTTACCCAGCAACGTATTCACGAAAAGGGTGCTCAGACAGTGGGGGATTCACTACGTGGTATTCCTGGTGTTCAAGTGCGTGAAAGTAATGGCACGGGCGGCAGTGATATTTCGCTCAATGTGGGGGTTCGCGGCTTAACCTCTCGCTTATCTCCGCGCTCAACTATCTTGATGGACGGTATCCCGCTAGCAGTAGCACCTTATGGACAGCCACAGCTATCAATGGCTCCACTTTCTATTGGTAACCTGCAATCTATCGATGTGATTCGTGGTGGCGGAGCAGTACGCTATGGGCCGCAAAACGTAGGCGGAATCATCAATTTTAATACCAAGGCTATTCCGGAAGACTTCAGTGGTGCCGTTAGCGCACAGACGCAAGGTGCTAGTCATGGCGGTTTAAAAACCTTGAGCAGCGCATCATTAGGCGGTACGGCTGATAATGGTTTTGGCGCGGCATTGCTCTATTCAGGTCTGCATGGTCAAGGGTATCGTGACAATAACGACAATACTGATATCGATGATTTTATGCTGAAAACCCGTTATCAGTTCACCGAACATGACGAATTGCAGGCCAATTTTCATTATTATGAAGCACATGCTGGCATGCCGGGTGGGTTAACCAGTGCACAATATGCCCAGAATCCTTTCCAGTCGACCCGCCCTTATGACCAGTTTGATGGGCGTCGCCGTGATATGTCATTCAAATATATCCACCAGGAAGATGATCGCCAGTTTGAGTTGCTGACATATTTCACCAAAAGTTTCCGTGGCAGCAATATTGAATCTGAAGGGAGCGGTGCTAACCTCGGTCAGAGACGCATGGTGGCTTACCCGCGTAATTACACCACTTATGCCATTGAACCCAGCTATTCGCAGTTGTTTAGAATGGGCAGTAGCTCCCATGAGGTTACTGTTGGTTACCGCTATCTGAATGAAACCATGGATGAGAAAGCCTATCGCTCCCCTTGGTATAACCCTGCGACAGTGACTTCAATGCCCGCCACACCACAGTATTATCAGCACACATCAGGCGGAACCGAAGCGCATGCCGTCTATATCGATGATGCTATCAATGTGTCTGACTGGACCATCACACCCGGGCTGCGTTATGAGAATATCCGCACCAATGTAGATGATTCTTTTGCCAATACTCGACGTGAACAGCACTACAGTGAGCCGCTACCTTCACTTAATGTGATGTATCATATGTCCGATGAATGGAAGCTGTTTGCCAATGCCAACACTTCCTTTGGCAGCATGCAATATTTCCAGCTCAGCAAAGGTGGTAATGGTAATGCACCGGCACCGGGCTTGACAGCTGAAAAAGCACATAGCTATGAAATCGGTACTCGTTTTGATGACACGGTAATGACCGGTGAATTGACCCTGTTCTATATTGATTTCGATAATCAGCTGCAATACATCAGTAATGATATTGGCTGGACAAATCTGGGAGCGACAACTCATAAAGGTGTGGAGTTGGCATTCAGTTATGATTTAAGTGAATTCAATTCAGCACTGAATGGGGTAAGTGTTTACTCCAGCTACACCTATACCAAAGCAACCACCAAAAGTGGTGATTTCGCCGGTAAGGACTTACCGTTCTATTCACGTCAGGTTTATACCGTGGGTACCCGTTATGAAACCGGTAATTGGGTCTGGAACTTGGATAGTTATGCACAATCTCAGCAACAGTCACCGGGTTCTGGCCCGCAGTATATGACGACGGAGAGTGCCGATGGCCAGTTTGGTACTATTCCGGGCTACATGGTTTGGAATACCCGCGCTGAATATAATTTCGGACCAGCCTGGTCAAATCTAACATTGGGCGCAGGGGTAAAAAACCTGTTTGATCAACGCTATTTCACGCGTTCCAATGATAACAACGCAGGTAAGTATGTCGGTGAACCACGAACCTTCTTTGTGCAGGGGTCAGTTGCCTTCTAAATTAGCCGTTTAAGATAAGCTCGGTAAGTGAGTCATTTGCCGGGCTTAGGTAGTTTTTGCTCACTCCGTTTTGTACTCATTTCCATTGAATTACCTATGTTGAATATCAATGATAATCATTATTTATATTGTCTCATGTGAATAATACTCTCAGATTGACTTCAGCAGCAAGGTAACTTGCCTTGGCTGATAAGCAGGCATTTAGACGAAAATAATAGAGTAAGTTATCATTCAAAAAACTAATTTTTTCTTAACCAGAGAATTAGAGCGATTATCTAAAATAGATGTTTTATACCAACAGGTGAGCCAGTGATTTATTTTTGTATATGCAATAACATGGTTTAATAATAGTATAAAGGTAAAATGTAATACCGCAGTATTAAGCTCAACCATTTATGAGAGAATAAATGATTGAGCTTAATGGTTAGTCATTTTATCAGGGTGAAGATTCAATCTTTGATAATTTATCTTCGGCAAACGCAACTTTATTCCGCCCGTCTTTTTTAGCACGATAAAGTGCTTCATCCGCAGCTTTGAGTGAAGAGGCCAAGTCATAGGGTTGTAAGGGGGAAATCCCGGCACTTAGCGTGACAGTCGTTGATACCTTATGATTGAAAACATGTGGAATATCAAGCCCTAACACGCGCTGCCGGACACGTTCTGCTAACTGACTTGCATACTCTTCACTGACATGTGTCAGCAACACTAAAAACTCTTCGCCGCCGTAGCGCACCACGATATCCCGTGAGCGCACAGCATCACGAATTGCGGCCGCAACGCGCACTAAGGCTTGGTCTCCCATAGTATGACCATAGTTATCGTTATAGGCTTTAAAATGGTCGATATCGAGCAGCAGCACATAATGGTTGCCAGGAGACTGCGCTAATAATGTCTCAAGTTTATTCTCCAACCCACGGCGATTATATAAACTGGTTAGTGGGTCTATCATGCTTAAATCACTGAACTTTTCCCTTTCATTATAAAGACGTGCAACAAGTTTGCGGGTGAAGTCGTCACTGCGACGCAGCATCAAATGATGTAAAGAGAAACCAATCAGGGGCAACATAATCGTAAATATGATGCGGAAAATATTTTGAAAATCGTCCAAAAAAATAACAGTGAGTGCTGCGGGGGCAGTATGCAAACAAAAGGCAAGAAAGTTATCAGACAGAGCAATTGTGCTGATAAAGAAAATGGTGAACAAGCTGAGTAATAAGTAATTGTTTTCATTTGTGCCCAGGTATTCATATTTAAGAATAATTTGCCAGGCCCAGAGAATCCCCATGATAATTGAAAATAAATTCAATTTATCTACATAATTCTTCGAAATAAAAATAAAATACGCCGCAACACTGAGACTGATAACCATGATCATGACGAGCGGTAATGTCACTGCTGGCACTTCGGGGGAAGGTAATATCATACTGAAAATAGCGGACGCTGCATTAAGAAATAGAAAAAGCAGTAAAGAGAGCCGATGCTTACTTTTCAGAAGCTGATCGTAGGAGTGGCTATTCATATTCAATTCACTCTGCATAATGGCGCGCTGTCAGTAGAAAAATAAACAATATCCTCATGAAGCCCTTTTATTTAGGCATCACGATAAATAGTTCTTTAAAGTAATTATTTTTGTTTGAAGCGTTTTAACATGGCTTTAGGAATTTTCTTAATCAAAATTACCATTTTTGTTTCAGCCTGTCATCATGATGTCGATCAACTAATCAATTTACTCATCTAAATCTGATATATCGATGGTATCAATGGCTCTGGGCCAGCCAAATCGCCCGCTTTCTCACTGCAACTTCATGATGCAGATTTTTATATAGTGGTATATGATATTGGTTATCATTATCATCTGAGTGAGCCGTCACTATGATTACAGCCAGATTTTCAGCTTACCGTTTATGGGGGATAAGTGGTTTATTGAGCCGTGGGATGTCCAGTGGCTGGGGGATGTTGCTGCCTTTTACTTTGCTACCGGTGTTGGGGTGGGCTGATATCACTGTGGGCCAGTTGCGAGTATTGATTGTGGTCGCGATGCTGGCGACGGTAAGTATGTTATATCATGCACGGTTGCGGCACTTTCTGTTACTACCATCTTGTCTGGCACTTTTGGCGGGTATGGTCGCAGTATTGATGCACTATTGATTTTACGTGATGGTACCGGTATGCATTAATACAATTGAGTTATAACAGAGGGGAGATATTGATATTAGAAATCATCGTGGTGCGAAGGGAGGGACTTGAACCCTCACGTCCGTAAGAACACTAACACCTGAAGCTAGCGCGTCTACCAATTCCGCCACCATCGCCCAAATGATTTCTTACTATCTACTATCTTGAAGTGAGTAAAACTTCGGATTTATATCACCAGCTTGGTGCGAAGGGAGGGACTTGAACCCTCACGTCCGTAAGAACACTAACACCTGAAGCTAGCGCGTCTACCAATTCCGCCACCATCGCATGTGCTGTGCAATATAAATCTGTACTACGGAGGCGAATTCTAGAGATTTTCGCGGTCAGGTCAATAGTTATTTCCCCTAAGCGGGACGTTTGCTGTAAAAAGCATCATATGTTGATCAATTGATTTAATTACTGAAGTTTTCTTTATTTTATGTTCTGTTCCCTGGCTCATCTGATTCGGGTGGGTAATGGGCGAATAGTTCAATTAGCCAATCAATGAGCACTCTCACTCTGGGTGCTAAAAAACGGCCCGGAGGGTACATAATAAATAGCGGCATCACTGGCGGCGGTATGTGAGAGAGCACCTCAATCAATTCGCCTTGTGCTAATTGGCCCTGAATTCCGGCGGTAGGCACCTGAATCAATCCCAAACCCGCCATACCAGCAGCAATATAAGCATCTGCACCACTGACACTCAAAATACTGGGTAAAACCCGATTTTCAATTTTTCCCTGGCAAACAAATTCCAACGGGTAATCGCGATGGTTTAACTGGGAGAAATAGCCTACGGATTGATGGCCTGCCAAGTCATCCAACGACATTGGAATACCGTATTTTTCCAAGTAAGCCGGCGATGCGCAGGTGATTTGTGGTTGCTGACCAATATTTCGTGCGGCTAATTGCTCGTCGTGTGGTAACCAGGCTCGTAACACACAATCAACGCCTTCACGTAACAGGTCGATGGTGCTGTCATTCGCGCCGAGAATCAATGTGATATGAGGGTAGCGCTGATAGAAGTCACGCAAGGCGGGGATGACCACATTGCGTGCCAGTGAATGTGGCATATCAATGCGTACCTTTCCTTCCGGTTGCAACCGCTGGTGGCTAAACAGCGAATCGGCCTCTTCAAATGCCGACAATAATTGCAGGCAACGGTGATAATACAGTGTGCCTTCGGCGGTGATATTCACTTGTCGGGTGGTGCGCACCAATAAGCGCACACCTAACCGTTGTTCTAATCGCTTTAAAGTGTGGCTGACCGTGGCCCGAGGTAATTGTAGTTTTTCGGCCGCGCGGCTGAAACTGCCCAACTCAACAATACGGACGAATATTTGCATAGCTTGTATCTGGTCCATAATCGTGTCCGCCCATTGTTGGTGTTTTTTGAATAGTGATGAGTAATTTGCATTATTTATCTTTCCTCGTGAAACAACCACACTTTCTTCCGACATCACTAATCGGGAGTATCGCAATGCAACAACGTCAATTAGGTTCGAATGGCCCGCAGGTTTCTGCATTAGGCCTTGGCTGCATGGGAATGAGTGATTTCTACTCCACTAATCAGGACGTTAACGAGTCTATTGCGACTCTACATCGGGCGTTGGAGTTAGGCGTCACGCTGCTGGATACCGCGGATATGTATGGCCCATTTACCAATGAAGAGTTAGTAGGGCGGGCGATTAAGGGCAAACGTGATCAGGTCTTTTTAGCGACTAAGTTCGGTATTGTGCGTGACCCCACTGATCCCAGGGTACGCGGTGTGAGCAGCCGTCCTGATTATATCCGCCAGTCGGTTGATGGCAGCCTTAAGCGCTTGGGTGTTGATGTCATTGATCTTTATTACCAGCATCGAGGTGATCCGAGTGTGCCGGTGGAAGATGTCATCGGGACTTTGGCTGATTTGGTCACCGCCGGTAAAATTCGCTATATCGGCTTGAGTGAAGTATCGGCAGCAACATTAGAAAAAGCCCATCAGGTGCACCCGATTACTGCGGTGCAGAGTGAATACTCACTGTGGACGCGAGATGTGGAAACTTCCGTCCTGACAACCTGCCAACGATTAGGTGTCGGGTTTGTGGCCTATAGCCCATTAGGACGCGGTTTCTTGACCGGGGCGATACGCAGCCCGAATGACCTGGCTGCTGATGATTTTCGCCGTAATAATCCACGTTTTCAGGGCGATAACTTTGCCCTGAATCTGGCGCTGGCCGATACAGTAACAAAAATGGCGCAGAATAAAGGGGTTAAACCTTCCCAATTAGCTTTAGCTTGGGTGCTGGCGCAGGGGGAATATATTGTGCCAATCCCAGGAACTAAGCGTCGTACTTATTTGGAAGAGAATCTGGCGGCATTAGATGTGGTGCTTAGCGCGCAGGAGTTGGCTACGCTGGATGCGGTATTCCCATTCCATGCCGCAGCAGGTGAACGCTACGGCGCGGAAGGGATGGTTTATCTTAACGCTTAATATTAGTGACTGATAATATTAACGTTTTTTCTTAGGATCCCGTGGCGGACGCCCGACAGTTGCCTGATAGACCTTAAAACGGCCATTCTGCGCCAGCACTTCATGGCTGCCAAAGGCGGCATCCAGCAGCGCAGGATAAGGTAGGAAGGAGTTCGCCACGATACGCAATTTGCCACCCACATGTAGGTGCGCAGTAGCACCTCGGATCAGCATTTCAGCCGCAGTTAGACTGGTTTGAATCCCATCATGGAACGGTGGGTTAGAAATAATCATCTCGAAGCGGCCTTTAATGTCAGAGTAGACATTGCTGGCAATCACTTGCGCCTCGATATTATTTGCCGCCAATGTTGCCCGGCTGGCTTCAATTGCCGCGGCGCTCACATCACTCAAGGTCCATTTGATTTTTGGCGATTGTTGCGCCAAAACACAGGCCAGTACACCAGCGCCACAACCGACATCCAGCACACTGCCTTTAAACGGCTCACTGAAAGTGGAGAGCAACAGATGGCTACCAGAATCCAGCGCATCGCGGCTGAATACACCTGGCAGGGTTTTTACGATCACATCACCCACCTGATAGCTTTCCCACCAGGCATTGGCATCAAATTCCGGCTGTTTATCCAGGCGACCGTGATAGAGGCCGCAACGGCGGGCGCTATCAATTTTGGTTAATTGCGCAAACCCTGACAGCATTTCTTCTGCACTGCGCACACCACTGCGATTCTCACCCACCACAAAAACATCACAACCGACGGGCAGCAAAGACAGCAGATTGGCCAGTTGGAACTGGGCTTCTTGTTTGCTTTTTGGCCAGTAATAAACCAGCGTATCGCAGGCGGCGACGGTTTCAGGTGTTGCCACAAGACCGAATTGAACATTCTCGTCCAGCGTATTGCTCAGTAATTGCCAGTGGTGATATTGATTGGTGTGAACCCGTATCCCGGCTGCATCAAATTGCGCTGGCAGCGCATCTTGTAAATCACCGGCAAACAACACGTGGCGGGCTATAAATTCATCACTATGGCGCAGTATCACTTCACTGGCTGGGGTTAATGCAGACATCAGTCTTTGGCTCCTTAAGAATATGATCGGGGATTATAGAGGTTTGTTGGCGCATGTTCGATGGGTTTGCTAGCATAGCGTCGAAATACGGGTCGCTTTGACAGGAAAGGGCATGGCATCAAGACGAGACTTACTGTTACAACAGCTGGGTATTACGCAGTGGACATTGCGCCGCCCGGCCGTTTTGCAAGGTGAAATTGCCATACGTTTACCCGACGATACCCGCCTGTTAATTGTCGCAGACCCGCTTCCTGAGCAGGATGACCCGTTGTTGTGTGATGTGTTGCGCTGCCTTGGGCTAAATCCGCATCAGGCCTATGCGCTGACGCCGGATCAGGTGGCAATGTTACCCGAAGAGACACAGTGCAACAGTTGGCGATTGGGCATCAGTGAACCGCTTGCGGTTGCGGGTGCGCAGTTATACAGCCCGGCCCTGACCGGACTTTATCAAGACGCGAGCGCTAAGCGCGCACTTTGGCAGCAGATTTGTCATCATGAAGCAGATTTCTATCCTGACGCCAGCCGATCTGGCCACAGCGTACCAAATTGAACAAGCCAGCCATGCTTTCCCGTGGACGGAAAAAACCTTAGCCAGCAATCAAGGCGAGCGCTACCTCAATTTCAAGCTGAATATTGGGGAACAAATGGCCGGTTTTGCCATTACCCAAATTGTATTGGATGAAGCGACGTTATTTAATATTGCTATTGATCCACAGTATCAGCGCCAAGGGTGTGGCCGTTTACTGCTTGAGCATGTCATTACAGAATTGGAAAAACGCCAGAACGTCACGCTTTGGCTGGAAGTTCGCGCCTCAAATGCGCGTGCAATCGCGTTGTACGAAAGCCTGGGGTTCAACGAAGTTTCTGTGCGGCGCAATTACTACCCGAGTGCGGATGGGCGTGAGGATGCCATTATGATGGCATTACCGATGGGGTAGTACCTTTTTGCCGATTATCTGTCTCGAATAACGACAGTTTGTCTTGAAAAAATTGTCTATCCCGCATAAATCAGGGAAAATACCGCGCTATAACCACTTATACCCAAAAGTGATAGGAATCGCTGCTGATAACGCGGTTTTTCAAGTAAAAGGGTATAGCGCCATAATCAATGCCTTGCTTTGCTTGGGCCTTGCATCAATCGGATGTGAGGCCCAGAGCAGGGCGGCCTAAAAGTAGAAATTTCAAATTATGTCTCCAAGTGAATACGCACTGGAAGTCGCGAAAAGACGTACTTTCGCGATAATTTCCCACCCCGATGCCGGTAAAACCACCATTACCGAAAAAGTGTTGCTGTTCGGGAACGCCATTCAGACCGCCGGTACAGTAAAAGGCCGTGGCTCAAGCCACCATGCCAAATCTGACTGGATGGAAATGGAAAAGCAACGCGGTATCTCCATCACTACTTCGGTGATGCAGTTTCCCTATGGTGGTTGCCTGGTTAACTTGCTCGATACCCCTGGGCATGAAGACTTCTCCGAAGATACTTACCGAACACTGACCGCCGTTGACTGCTGTTTGATGGTGATTGATGCGGCGAAAGGGGTCGAAGATCGCACCCGTAAGCTGATGGAAGTGACCCGTCTGCGTGATACGCCGATCCTGACCTTTATGAACAAATTGGACCGCGATATTCGTGATCCGATGGAAGTGCTGGATGAGGTGGAACGTGAGCTGAAAATTGCTTGTTCACCCATTACCTGGCCGATTGGCTGCGGTAAGTTGTTTAAAGGGGTTTACCACCTTTATAAGGATGAAACTTACCTGTATCAGACCGGTAAAGGTCACACCATTCAGGAAGTGCGTATTGTTAAAGGGCTGAACAACCCGGATCTGGATGTTGCTGTAGGGGAAGATCTGGCTAAACAGTTCCGCCAAGAGTTGGAACTGGTTCAGGGAGCATCGCATGAGTTCGATCATGATGCTTTCTTGTCGGGTGATTTAACCCCGGTATTCTTTGGTACCGCGCTGGGGAACTTTGGTGTCGACCATATGCTGGATGGTTTGGTTGAGTGGGCGCCTGCGCCAATGCCACGTCAAACCGACACTCGCGAAGTGGTGGCAGCTGAAGAGAAATTCACCGGTTTTGTCTTTAAGATTCAGGCCAATATGGACCCGAAACACCGTGACCGTGTCGCTTTCTTGCGAGTGGTTTCTGGTCGTTTTGAAAAAGGCATGAAACTGCGTCAGGTGCGTACCAAAAAAGATGTGGTGATTTCAGATGCACTGACCTTTATGGCCGGTGACCGTTCCCACCTCGAAGAAGCCTATGCCGGGGATATTATCGGTCTGCACAACCACGGGACTATTCAGATTGGTGATACCTTCACTCAAGGTGAAGATATGAAGTTCACCGGTATTCCGAACTTTGCACCTGAATTGTTCCGCCGTATTCGCCTGCGTGACCCATTGAAACAGAAACAGTTGCTCAAAGGCTTGGTTCAGTTGTCAGAAGAGGGCGCAGTGCAAGTATTCCGGCCACTGACCAACAACGATCTGATTGTTGGGGCTGTCGGTGTTCTACAGTTTGAAGTGGTATCTTCACGGCTGAAAAGCGAATACAACGTCGAAGCGGTGTATGAATCCGTTAACGTCTCAACTGCGCGTTGGGTTGAATGTGACGATGTGAAGAAATTCGAAGAGTTTAAACGCAAGAATGAGGTTAACCTGGCACTGGATGGTGGTGATAATTTGAGCTATATCGCCCCTACGATGGTCAATCTCAATATTACACAAGAGCGTTACCCGGAAGTGCGTTTCCGTAAAACTCGCGAACATTAATCAAGCCGCAAGCCGCATTCTATCGGGGCACTCAGTGCTCCGATTCATTAATTTTCCTCATTATTTTCTCTCTAAGATTACTCCTACTTAATGATAATATTCCGAATTTAGTCCTATTCCGACTGTTATTCTTCTGAAATGCTCTATCTTTATAGATACCAGCGGGATTGACCGGCATCAACTTTGGCTTAGTTAACCTGCAATAATCGTAAAGTATTCATCAAATGCCCACCCATATAAGGTGGCGTAAGGATCCGAAAGCTGGGGTGTGACTCCTGTTCTGGATTCAAAACAAAAAAGGAAGAAATCGATGACAAACACAAAATTTGCCCGTTCAATGATGGCTGTTGTTTTAGGTACCGCACTGGTGAGTGGCAGCGTATTTGCTGAAGAGACTATGCTCAATAAAGCCGACAACGTGGTAGACAGCACCGGTGCGAAGCTCGATAGCTCCATGAAGAAAGTTGATAATTATATGGGTGATAGCGCTGCAACGGCTAAAGTAAAAAGCGCGTTGTTAGAAGAGAAAACCCTTAAAAGCACTGATATCTCAGTCGAAACCAACCATGGTGTTGTCACACTGACTGGTTTTGTGACGTCTCAGGCCGAAGCCGAAACTGCGGTTGATATTGCCAAAAATGTTGAAGGCGTAAAATCTGTTAGCGACAAACTGCATGTAAAAGACCAGAAATCACAATCAGTTAGTGAATACGCTGGTGATGCGGCAACCACCAGTTCAATTAAAGCCAAATTACTGGCTGATGACATCGTACCGTCACGTAAGATTAAAGTAGAAACCACTGATGGCGTGGTGCAGTTATCCGGTAATGTTGAAAATAAAGCTCAGGCCGAACGTGCCGAAAGTATTGCTAAAGCCGTTAATGGCGTAAAAAGCGTTAAAAACGACCTCAGTATCAAGCCTTAATTATTATACGGCTGATGGGTATTTCGTGGGGCCACAATATAACCTGCGAAATACCCTTTAATAAGTCTGTCAGCCAAATAATTCATCCAATATATCCAAAATAATACGACTTCTGTCAGATACGCTACTGTTAAATAGACAGAAGAGTTAAAGAGTGATTTTTGAACGCGAGTTTACATACCCTAAATCATTCGAGTTGCAGGAAGGCGGCAAGCGAGTGAGTCCCGATGAGCTTACATTGGTAAGTGATTCGGGTGATAGAGTGCAGCTAACACACCTGTAGCTTGAAGTATGAAGGGTATAAAGTCATTTTTTTAAACGGGAAGGAGAAGCTTATGTTTCGCTGGGGCATTATATTTCTGGTTATTGCGTTAATCGCAGCGGCATTAGGTTTTGGTGGGCTAGCCGGTACGGCAGCCTGGGCTGCTAAAGTTGTTTTCGTTGTCGGTATTATTCTATTCCTCATCAGTTTGTTTACAGGACGTAAGCGCCTTTAGTTAGGTGTAAGGGTTACAGCAAAGGTAAGAAGGGGTATCCTCATCACCTGCTGTAACGGAATTAAGGATGGATGGTGGGATACAGAATACCTATCACGCTCGGTAATATTGAGCCACTCGCCTATAAACCATACCAACCCGGTAAAATGGCGTTGGTTTGCGAGGGCGGCGGGCAGCGGGGAATTTTTACAGCCGGTGTGCTGGATGAATTCCAGCGCGCCCGCTTTAACCCTTTTGATCTGATGATCGGCACCTCTGCGGGCGCGCAAAATCTCTCTGCTTTTATCTGCGGCCAACCCGGCTACGCGCGGCGCGTGATTACCCGTTATACCACTACAGCTAACTTCTTTAATCCACTGCGTTTTGTGCGTGGCGGTCATCTGATTGATCTCGATTGGCTGGTGGATATCACCTCACAACAATTGCCATTGGCAATGGATCAAGCCGAACAGCATCTACGCGAGGGCCGTGAGTTTCTCATGTGTGCTTGCCGCAGTGATGATTTCGAACCTACCTATATCTCTCCGACGAAAGAAAGCTGGTTACCGGCGATTAAGGCTTCCAGTGCTATTCCGGGCCTATATCGGCAAGGAGTTGATTTAGATGGGGTAAGTTATCTTGATGGCGGTATTAGTGATGCTATTCCGGTTGAAGAAGCTTATCGCCGTGGGGCCGATACGATTGTCGTTATCCGCACTGTACCTTCGCAGGCTTATTACACGCCGCAATGGATGAAGCGAATGGAGCATTGGCTGAGTGAGAGTAGCTTGCAGCAACTGGTGCGAATTATGCAGCAGCATGAGCAGAGTTATCATCGTATTCAGCAATTTATTGAAAAACCGCCGGGTGACTTGCGCATTTTCGAGATTTTCCCGCCTAAGCCGCTGGCCAGTAATGCTTTGGGGAGTCGAATCCCTGCGTTGAATCGGGACTATCATTTAGGGCGTCGCTGTGGCCGCTATTTTCTGGCAACCGTAGGGCACTGGCTACTACCGCGAGATCAGCAAGATCAGTCTGAGATCAACAGTGGAAAAACGTCGATCCCCCTTTCCCGCCGAATGATCCAGCCGCAAGATATTAACCAGCCAGATGATATGGCTGACTTGATTGACAATGATGATTCTTCATTTGCTATCACTCAATCACCGGAGATTACCGCGCCTGCAAATGCTACAAAAGCCTCGGATCATCATCTTCCACCTCAGATGACGGTAGCAGACAGCGGGTTGATTATTCCGACAGTGACTCGGAGCAAGAAAAAGCCATTACAAGCGGAGATTATTTTGCCGTCAGATGTGGCGAAAACCAAGGGTGATACCGCGTAATGGCAGTGATTAGCGGGCAAATGCCCTATTTTATCGATACACATTGTCACTTTGATTTTCCCCCTTTCCGTGGTGCGGAAGTGGCCAGCTTATTGAGTGCTGGGCAAGCGAATGTTAGACAAATTATTGTGCCTGCCGTCAGTGCGGATTATTTCCCGCGTATTCTCGATTTGGCAGCGAATTATCCGCCATTATTTGCCGCACTGGGCATGCATCCGCTTTATATTGCGCAGCATCAAGACGCCGCTTTAGCCACCCTGGCCTCAGCACTGGCGATTAAAACAGAAAAATTGGTGGCGGTGGGGGAGATTGGCCTGGATCTCTATATGGATGAGCCGCAGTTACCCCGGCAATTGGCACTCTTGAACGCCCAGTTAAAATTGGCCAAACAGTATGATCTTCCAGTAATTTTGCATTCGCGTCGTTCGCACGATCAGCTGGCTTCAGCATTGCGTAAAGCTGCCTTGCCACGTACGGGAGTGGTTCACGGCTTTGCGGGTAGTTTAGCTCAGGCACAGGCATTCATTCGCTTGGGTTATTATATTGGGGTGGGCGGAACCATCACTTATGAGCGGGCGCAGAAAACCCGTAATGTCATGGCGGCATTACCGTTATCTGCATTATTACTGGAGACAGACGCGCCGGATATGCCACTAGCTGGTTTTCAAGGTCAACCCAATCGACCAGAGCGAGCGGCTAATGTATTCGCTGCATTGTGTGAGTTACGTCAAGAAGCACCACTCGATATTGCTACTCAGCTTTTGCTCAATAGCCAGCGTTTATTTCATTTACCTTCAGCCGATCAATCCACACTTTAGGTTTTGACGCTCCCATACAAACCACGCTAATAGTTAGCAAAATACGCGTTCTTACCATTTTGATGTGATATCCGTCACGTTAATAGCTTTGCGGTTACTTTTAGTTGTGTTTATTTGTGACAGAGATTGTTTGATCACCAGATCATGCCGGTATAATCCACCAACATTATTTTAATACAAATTATTAACAGGATTATCGGCATGCTCATGAGTTTGGTCGGAATGGCAGTACTGATATTAATAGCCGTACTTCTTTCAAGTAATTTTAGGGCGATTAATATTCGCACTGTAGTTGGGGCATTTATTATTCAGGTCGGCATTGGCGCGCTGGTTTTATATGTACCGGTAGGGCGTCGTATTCTGGGTGGCATGTCTGAAGGCGTCGCGAATGTTATTGCTTACGGCAATGACGGGATTTCATTTATGTTTGGCGGTTTGGTTTCCGACAAAATGTTTGAAGTTTTTGGCGGTGGCGGTTTTGTATTTGCCTTGCGAGTCTTGCCCGTCATTGTATTCTTCTCCTCATTAATCGCCGTTTTATATTATATCGGCGTTATGCAATTGGTGATTAAAGTCTTGGGTGGTGGATTACAAAAACTATTGGGGACTTCGCGTACTGAATCTCTTTCTGCCACAGCCAATATTTTTGTCGGCCAGACTGAAGCCCCATTAGTGGTGCGCCCCTATATTGCCACCATGACCCAATCCGAATTATTTGCGGTAATGTGCGGTGGTTTGGCTTCGGTCGCCGGTTCTGTATTAGCCGGTTATGCGCAAATGGGTGTGCCGTTGGAATATCTGATTGCCGCCTCCTTTATGGCTGCACCTGGTGGGTTATTGTTTGCCAAACTGATGGTGCCAGAGACCGAAAAAACCCGTGATAATGTTGATGCGGCCACACTGATTGCTGAAGATGACCGACCGGCTAACATCATTGATGCTGCGGCGTCTGGCGCGGCGTCGGGTCTACAATTGGCACTGAATGTCGGGGCGATGCTACTGGCCTTTATTGCATTGATTGCATTGCTAAATGGTATTCTGGGCGGCATCGGCGGCTGGTTCGACTATCCGCAACTTTCGATGGAATTGATTTTGGGCTGGGTATTCTCACCAATTGCATATCTGATCGGTATTCCGTGGAGCGAGGCGATGGTGGCAGGTTCCTTTATCGGCCAGAAGATCATTGTGAATGAATTCGTGGCATTTATGAATTTCGGTCAGTATCTACAGGCCGAAGAGCTGGTGCGCTCTGCCGGTTTGCAGGTGCTTTCTGAACATTCTAAAGCCATTATTTCCTTCGCGCTGTGTGGTTTTGCCAACTTATCCTCTGTCGCCATCTTGTTGGGTGGATTAGGTAGCATGGCCCCTAACCGCCGCCACGATATCGCGCGCTTTGGTTTAAAGGCGGTGGCGGCAGGTACTTTATCGAACTTGATGAGTGCCACCATCGCCGGCTTTTTCCTGGCATTATAATTTTGCCCATGGGCCATCTTGATGAGATGGCCCATAATCCTGCGTATTTTCCGCCCATAAGCTATCCTTGATGCGAGTGGGCGTTTACTGGCTGAAAGCTATAAATCAGGTTATTTTGTGACTCTAATCACATATAATATCGGCGCGTTACAAGTTACTATTGATTAATGTGAATTTGAACACATCTCATGTGCTGATAACGTGTTCAAATAGAGCTATAAGTTAGTGCGGTGAGATGGATCTCAATTGCCACCCAGATGGGGCTATCTTCAAGGAACCAAGTCCGCTCGCCAACGTATTGAGCTTAGAACCATTCGGCTCATAAATAAATGCTCAGCTTTGGCAAGGTGCTGGGGCTGAAATAGTGTTGGAGAGTTTTATGACCGATTTAACCGCCTGCGCGAATCTCAATGATTATGCCAAACGCGCGCTGAGTTTAATGGATTTAACCACCCTGAATGACGACGATACCGACGATAAGGTTATTGCTCTGTGTCATCAGGCTAAAAGCCCTGCCGGTAATACCGCGGCAATCTGTATTTATCCTCGCTTTATTCCTATTGCGCGTAAAACATTACGTGAGCAGGGAACGTCTGAAATCCGCATAGCAACGGTCACCAATTTCCCTCACGGCAATGATGATATTGCCATCGCGCTGGCTGAAACCCGTGCGGCGATTGCCTATGGTGCTGATGAAGTGGATGTGGTTTTCCCCTATCGCGCCTTAATGGCCGGTAACGATAAAGTCGGTTTTGAATTGGTGAAACAGTGCAAAGAAGCCTGTGCTGACGCCAATGTATTGCTGAAAGTTATCATCGAAACCGGTGAGTTGAAGCAGGAACATTTGATTCGTCAGGCCTCCGAGATTGCTATCAATGCTGGGGCTGATTTCATCAAAACCTCCACCGGTAAAGTGCCAGTTAATGCCACGTTGGAAAGTGCTGGCATCATGATGCGTACCATTCGTGACTTGGGTGTGGCGAAAACAGTTGGTTTTAAACCTGCGGGTGGTGTGCGCACCGCGGAAGACGCGGCACAATTCCTACAGTTGGCGGATCAATTGATGGGTGAAGGCTGGGCTGATGCTCGCCACTTCCGTTTCGGTGCTTCCAGTCTGTTAGGTAGCTTGTTGACGACATTGGGTCATCAGAGCAACAGCAAAACTACCGGCTACTAATCATTATCTCAGTCATTGAACTGAGCAGATGCACTGCGGGCTATTTTGTCCGCTGTGCTGCTTTTATTTCATAAGCAGGGGGATACCTTGTTTCTCGCACAAGAAATTATCCGTAAAAAACGTGACGGCCAGGCACTGAGCGAAGAAGAGATTCGTTTCTTTATTAATGGCATTCGCGATAACGTGGTTTCCGAAGGGCAAATTGCTGCTCTGGCGATGACCATTTATTTCCATGATATGAGCATGCCAGAACGTGTGGCGCTCACTATGGCAATGCGTGATTCTGGCACTGTGCTGAACTGGAAGAGCCTAAACCTTAATGGCCCGATGGTGGACAAGCACTCCACCGGCGGCGTGGGTGATGTGACTTCCTTGATGCTCGGCCCAATGGTAGCGGCCTGCGGCGGCTATGTACCGATGATCTCGGGTCGTGGCTTGGGTCATACCGGCGGAACATTGGACAAACTGGAAGCGATTCCTGGTTTTGATATTTTCCCCGACGACAGCGCCTTTCGCAAAATCATTCAGGATGTCGGCGTCGCCATCATCGGGCAAACCAGCTCACTGGCACCGGCGGATAAGCGCTTTTATGCCACTCGCGATATCACTGCCACGGTGGATTCCATCCCACTGATTACCGCTTCTATTTTGGCTAAAAAACTGGCTGAAGGGTTGGATGCGCTGGTGATGGATGTCAAAGTGGGGTCGGGTGCATTTATGCCGACTTATCAGTTATCTGAGGACTTGGCCCAGGCCATTGTCAGTGTTGCTAATGGTGCGGGGTGCAAAACCACCGCGCTGCTGACCGACATGAATCAGGTATTGGCGTCCAGTGCCGGTAATGCGGTTGAAGTGCGCGAAGCGGTGCGCTTCCTGACTGGCGAATATCGTAACCCGCGTCTGCTGGAAGTCACCATGGCGCTATGTGTCGAGATGCTGCTATCCGGCGGCTTGGCGCAAAATGATGCCGATGCTCGTGCTAAGCTGCAAGCAGTATTGGATAACGGCAAAGCGGCGGAAATCTTCGGTCGCATGGTCGCTGCGCAAAAAGGCCCGAGCGATTTTGTCGAACGCTATGACAGTTACTTGCCAGCCGCCATGTTAAGCAAGCCCGTATTTGCTGAACGGTCAGGAATTATCACTGCTATGGATACCCGAGCATTAGGTATGGCCGTAGTTTCCCTTGGCGGTGGTCGCCGTCGGGCAACTGATCCTATTGACTACAGTGTGGGCCTGACCGAGATGGCCCGCTTGGGAGCCAGTGTTGATGGTCAACAGCCATTAGCGGTGATTCATGCCAACAATGAAGATGACTGGCAGCAGGCAGCAGATGCAGTACGTGCGGCAATCACATTAGGCCAAAAAGCACCGGAAGAAACCCCGGTGGTTTATCGCCGTATTACTGAATAAACACCATACTTTAAAGGTGCCGCACAGTGTGTGAACCTATGCAGGAGAAAATGATGAAACGTACATTTATTATGGTATTAGACTCATTTGGTATCGGCGCTAGCGCTGATGCTAACAAGTTTGGCGACGAAGGGGCTGACACTCTGGGCCACATCGCCGAGGCCTGCGCCCGTGGTGAAGCCGATATTGGCCGTAGTGGCCCATTGACACTGCCTAACCTGAGCCGCTTAGGGCTAGGTAAAGCCGCCGAAGAATCTACCGGTAAATTCCCGGTAGGGCTGGATAAGAATGCAGACATCATTGGTGCTTATGGGTATGCCAGTGAGTTATCTTCCGGTAAAGACACCCCATCGGGTCACTGGGAAATTGCCGGTGTACCGGTGTTATTCGACTGGGGCTATTTCAGTGATGTGGAGAATAGTTTCCCACAGGAATTGCTGGATAAACTGGTCAAACGCGCTAATTTGCCGGGCTATTTGGGTAATTGCCACTCTTCAGGCACCGTGATTCTTGATCAACTCGGTGAAGAGCACATGAAAACCGGGAAACCGATTTTCTACACCTCTGCGGACTCGGTGTTCCAGATTGCCTGTCATGAAGAGACTTTTGGGCTGGATCGCCTGTATGAACTGTGCGAAATCGCGCGCGAAGAGCTGACTGAAGGCGGTTACAATATTGGCCGTGTGATTGCGCGCCCATTCATTGGTGATAAGCCAGGTAACTTCCAGCGCACCGGTAACCGCCACGATTTGGCAGTTGAACCGCCAGCACCGACCATGCTGAAAAAACTGGTGGATGAAAAGGGCGGCGAAGTGGTTTCTATTGGTAAAATTGCCGATATCTATGCCCATGTCGGCATCACGCAGAAAGTGAAGGCGACCGGTCTGGATGCCCTGTTTGATGCCACCATCGAAGAGATGAAAAAAGCCGGTGACAACACCATCGTTTTCACTAACTTTGTTGATTTTGACTCTTCTTATGGTCATCGTCGCGATGTTGCCGGTTATGCCGCTGCGCTGGAATTGTTTGACCGTCGCTTGCCAGAACTGATGGCGCTAGTGAAAGAAGATGACATTCTGATCCTGACGGCTGACCACGGTTGCGACCCAACCTGGCCGGGCACCGATCATACCCGTGAGCATATTCCTGTCTTGGTCTATGGGCCGAAAGTGAAACCAGGTTCACTGGGCCACCGTGAGACATTTGCTGATATTGGGCAGACAGTTGCCAAGTATTTTGACCTTTCCCCAATGGATTACGGGAAGAATATGCTGTAAGTCATTCAGCTAAGCTGAGCGTGCCATTTTGAACTTGGGCAGTGCTCGCCCTCCTCACGTACTGCGTGTACGCTCCGGGGGCTGTGCGCTGGCCGTGTCCAAACTGTCTGTGCTCATCTACGCTGGTGATGGCTGATTTTCTCTGAACTGTGCAAAGTAGCTCAAACCTAAAGACAGTTTGGTAATATAAATTTTAATTCTCTGATTTTTAAGGAAAGTGATTATGGCAACGCCACATATTAATGCAGAAATGGGTGATTTTGCTGACGTCGTACTGATGCCAGGGGATCCGCTGCGTGCGAAGCATATCGCAGAAACCTTCCTGAAAGATGTGAAGCAAGTGAATGATGTGCGTGGCATGTTGGGTTTCACTGGCACCTATAAAGGGCGCAAAATTTCAGTGATGGGTCATGGTATGGGGATCCCTTCTTGCTCCATTTACGCGAAAGAGCTGATCACTGATTTTGGCGTGAAGAAAATCATCCGCGTGGGTTCCTGCGGTGCGGTGCGTGAAGACGTTAAGCTGCGCGATGTGGTTATCGGCATGGGCGCTTGTACTGATTCTAAAGTGAACCGCCTGCGCTTTAAAGACCACGACTATGCGGCGATTGCTGATTTCGATATGACTCGCAATGCAGTTGATGCGGCAAAAGCGAAAGGTCTGAATGTTCGTGTGGGCAACTTATTCTCTGCAGATCTATTCTATACGCCAGATCCGCAAATGTTTGATGTCATGAAAAAATACGGCATCCTGGGCGTGGAAATGGAAGCGGCAGGTATCTATGGTGTTGCTGCTGAATTTGGCGCGAAAGCCCTGACTATCTGTACTGTATCTGATCATATAGTTTCCGGTGAACAAACCACCGCCGCTGAGCGCCAGACCACTTTCAACGATATGATTGAGATTGCGTTGGAATCTGTGTTGCTGGGTGATAAAGAGTCATATTAACGATATCTTACAGAGCCGTACCACGGTGTGGCGGCTCTGTTCTCAATTGTATTTTTATCCTCATCTATCTATTCATTAATTTGCTTATCTCTGGTATCTAGCCTTTACATATCATAATATTATCGCTATAAATCCATTCATATTTTTATTCATTATTCTATTCACGGAGCTATTCAAGTGTCCTTTCTGGAAATGTTATTACGACAAGGCCCGACGACAGCAAGCTCCCTGGCACAAGCTTTGGCAACCAGCCAGCCCACGATTTCTCGTCAATTAACCCGGTTGAAAGAGCGGGTACTAAAGTTAGGGAAAGGAAAGTCTACCCGTTATGCTTTACTTCGCTTGGTTGCAGGTGTGAGTGAATTCCCGCTTTACAGAATCGATCTTGACGGAAATGCCAGCCATTTTGCCAATTTATATCCTATATATCCGGCCGAAATGTGTTGTGTACATCAAGTAGATGACGATACATGGCAGTTATTTGATAGCCTCCCTTGGTACTTGGCTGATATGAGACCGCAGGGGTTTATTGGTCGGATTTGGGGAAAGTCTGCCGCTGAGTTATTACAACTTGATAAGGATATTCGTGGATGGAATGAAGATCATATTTTGCTTGCCTTATCCCGTATGGCGGATGACGTAAATGGCAACATTCTTATAGGGCAGGGAAGCTATCAACAATGGCTGGATAAACCTGATGCGGTTCCGATTCAACCGTCAGATAAGCCACGGCGGTATAACGAATTATCCCTAATGGCGCTCGCTGGGGAAATGGTGGGTTCATCGGCAGGTGGAGAGCAACCTAAATTTACCTGTTATGCCGGATATGAGGGCAAGCTCCCATCATATGTTATCGTCAAGTTTACCGCTGTACAGGATAACCCTAACGCACAACGCTGGGCGGATTTACTCATTGCTGAGTCTTTGGCGCTGAATACATTAAGAGGTGCGGGTTATTCGGCAGCCTTCAATCATGTTGTGCAAAATGAGGATAGACAGACTTTTCTGGAAATTGAACGTTTTGACCGACATGGTCAGCGGGGCCGCATTGGTATGGTGTCTTTAGAGGCCGTGAATGCTGAATTTGTCGGAATGCCTGTTGCCAGTTGGCCAAAAGTTTGTCGTGAACTGACGGCAAAAGGGTTACTGAGCATAGCTGAACTTGAACAAGTTCGCTTGATCTGGGCTTTCGGAGTATTGATTGCGAATACCGATATGCATCATGGAAATCTATCATTCTTGCACCCCGAAAATCGGCCTTTATCACTTTCCCCTATTTATGACATGTTGCCAATGGCTTTTGCTCCGTCTGGTATGGGAAATATGCGGCAAACTGCACCCGATATAACATTATCGGTTGATGTGAGCCGTGAGCATTGGGTACGGGCACAACAACTGGCGGGGCAATTCTGGCAGAATGTGAGCAGTCACCCTAATATTAGTGTCGAATTTAAAGCTATAGCCTGTCAGATGAGAGAGAAAATAGCTTCCTTAACTCCCATTATTGAACGTATGGCATAATTCCCTGTCTCCTTGATATCGCAACACTATTTATCATCAGGTTTCTTGTCTGATTCTGCCGTTTCCTCTTCACTCTCATCTTCTTTGACTGGCTTATTGGCGGTCAGTAGATAAGGTGATTGCTGCCAGCGGCTCCGGCGACCTTGCAGTAAGGTTCGAGCCAGAATAATACCGACGGCCAGTGCTACCAGTATCATTAGCCGCAGTAAATTAGTGGTATTATCCACTTGCTTGGATTCTGTGGCGAGTACGTGGGTATCGAGTGTCATGCGCAGAAACCCGGTTGGCCCGCTCTTACCGGGGATCAATTCAACAATCTGGTGATTGAAATAACTGCCAGGGCGTTTACCATCCAAAGCCAGTCTATCTCGCACTTTAACGTTCTCTCCGGCATTGGCAACTAACGTACCGTCAATCTGATATACACTGGCATCCAATATGCGGCTGGATTGCGTCAATTGCTGAATAATTGCATCGACTTTTTGGCTATCAATATCATCATCACCGGTATCCATAATGGGTGACAGGCTGAAGGTGACTTGTTTCGCCAAGGTTTTCGCCAGCTCTTCAACTTGTTCCGAGCGGGCAAGTTGATGACTGAGGCTGAAATAGGATGCACCTTGCATAAGCAAAACTAACAATGCCAGGCAAATCAACACAATGGCGGTGCGGTGCAAACGGAATTTTAATTTAGCCTTGGCCATGCATGTTCCTTGCCGTATTTGATGACTTTATACCCGTCATACTTCAAGCTGCATGTGCGTTGGCCACGCTCAATAACCCGAATCACTTACTTATGTAAGCTTATCGGGATTATCTCGTTTGCCGCCTTCCCGCAACTCGAATTATTTAGGGTATATGTTGCCAGAAGCCAGGGCGATAGGATAGCTTGATGCGTCCTTTTGTCTGCCTTTACCCCGTTTTCTACAGGAGTCATTCATGTCTAATAGTCTGACCTATTGCGATCTTCCCGCGGAGATCTATCAATGGCCGGGTCTCCCACTTTCACTCAGTGGCGATGAAGTTATGCCGCTGGATTATCGGGCTGGTCATACAGGTTGGCTGTTGTACGGCAGAAAACTGGATAAAAAGCGTATTACTGATTTTCAACGCCAGCTGGGCGCGGCAATGGTAATTGTCTCCGCCTGGTGTGTGGAAGATTATCAAGTTATCCGTCTGGCGGGCAGCTTGACCCCGCGCATTAAAACGCTGGCCGATGAAAGCGGGCTGGACGTGGCTCCGTTAGGGGCCATCCCACATCTGCGTACGCCGGGCTTGTTAGTGATGGACATGGATTCCACGGCTATCCAAATTGAATGTATTGATGAGATTGCTAAGTTGGCGGGTGTCGGTGAAGAGGTGGCGGCAGTCACTGAGCGCGCCATGCAAGGCGAGTTGGATTTCTCCGCCAGTTTGCGCCAGCGCGTGGCAACCCTAAAAGGGGCCGATGCCAATATCCTCAAACAAGTGCGTGATGAATTGCCATTGATGCCAGGGCTGACCAGTTTAGTGCGCAAACTTCAAGCGCTGGACTGGCATGTGGCAATTGCTTCCGGCGGTTTTACCTATTACGCCGAATATCTGCGCGACAAATTGCGGCTGGTTGAAGTGGCCGCCAATGAGCTGGAAATCAAAGACGGCAAACTGACTGGCAAAGTGCTGGGGCCGATTGTCGATGCACAATACAAGGCTGATACGCTGCTCAAACTGGCTGAAAAACTGAATATCCCAGTGGCACAAACTGTGGCAATCGGCGATGGTGCCAATGACCTGAAAATGATGCAGGCAGCCGGACTGGGTTTGGCTTTCCACGCCAAACCTAAAGTTTATGCCAAAGCAAAAGTGGCTATCCGCCACGGCGATTTGCTGAGTGTGCTGTGTATCCTCAGCGGTAGTTTAAAACATGAAAGTGCTCAGTAACTGTGGGTTATTTGATTGAGGTGAAAGGTGGCTAAAGCACCAAAACGAGCATTTGTCTGTAATGAATGTGGGGCTGATTACCCGCGCTGGCAGGGGCAATGCAGCGCCTGTAATGCCTGGAATACCATTACCGAGATTCGGCTAGCGGCCGCGACATCATCAACCCGTAATGAACGTTTTGGCGGTTATGCCGGTGATGCTGGTGTCAGTCGGGTTCAGAAATTATCCGACATCAGTTTGGACGAATTACCGCGCTTTTCAACCGGCTTCCTTGAATTTGATCGGGTGCTGGGCGGCGGTGTGGTGCCGGGCAGTGCCATTCTTATCGGCGGCAACCCTGGTGCGGGGAAAAGCACCCTGCTGTTGCAAACGCTTTGTAAATTGTCCGAAAACATGAAAACCCTGTATGTCACTGGCGAAGAGTCACTGCAACAGGTCGCGATGCGCGCGCATCGTTTGGGATTACCTACCGCGGGCCTGAACATGCTGTCTGAAACCAGTATTGAGCAGATTTGCCTGATTGCCGAACAAGAACAGCCTCGGCTGATGGTGATTGACTCAATTCAGGTGATGCACATGGCGGATATCCAATCGTCGCCGGGCAGTGTGGCGCAAGTGCGTGAAACTGCCGCTTATCTCACCCGTTTTGCCAAAACCCGTGGCGTTGCTATCGTGATGGTGGGGCATGTGACCAAAGATGGTTCGCTGGCGGGGCCGAAAGTATTGGAACACTGCATCGACTGCTCGGTGATGCTCGATGGCGACGGCGACTCACGTTTTCGTACTTTGCGTAGTCACAAAAACCGCTTTGGGGCTGTCAATGAGTTGGGCGTGTTTGCCATGACCGAACAGGGTCTGCGCGAGGTCAGTAACCCGTCAGCGATTTTCCTGAGCCGCGGTGATGAAGTGACGGCGGGCAGTTCAGTGATGGTGGTATGGGAAGGGACGCGTCCATTACTGGTTGAGATTCAGGCGCTGGTGGATCACTCGATGATGTCGAATCCGCGTCGGGTAGCTGTCGGGCTGGAGCAAAATCGGTTGGCAATTTTGCTGGCCGTGTTGCACCGTCACGGTGGTTTGCAGATGTCAGATCAGGACGTGTTCGTCAATGTGGTCGGTGGGGTGAAAGTGACGGAAACCAGTGCTGATCTGGCCTTGCTGATGTCGTTGGTTTCCAGTTTGCGTGACCGCCCACTGCCGCAGGATTTAGTGGTGTTTGGTGAGGTGGGGCTAGCGGGTGAAATTCGCCCGGTGCCCAGTGGTCAGGAACGTATCTCCGAGGCGGCCAAGCACGGGTTTAAACGCGCTATCGTGCCTTATGCCAATATGCCAAAGAAACCCTTGCCTAATATGCAGGTTTTCGGGGTCAAAAAACTGGCCGATGCACTGGCGGTGTTGGAAGATTTGTAGCACCTCATTTAGTCGTGTTCATCGCGCAGCATACTGTGTTATTTTTGTTTAGTGCGCTAAACAAGGAGGCGGTATGCTGCAGTTCGACTATCTCAAAACAGCGATTAAGCAAAAAGGCTGTACCTTACAGCAAGTGGCAGATGCCAGTGGCATGACCAAAGGTTATTTAAGCCAGTTACTCAATGATAAAATCAAAAGTCCCAGTGCACAAAAGCTAGAAGCCTTGCACCGCTACCTCGAGCTGGAGTTTCCGCGCCGTGAGAAAAAAGTCGGCGTGGTGTTTGGTAAATTTTACCCACTGCATACCGGCCATATCTATCTCATTCAACGTGCTTGTAGTCAGGTCGACGAACTGCACATTATCCTTTGTTACGATGAGCCGCGCGATTTGGCGCTGTTTGAGAACAGTTCAATGTCACAGCAGCCGACCGTCAGCGACCGCTTGCGCTGGTTACTACAAACCTTTAAGTATCAGAAAAACATTCATATTCATTCATTTGATGAAAATGGTATTGAACCCTATCCACATGGCTGGGATGTCTGGAGCCGTGGGGTCAAAAAGTTCATGAATGAGAAGGGGATAGTACCGAATTTCATCTACTCCAGTGAAAGCCAGGATGCGCCACATTATCGCGAACAATTTGGTATCGAAACCATCTTGATCGACCCTGAACGCTCCTTTATGAATATCAGTGGCCGCCAGATCCGCCGCGATCCTTTCCGCTACTGGGATTATATTCCGACCGAAGTGAAACCGTTTTTTGTTCGTACCGTGGCGATACTGGGTGGCGAATCAAGTGGAAAATCCACGTTGGTCAATAAGTTAGCCAATATTTTCAACACCACCAGTGCGTGGGAATATGGCCGCGACTATGTTTTCTCCCACTTGGGCGGCGATGAGATGGCGCTGCAATATTCCGATTATGACAAGATTGCATTGGGGCAAGCGCAATACGTTGATTTTTCGGTTAAATATGCTAATAAAGTCGCTTTTATCGATACCGACTTTGTCACCACGCAGGCATTTTGTAAAAAATATGAAGGGCGCGAGCATCCATTTGTTCAGGCGCTGATTGATGAATATCGCTTTGATCTGGTTATTTTGCTGGAAAATAACACGCCGTGGGTGGCTGATGGTTTGCGCAGTCTGGGCAGTGATCGTGACCGCAAATCGTTCCAAAATTTACTGGAACAGATGTTGCGCAGCAACAATATTGAATACGTCCACGTTGAGTCGGCAGACTACGACGAGCGCTTCTTGCGCTGTGTCGAACTGGTGCAACAGCTATTAGCCGCCGATTTGCAAAGATTGGCCCGCCCTTCATTGTTGAGTGAAGCGCGGGAAGGGCAACTTTAGTAGGTGATAACAATTTTACCCTGCATATGCCCGCCTGCGACTTGCTCGTGGGCAGCTTTCAGGTTTTCTACTGTCAGGCCATGCAGCGTTTCGCTCAGGGTACCTTGCAGTTTGCCCTCATCAACTAACTGGCTCACCTGTTTTAAAATCTCCCCTTGCTGGGCGATGTCCGGTGTAGAGAACATGCTGCGGGTGAACATAAACTCCCAATGCAGGGCGGCGCTTTTCAGTTTCAGCTGATTCTGATCCAGTGGTTTTTCGTTTTCCACAATGGTGCAGATTTGCCCCAGCGGGGCGATCAGCTCGCTAATCGCAGACCAGTGACCATCGGTGTCATTCAAGCAAAGAATATAATCAACTTTATCGATACCTTCTTTTGCTAACTGCGCTTTCAGGTCACGGTAATCCACAGTCAGATCGGCACCGCGTTCAATACACCAGGCGGCTGATTCTGGACGCGACGCCGTCGCAATCACTTTAACTGGGCTGCGCAAGGCGGCTAGCGGGATAGCCAAAGAACCCACACCACCGGCACCGCCAATAATGAGCAAAGTTTGATCCGCGCTAGCCTGCTGAATTTTCAGGTGTTCGAATAACGCTTCCCACGCAGTGATGGCGGTTAATGGCAGCGCTGCGGCTTGCGCCCAGTTAAATGAGCGCGGTTTATGGGCGGCAATGTGGGCATCGACCAATTGCTGAGTAGCGTTGCTGCCAGGACGAGTGATATCGCCGGCATACCACACTTCATCACCGGCACGGAAACCAGTCACTTTCTCACCAACATTGACCACCACACCGGCGGCATCCCAGCCCAGAATGCGCGGTTGTTGCAAGCCATTCTTTTTCAGACCGCCATGTACCTTGGTATCCACCGGATTGATAGATACAGCTTTGACCTCGACCAGCAAATCAAATGGGCCGGGTGCGAGAGAATCCAGGGCGATTTCAATAAAATCAGCGGGTTGTTGCGGATTTACAGCTATAGCTTTAATTGACATGGTGATGTTCCTGCTCCTGTTTAGCTTATTCACTGAGTCTAGACCTATCTGAGGAGAGTGATAAGATGGACAATCACTAACGCAGTGTTCGCCTGAGATAAACAATCATGTTTAAGCAAATAATTATGTTTAAGCAAATAATCATGTTTAAGCCTCTCAATTATGTTTAAACAACTACAGGATATGGCGCTGTTCGCCCGAGTGGCAGAATGCGGTAGCTTTACCCGCGCTGCTGCAATGGTGGGTTTGCCTAAATCAAGCGTCAGTCAGCGGATCAGTCAGTTAGAGCAAAGTTTGGGGATCCGCTTACTCACCAGAACCACTCGTCAACTGAACCTGACTTTCGCTGGTGAGCGCTATCTGGTGCATTGCCAGGAGATGCTGCAAGCTGCCGAGCGTGCGGACTTGGCACTGCAACGCCTAAAGGATAACCCTAGCGGTCGTCTGCGCATTTCGACACCCGCAGGTCTGGGTGCGACTTTGTTGACACGGCTGGCGACAGATTTTCAGCGGCAATATCCCGATGTTCTGCTGGAGGTTTTGGTGTCGGATAGCATGGTGGATTTGGTCGAGGATGGCTTTGATGTGGCGCTGCGCACTGGCAAGCCGCAGGATTCCTCGCTGATTGGCCGACGATTAGGATATGCGCCGCGCTATCTACTGGCATCGCCTGCGTATTTGGCACAGCATCCGCCATTGCTTCACCCACGTCAGCTCGATACCCACCGCTGTATTGCTCATCGTGCCTGGCAAGCCCTGATTTTACGTCATGAAGACGAGTTTTTTCGCTGGCAGGTTCCTGCGCTGCATGTTACCGATAATCTGTTGTATGCCCGTGAATGTGCGCTCAATGGTGGGGGGATTACGTTATTGCCTGCGTTTTTAAGTCGCGAAGTGGTAGCAAACCGGCAGTTGATTGAAGTTTTGCCGCAGTGGCAGGCCGAGGGTAATGAACTGTATTTGGTCTATCCGAGCCGCAAGCTGAATTCTCCGGCACTCAGTTGCTTTATTGATGTGGTGATGGGGCATCCGGTATTTGAGGATTATATGCTGGGGCTGGAAATACCAAGGTGAGCCGAATATACTGTTTATTTGGCTCATAAAATGAGCCGAATTTGAGGTTAATAGGCTCATTCTTAACTCTGGAGATAACCATGGGTGAAAACCTCTGGATATGGCAGCAACAACAGTGGCCCCATTTTTACTGGAATGATGCTCTTATTCAGCCTCAGCTACGCAATACCCGGTTTAAGCTTGGGCAACTTCTTGGTGAAAGTAAGGGAAATACCTCTGACGAAAGCGCCTCAAAAACGCTGAATACATTACTGGCGAATATCATTGCCTCATCAAAAATAGAAAATGAACAACTCAATATCAGATCAGTGCGCTCATCTCTGGCAAAACGGCTCGGGGTTACCTTAGAAGATAGTTACCCGACATCTGATCGTTCTGATGGTTTGGCTGCCCTCATGTTTGATGCCATTAATGGATGCGATGCAGATTTAACTCTTGAACGATTGTATCAATGGCATGAATGGCTTTTCCCTCATGACCGATGGGCGTTGACGCCTATTAAGGCGGGTCAACTGCGGGGAGAACAGCGAATGCAAGTTATCTCTGGTCGCATAGGCAAGGAAACAGTCCACTTCGAAGCACCGCCTCGAGAGGCATTGTTTACTGAACTTGAGCAGTTTATTGATTGGTTTAATTTATCCCGTACTGATACTGCTGTTGACCCTCTTTTACGGGCAGCAATTGTACACTTTTGGTTTGTCACGCTACATCCATTTGAAGACGGTAATGGTCGTATTACTCGAGCGCTGACAGATATGGCATTGTCGCAGGCAGATAACCAAAGTATTTATCTTTACGCTATGTCGGTCGCTATTCTTGAAAATCGAGACCAGTATTACGCCATCTTGGAGAAGAGCCAGCGGGGGAGTTTGGATCTAACATCATGGTTATTATGGTTTATCGCCACATTAGAGCAAAGTTTGGATCAAGCATCTGACGATGTCCGTTCTACATTGGCTAAGTCCCACTTCTGGTTAAAACATAATGATAGTGGGCTAAGGGCTGAGCAGATAAAAGTGCTTAACCGATTGTTAGATGGCGGTGAAAACGGTTTTGCTCTTGGGATCAGTGCTTCTCAATATCAGAAAGTAGCAAAGGTTAGTAAAGCGACGGCTACCCGCCATTTGTCCGAGTTATTAGCGCGTGGATGCATTGCAAAAATGCCAGGGGAAGGGCGAAGTACCCGATATCAGATAAAGTACCCGGATTAAAAAGGCCTGCAATCGCAGGCCCTTAGTCGAGATAAAGTTTAAAAACGACTTTTTATTAACTACTTAGTCATTTTCTTATACTTGATACGGTGTGGTTCCAGTGCTTCGGCACCCAAAGTGCGTTTTTTCCACTCTTCGTATTCAGTAAAGTTACCTTCGAAGAACGCCACTTTACCTTCATCTTGATAATCGATGATGTGGGTAGCAATTCGGTCAAGGAACCAACGGTCATGGGAAATAACCATGGCACAACCTGGGAATTCCAGTAAGGCGTTTTCCAGTGCGCGCAGGGTTTCGATGTCCAGATCGTTGGTCGGTTCATCGAGCAGCAACATGTTGCCGCCAACCTGTAGCAATTTGGCCAGATGGATACGGCCGCGCTCACCACCAGACAGCTCACCCACTCGTTTGCCCTGATCAATCCCTTTAAAGTTAAAGCGGCCAACATAGGCACGGCTTGGAATTTCAAAGTTACCGATCTTCATGATGTCTTGGCCGCCGGAGACTTCTTCCCACACGGTTTTACTGTCATCCATGTTGTCGCGGAACTGATCAACCGAGGCCAACAGTACGGTATCACCGAGTGAAATGGTGCCGGAATCGGGTTGTTCCTGACCTGATAACATGCGGAACAGGGTCGATTTACCCGCGCCGTTCGGCCCGATGATCCCGACTATCGCGCCTTTTGGCAGCGCAAAGGTCAAGTCGTCAATCAGTACACGATCGCCGTAAGATTTGCTCAGATGCTCAACTTCCAGCACTTTGTCACCTAAGCGTGGGCCAGGTGGGATGAACAACTCGCTGGTTTCATTACGTTTTTGATATTCAACGCTGTTAAGCTCTTCAAAGCGAGCCAGACGAGCTTTACCTTTTGCCTGACGGCCTTTCGGATTCTGACGAACCCACTCCAGCTCTTTCTCAATAGATTTACGACGTGCGGCTTCAGAAGAGGCTTCCAGCGCCAGACGGGCATCTTTTTGCTCCAGCCATGAGGAGTAGTTACCTTCCCATGGAATACCCTCACCACGGTCAAGTTCCAGAATCCAACCCGCAACGTTATCAAGGAAGTAACGGTCATGGGTGATGGCGACCACTGTGCCTTCGTAATCATGCAGGAAGCGCTCCAGCCAAGCCACGGATTCGGCATCCAGGTGGTTGGTCGGTTCATCCAGCAGCAACATGTCTGGTTTTTCCAACAGCAGGCGGCAGATAGCAACGCGGCGGCGTTCACCACCGGACAGGTTGGCAATTTTTGCATCCCAAGGCGGCAGACGCAGAGCATCAGCAGCACGTTCTAACTGGTTATCCAGATTATGTCCGTCATGGGATTGGATAATGGCTTCCAGCTCACCTTGCTCTTTCGCCAATTTATCGAAATCAGCTTCAGGATCGGCATAGAGTGCATAAACTTCATCCAAACGGGTCAGAGCGCGTTTAACTTCGCCGACGGCTTCTTCAACCGACTCACGCACTGTTTGTTCAAGATTCAGTTTTGGTTCCTGTGGTAGGTAACCGATTTTGATGCCAGGTTGTGGACGAGCTTCGCCTTCAATATCGGTATCAATGCCCGCCATAATGCGCAGCAGGGTAGATTTACCGGAGCCGTTAAGACCCAGCACACCAATTTTTGCCCCAGGGAAGAAACTCAGGGAGATGTTTTTCAGAATATGTCGTTTCGGCGGAACTACTTTACCGACACGATGCATAGAATAGACGTATTGAGCCACGTTGCCTCAGCCTCTCTAGATCAGTTTTTATTAGGATATCTGGTGCGGAGTGTAGCCCGTTTTACTATACCCGTCATCTTTCAAGTCACAGGTGTGTTGGCTGCACTCAATCACCCGAATCACTTACTGATGTAAGCTCATCGGGATTCTCTCACTTGCCGCCTTCCTGTGGCCTGAAATCTATAGGGTATAGGCGGATGTCATCTTTCAAGTCACAGGTGTGTTGGCTGCACTCGTTACTCGGCCCGTCCATGGGCCTCGCCTCTGCGAGGCCGCTGCCAGCAGCGTTCAAATCTGCTCCCGACAGATTTGTCACCCGAATCACTTACTGATGTAAGCTCATCGGGATGACCTCTTTTAAGGCTACGGCGCGGTGACGATTATTGCCACACGGCGGTTTTCCGCCCGACCTTTGGCTGTGCGGTTATCCGCCACCGGCTCTAGCTTGCCACGGCCACGAACCTCAATATTGGTGCGCGGAATACCGATTGCGGCCAGTGTATCTGCTACAGCAGAAGCTCGTTGGAATGATAATTGCTGATTGTAGCCATCCTCACCTATGGCATCGGTATGTCCATCAACCCGCATATGGTTAATCCCGACATTGTGTAAAGCACGACCAATGTTTTGAACGGTCTGCACGCCCGATGCGTTTAATTTCCTGACGTCACTGTCGAATAACACTTTATTCGCTAGCCCAAACACCCAGCCATTATCGGTTAATTTAAACCCTTGCTCTTGTAACGCCGCAATTTGTTCAGGGGTCAGCCCTTGGTGTGGTTTGGCCTGACAGCCGACTAATACCAATAAACAAAGAGCAAAAAAGCTAATCCACAGAGGATTTTTCTGACGATTATTGTTTAAACCCAGCATGTCACCTACCCTAAATTTTTGTGTGTGTACTTTCTGGATACTTATTTTCTGAATAAATATAGTCCGACTGATAAGCAGTGCATTGTTCACATGGCCGGAAACCTTTTTTTGCCTGATACATCGCCTCATCAGCCCGTTGTAATAATTCATCCGGCGTTTGGGCATGATCAGGATAAATAGCAACCCCAATACTGAGTGAAGAGATAATTTCACTCCCATCAGGCAGCGTTATGGGCTGTGTCATACTTTTTATAATATTGTTGGCAATGATGAGTACATCATCAGTGTTATAAATTGGTGCCAATAAGATAGCGAACTCATCACCGCCCAGGCGAGCGACTAAATCACTTTCACGTAATAAGGCGCGCAGGCGGTCAGCAATAGTTGTGAGCACCGCATCGCCCGCAGCATGGCCATAGTTATCATTGATTTCTTTAAAGCGATCGCCATCAAGGAATAAAACCGCAACGTGTTCGTTGGTTTTACAATCACTGAGTGTTCGACTTAAACGGCCTTCAAAATAAGCGCGGTTTGCTAAACCCGTCAGGCTGTCGTGGGCCGCGCGGTGTGCCAGAGAATCATTTTCCTGAGTGAGGTGTTTTTGCCATACTTCAAGTTCCTCCAGCAAGCCATTGAAGTCATGACTTAACTCATTCAGCTCGGCAATTTGTGCTGATGGAACTCGTTGACCAAAGCTGCGATTGCGGCTGACATTATGCGCGACTTCGGTAATACGATTCAGTGAGCCGATGATGCCAAATAGCATCCGGCGGGACAAAAATATCGCCACCAGGGTGCTAAGAATAAGGCAGACAAAGAGGCCCGCTAACCCCTGCAACAGGAAACGCAGCAGGCTGCCACCATGGCCAACAATCACTATTCTGCCGATTTCATTACCAGAGTGAACAATAGGGAGTACCACCGGTTCAGGCAGCGCCCAGCGGGCGACACTTTGCTCCATCTGATGCATGGGGCCGTCGTCAGGCAATGTCCATTGGGCAACCACCCGGCCATTGACATCCATAATCTTCGCTTCGGCGACTTCTTCATTAGTGGCAATCATCGACAGCGCTTCATTCGCCACTACCGTATCGCCGAAAACAACAGCAGCTTCAGTGGTATAACTGATTGAACGGGCAATCAAATGCAGGTTGTGCTCAGCGTAAACCCGCAAGGCAAACAAGGCGACTACTGTCAGGAAAATACCGGCTGTCGCCACAGATACCAGCGCCACAATTAAATGTATTCTGCCCAGAACTCGGCCAAGCGTTGGCAGTTTTGGTAGATTAGTTTGATTCTTTATCTGCTCAGCAGATTTATTTTTTATAGAACTCATAATGCGTCAGCCTTTTTACGGGCAAGTTGCAACACATTGGGATGAACTCGTATCCCGGCGCGTGCTAATGCATCCATATTGACTTTGAAAGAGGCTTGCTTATCTTCCAGTAACAGACAAAACGCACTGCCCACAGTACATTCGTCATAATCTTCGCTGATGGTCAGAACCGGCAGCCCAGTGAGTTGAGTCGCCAGTTCCTGACGCTGTTGTTCCCCCAAACGGCCGAGATAAACCACATCACAGTTGTTTGCCAGCGCCGAATCGGGTAGGGAATAACGCTGGGTTTTTATTGGATGTGCAGTTTGCATTAATGCTGGATTAAATAGCTCTTCTGCATAGTTTGTCGGGGCAATAACACACAAACGAATGACTGGCGGCGGGGTTGGCCAGCGCGAATAACTGATAATGCCCAGCACCATTTTTGTCGCAGAGTCGCTACGTTCATGAATAAGTTCTTCACTTAAGTTATTGGCTGCCATTGAGGGCAGTGAGGCGAATAAAATGGAGAGAAGTAATAATGTGAAGGCACAAATCCGCCGCCAGATACGCGGTGGCGTAAATAGCTTAGGCTGATAATGATATTTCTCATCATTGACGCCGTTAATTGCGCAAGGTGTAGTATTCATTTTTGCGCTTCCCGTTGGCGACATGGCTCACATGTTAATGGCGGTATCGAATAATAAATCTCCGCTAATCTATTATAAGAATTAATTGGCGTATTAACAGTCATGGTATCGGCAATGTGAGATTTATCTTAAATTCTCTTTATGATGGATAAAAAAACCCGGCAGAGTCGCCGGGCTTGAAGGGGGACTGATTGATATCAGACTCAATTCGATGCGCGTTTGAAGCGCCCGATGACCCATTTCTCGACTTCGACAATCAAGAAGATGGCGATAGAAACCAACAGTGTGATACCCCAGTAATAAGCCGGTAATGGCTCGGTACCGAAAGCGGTATTCATAAATGGCAGATAGATAATGGCTAGCTGCAACAGAATCAGCACACCAGAAACCAACCACAACCCCTTATTAACAAAGACTTCTTTGTTCAGCGGGAATCTGTCCATCACACGGCAGTTAAACATGTAAATCCATTGTGCAGTTACCAGCGTTTGCATCAACACGGTACGGATGAATTCAGTGCTGTAGCCGCGCGGTTCCATGTAGGCTTCCAGGGCAAAGGCGCTGCACGCTATCAAGGTACCGACAAATGCGATACGCCAAATAGCATGACCATCTAACACGTGTTTTGATGGATCGCGCGGGTTGCGGCGCATGATGCCTCTTTCTGCTGGCTCAAATGCTAAACCGAATGAAAGCGTGGTGGAGGTTGCCATGTTTATCCACAGGATTTGTAATGGCGTCAGTGGAATAACTGCACCCACCAGGATAGCAAAGATGATTAACAATCCTTGTGCCAGGTTGGTCGGCAAGACAAACAGAATGGTTTTCTTCAGGTTATCGTAGACACGGCGGCCTTCTTCAACCGCGTGAGCAATAGTGGCGAAGTTATCATCTGACAGCACCATATCGGCGGCTTCTTTTGTCACCTCGGTGCCTTTGATGCCCATGGCGATCCCCACATCGGCCTGTTTCAGTGCCGGTGCATCGTTGACCCCATCGCCGGTCATCCCCACGATTTCGCCTTTCTCTTGCAGCGCTTTCACCAGACGCAGTTTGTGCTCAGGGCTGGTACGGGCAAAAATATCATAACGAACAGCGGCTTCAGCCAGTTCTTTATCATCCATATGCTCTAACTGGCCGCCGGTAATGGAGTCTTTGCCATTACCTATACCCAGCATGGCACCAATCGCCATCGCGGTTTCCTGATGGTCGCCGGTTATCATTTTCACACGAATCCCTGCCTGTTGGCAGGTGGCAATGGCGTCGATAGCTTCAGGGCGAGGTGGGTCCATCATGCCGGCGATGCCGACGAAGATCATACCTTGCTGGATATCGCTGTGCCCTAACTCGCTGACCGTCTGTTCCGTTGGACGATAGGCCGCCGCTAACATGCGCAGGCCCTGCTTGGTGTAGCGCGTCATCTCGGCATCCCAGTAATCACGGCGGAAGGGAATGACGCCCTTATCCGTCAGTTCTTGCTGGCAGAAAGTAAACAGTACATCTGGCGCGCCGGTCAGGAAGATACAGCTTTCGGACTCAACCTGATGGCTGGTGGCCATATATTTATAGGCAGAATCGAAAGGAATTTTTCCGTGTTGACTCACCTGACCCAACTCAATACCTGATTTGGCTGCTAAGACTTTCAATGCGCCTTCGGTTGGGCCGCCGACAATAGTCCAATGGCCTTGGTCGTTCTTTTGAATCTGGCTGTCATTACATAAATTCACCGCAGTGATAAATGTTTTTAACGGCCCTTCCAGCACGGCTTGCTGCTCGCTGCCTTCCGGATAAATGTTACCTACCGGCTCATAGCTTTCACCGGTGACCCGGTAGCAATTATCGGCCAAAATCACCGCTTTGACGGTCATTTCGTTCATCGTCAAGGTGCCGGTTTTATCGGAACAGACAACGGTCATGGCACCCAGAGTTTCTACCGTTGGCAGCTTGCGAATAATCGCGCGGTTACGCGCCATTGCTTGCACACCCAAGGACAGAATAATCGAAATAATCGCCGGTAACCCTTCAGGCACCGAGGCTACTGCCAAGCTTATTAGGGCTAACAACAGCTCATTGACCGGCAGGTCGCGCAGAATAAAGGCGAAGACGAACAAGCATGCCATCATCACCAGAATCAGGATGAAAATCGCTTTACCCAGGCGGTCCATCTGTTGCAGCAGGGGGGTACGAGTGGCTTCAACCGCTGACATCATCTGGTTGATGTGACCCAGTTCGGTATCCCCGCCACTGGCAATCACTACGCCTTTCGCGGTACCGGCACTGATAGTAGTGCCGGAGAACAGCAGATTTTTACGATCACCAATCACTGATTCGTTTTCAATGACTTCAATTTGCTTCTCAACCACGGTGGATTCACCGGTCAGGATAGCTTCTTCAATTTGCAGGTTGTGGGCTTCGAGTAACCTTAAATCGGCTGGGATCTTATCCCCCGGTTTCAATGTGACGATATCACCTGGTACTAAATCTTGTGCATCAATGGTTTTTGCATTGCCATCACGAATGACTACCGCTTTACTGGAGAGCATGTTTTGAATGCTTTTCAGTGACTTCTCGGCTTTATTTTCCTGAACATAACCAATTAATGCGTTAATGACGGCGACACAAAGAATGATAATGGTATCGACAGAGTGGCCCATAAGGCCTTTGACTAACGCAGCAGCTAATAAAATGTAAATCAGGACGTCATTAAAATGAGCGAGAAATTGTAGCAGGGGGTGCTTACTTTTTTTGGCCGGTAGCGCGTTAGGGCCGTATTGTTTAAGGCGTTCTTCAGCTTCTTGTTGGCTTAACCCTTCTTCGCGGCTATTGAGCTGCTGCAAAGATTCTTCCACGGTAAGTTGATACCAGGCCTGGCCTTCTGGTGGCGAGGCGGGTTTGGGATTTGATGAGTTTTGCATTGAAAGAACCTTCTTAAAAATTAAAAATTGAAAATCTGAAATCTATCCGTTTTTCATCTCATTACCGTCGAGGCTAACGGCGCAGGGCAGTGAATACTCTTTCATGAAAAGATCCTGCTCCTTAATTATTTGATTTTTATTAAAAGACAAAAAAATTATTCTGAATGATATGTTTACAACAATTATGTTTACAACAACATAGTTATATTAAGCAAGGATAGTAGGTTTTTATCAAAATAGTGTCTTGATCTGAGATAATAAAGTCGAAATATTTAGTCGTAATTATTGGCTAATCCATTGAATATTCAGCTTCTTGCACCATCATCCGAGCAGATTAATTATCCATGTCTATTTGTACGTGTAATCGCTGGCTATTAGATGAAACTCTTGGTTAGTATATCCTGCTACCGGAACTAATTATGACTATGCTAATCAGAAGTTGCGGTAAGTGAAATGTAGTAGCCAACAACCAGTGAGGAAACAGTAAGTATGGACAAGTGGCGATATCTGGCGATTGGCGTGTGTCTGGTGACGACTTCAGGGGTGGCATTCGCTGACTCCATTGATGCCCAACGGCAACGCTATCAGCAAGTTAAGCTGGCCTGGGACAGTAATCAGATGAATACCGTGGCACAATTGATGCCGACGTTACGCGATTATCCGCTGTATCCGTATCTGGAATACCGCCAGTTAACTCAAGATTTAAGCCAAGTGAGTGCGGCGCAAGTAACCGATTTCTTGAGTCGGAACCCCACGTTGCCGCCTGCTCGTTCGCTGTCATCCCGTTTTGTAAACGAACTGGCGCGTCGTGAAGATTGGCGTGGCTTATTGGCATTCAGTCCGCAAGCGCCTAAACCGGTGGCAGCCCGCTGTAATTATTACTACGCCAAATGGGCCACTGGCGAACAGCAAGTTGCCTGGGATGGTGCCAGTGAAATTTGGCTCAACGGCCAGGCGCTTCCGGGTAGTTGCGATAAATTATTCAGTGTCTGGCAACAAGCCGGGCATCAAACTCCACTGGCAACACTGGCCCGCATGAAGCTTGCTCTTAAAGAGGGCAATGCCAGTTTGGTGAATTATTTACTCAAACAACTGCCAGCGGATTACCAAACTATGGGAACGGCATTGGCGAAACTGCAAAGTGATCCTGCCAGTGTTGAAAGCTTTGCTCGTACCGTCGGGCCGACTGACTTCACCCGTTCTGCCACCACAATTGCGTTTACCCGACTGGCGCGCCAGGACGTAGAAAATGCACGCGCGATGATCCCAACATTGGCGCGGCTGCAAAAAATGAGTGACAGCGAGAAGTTGGAGCTGGAAGAAGCGGTCGCTTGGCGTTTGATGGGCACTGATGCGACTTATGACCAAGCTAAATGGCGCGATCAAGTCACTTTGCGCAGCCATTCCACCCCGTTGCTGGAGCGCCGTATCCGCATGTCGTTGGGTACGGGCGATCGCCAAGGTTTAGCTGCATGGATGGCCCGTTTGCCGGCCGATGCACAAAGTAAAGATGAGTGGCGCTACTGGCGTGCTTCATTGTTGTTAGAGCAAGGTAAGAAGGCCGAGGGCGAAGCCATCCTGCGCAGTCTGATGCAGGAGCGAGGCTTCTATCCGATGGTCGCCGCCCAAAAACTGGGTGTTCCTTACCCGATTAATGTTGAGGTTGCGACCAAACCTGATGCCTCACTAGCGCAACGGCCCGAAATTGCTCGGGTGCGCGAATTGATGTATTGGAATATGGATAATCTGGCACGTAACGAGTGGAGCTATTTGGTTGCCAGCCGCAGCAAACCTGAGCAGGAAGCATTGGCGCGCTATGCATTTAATCAGCAGTGGGCCGATTTGAGTGTTCAGGCAACCATTGTTGCCAAGCTATGGGACCATTTGGAAGAGCGCTTCCCTCTGGCCTGGCCAAAAGAATTCCGTCAGGCGACGGAAGGCAAGGGGATAACGCCAAGTTATGCCATGGCGATAGCTCGTCAGGAAAGTGCCTGGAACCCGAAAGCGCAATCGCCGGTGGGAGCCACAGGCCTGATGCAGGTGATGCCACGGACTGCGGAGCACACAGTTAAACTGAATAATATTCCCGGTTATGTGAACAGCAGCCAGTTGCTTGATCCTGTCACTAACATTGAGATTGGTACCAGCTATCTGGAAGAGGTCTATCAACAATTTGGTCGCAACCGGATCCTTTCCAGTGCGGCCTATAACGCAGGCCCATCGCGGGTCAATACCTGGCTGGGAAATAGCGGCGGGCAGGTGGATGCCGTAGCATTTATCGAAAGTATCCCGTTCTCTGAAACGCGAGGTTATGTGAAAAACGTATTGGCTTATGATGCGTTCTATCGTCACTTTATGAATCGCCCAGCTAAGGTGCTGAGTGATGCCGAGTGGCAGCGGCGTTACTGATCCCCTTTGTACTTGAAGCCGCAGGGGTGTTAGCTACGCGCACTTACCCGAATCACTTACTGGAGTAAGCTCATCGGGATGCGTTTGCTTGCTGCCTACTTGCGACTCCAATGACTTCGGGGATCCTTTTGTCTCTGAAGCCGCAGGGGTGTTAGCTACGCGCACTTACCCGAATCACTTACTGGAGTAAGCTCATCGGGATGTGTTTGCTTGCTGCCTACTTGCGACTCCAATTACTTCGGGGATCCTTTTGTCTTTGAAGCCGCAGGGGTGTTAGCGGCGCTTGCCGCAACGGCAAGTTCTTTGGCTATATCTGAGGTTATGATAAGCTGTTGTACTAGTTAAATAGTATGGCGGCTTTCCCTATCATGACAAAACTACGATTGACTGATCCGAATCTGTCGACTGAGGATAATCAGCACTGGCTGACTTTTGTTGCGCTGTTGCAAGACGCCATTGCGCAAGACCTCCATTTACCGCTACTGCAATTGATGCTGACACCGGATGAGCGTACGGCGCTGGGGACCAGAGTGCGTATTATTGAGGAGTTAATGCGCGGGGAATTAAGTCAGCGGGAACTCAAGAATCAGTTGGGCGCAGGGATTGCGACTATCACGCGCGGCTCCAATAGCTTGAAAGCCGCGCCGCCGGAACTGAAAAGCTGGCTTGAAGCCCAGTTGCTGACCAACAAGCCGTCCTGAACTTATTCCAACTATACCGGGCGCTGGTAAATCTCATTATGGAAGGGAACCAGTGCCAGCAGTAGCGCCTGGTGGTAAACACTGGTGCGGGTCAGTTTGCCGTCGGTAAAAATGCCGATGGCTCCACCTTTGTGTTTCACATTCGATATACCGGTTAAATCTGCCATTTCGTCGCCCAGCTCACGGCCTTGGCGAATCCCTTGCAATATAATATCGGGTAGCATCAAACTGGCAGAGCGGGATTCTCCTCGCCACTGCAAGTGTTCAATTACCATCCATGCAAAGGTCATATTATCTTCAATACCGGCTTCAACCCCGACCCAAAAATCTGCCTCAGGGCGCATCTGACGTGCATTGCTAACTCGTTGTCTGGCACCTGTGCGTGTCTCAGTGCTGCCTATCGGTTGCAGAGGAACGCCACTGTCGACATTGATACCTTCAATGCGATACTGACCGGGGCCATAAACATCATCGAAAGCGAGGCTAATAGCCTTAATCTTTGCAGGGTTGGTAGTTGCGGCAACAACATGGTACATAGTAAATCTCAATAATTCTTAAATGTTTATTTCACGCAGTATAACGGAAAAATGACATGCTACAGGTATTTCTCGTGCGCCACGGCGAAACCGTATGGAACGCATCGCGCCAGATTCAGGGCCAATCGGACAGCCCGCTGACCGCTGTTGGTGAACGTCAGGCACACTTGGTTGCGCAACGAGTTCGCAGCCAGGGCATCACGCATATTATTACCAGTGACCTTGGGCGTACGCAGCAGACGGCAAAAATTATCGCCGATGCTTGTGGGCTAAAAGTGGTGACAGATCCGCGCCTGCGTGAACTGAATATGGGCGTACTGGAAACGCGCCCGATTGAGAGCTTGACGCCAGAAGAAGAGCAATGGCGCAAACAGATGATCAATGGCACTGAAGGTGGCCGAATTCCTGAAGGGGAGTCGATGGCAGAACTAGGGCGGCGAATGCGTGCGGCACTGGATAGCTGTTTGGAGCTTCCTGCTGGTAGCAAACCGTTATTAGTAAGTCATGGTATGGCGCTGGGGTGCTTGTTGAGCACACTGCTGGGCTTGCCCCCCCACGCGGAGCGGCGCCTGCGTTTGCGTAACTGTTCGCTATCACGGGTTGATTATCAGGAAAGCCCGTGGCTGGCTTCTGGTTGGGTGATTGAAAGTGCTGGCGATACCGCTCACCTGGATATGCCAGCACTGGATGAACTACAGCGTTAACGCCGGATAGGAATGAGATATTCGCACTTCAGCGAGGCCGGAGGCCCCTCTTTCGGCCTTCCCTGAGGGAAGAATCTTTCGATGTCGTATCCACATCGGCGGGTTAGCGCTAACTGTGGTAAACAGGTGCCATACAGTGTCAGAATGAAGTCCTGCAAACCATCTGGTGGCCCGTCATAGCTAAACTGCACATACTCACCACCTTGTAAGATAACCGGTTGCCCTTCCTGCACATTACCCGGCACATGTTGTGGTTCGATGGCTGTGGTGTAGAAAATCTCTTGCTCATCATCTTTCTCCTGATTAGGTCGGGAGTGATGTAAGCCATAAAGCACAGGGGGCAAATGGTCTGCGTCCCCCAGATACTGCTGCCAGAAGTGCACTCGCAATTCAGAATGATGAGTCATTATTTGCTCAAGCGTACAAGAGTAGCTCTGTGTCAGCCCCACCAAATGCTGCTCTGGTAAGGTAATAAATTCAGGCTGAGGCAGTGTATAGTCACCTAACCGAATCGGCGGACATATACCTGCTGAATGCCAATCTTCTGCTCGACGGTATAAGGCTGGTGTTTGCGCAAATTGTTTCTTAAATGCGCGGGTAAAAGTTTGTTGCGAATCAAAGCGATATTGCAATGCAATATCCAGAATAGGGCGGCTGGTTAATCGTAATGCGACAGCGGCTTTTGATAACCTTCTGGCGCGGATATAGGCACCGATGGCATTCCCGGTGACATCCTTGAACATTCGCTGCAAATGCCATTTTGAATAGCCTGCTTTGGCAGCGACATTGTCCAATGCTAAAGGCTGGTCTAAATGACTTTCTAGCCAGCTAAGCAAATCACGAATGATACTGGCTTGATCCATAGATCTTCCTCGTAAAGCGGCCTAAATTTAGGGTATTAGTGATATGAGATAATAGCTCTGGCGCATAGTAGCAACTTTTTATGCTCCCGACTGCTTAAGAATTTACTGGCATTGTGTGCTAAAAATGTAGCTGAGATTGATAAAATGACTTTTTCACCAATATTTTATTATTGGTTAAAATATTTAACGTTGGATAAGGTTATTCAACGGTATGGAGTAAGTGTATGAAAAAAAATTGGATATTCCTTGGTTGCATACTTTCTTTCGGGGCAATAACGGCTCATGCGGAAGAAATTGGCTCTGTTGATACGGTATTTAAACTCTTGGGGCCTGACCATAAAATTGTGGTTGAAGCCTTCGATGATCCTGATGTTAAAAATGTAACTTGTTATATCAGTCGGGCAAAAACCGGTGGTATCAAAGGGGGATTAGGGTTGGCGGAGGATACTTCAGATGCGGCTATTTCCTGCCAACAAGTGGGGCCAATTGAGTTAAGTGACAAAATTAAGAATAGAAAATCCGATGGGACCGTGGTTTTTCAGAAGCGAACTTCATTGGTATTTAAAAAGCTACAGGTAGTGCGTTTCTACGATCCGAAACGTAATACCTTAATCTACCTGACTTATTCAGATAGAGTTGTCGACGGTTCGCCGAAAAACGCGATAAGCGCAGTGCCAATTATGCCGTGGCAATAAAGGTGTTTGGCTGGATATGAAGTGTGAATAAAAAAGCCAGCATTTGAATGCTGGCTTTTTCGTAGACGAGTCAGAGAGTTACTCTTCCAGGTCACCACAGAAACGATAACCTTCACCGTGGATAGTGGCGATGATTTCTGGGGTGTCCGGCGTCGATTCGAAATGCTTACGAATACGGCGGATGGTCACGTCAACAGTACGGTCATGTGGCTTCAGCTCACGACCGGTCATTTTCTTCAGTAATTCGCCACGGGATTGGATTTTGCCCGGGTTTTCACAGAAGTGCAGCATGGCGCGGAACTCACTACGTGGCAGCTTATAATGCTCGCCCGCAGGGCTTATCAATGAGCGGCTATTGATATCCAGTTCCCAGCCATTAAATTTATAGCTTTCCACTAAGCGGCGCTCTTCGCCTACGCTACCCAAATTCATGGTACGTGACAGCAAATTGCGCGCCCGAATGGTTAATTCGCGCGGATTGAAAGGTTTGGTGATGTAATCATCAGCGCCAATTTCCAGGCCGAGGATCTTATCAACTTCGTTGTCACGGCCGGTCAGGAACATTAGGGCAACACTTGCTTGTTCACGAAGTTCCCGTGCCAGCAACAGGCCATTTTTGCCCGGCAGATTGATGTCCATGATAACTAAGTTGATATCATTCTCAGACAGAATGTGGTGCATTTCTGCGCCATCATTAGCCTCATGAACAACATAGCCTTCCGCCTCGAAAATGCTCTTCAGGGTGTTACGAGTAACTATCTCGTCTTCTACGATCAGAATGTGCGGGGTCTGCATGTTTGCTACCTAAAATTGCCAACAAAATAGAAATAGGAAGTACAGAAGTCTTTGTTATATTAGGATTTTTATTGACTAGTTACTCGTCATCCCGTTCATCACATGACTAAAGTACGTAAACGCGTTCTTGATGCACTTTCCATCAACGTCAACAACATCACTAGCTTGGTCGGGGTGTTACTCCCTACAGCCCCAAAGGTGACAAAAGCGGCGCATATCCTAACCCTATTAACAGCAATATAACAGTGTGAGCCGAATTTACCACCCAACAAAACTACGCTTTGTTGACATATATCAAATTCAATTGTAGCACGTTAACACTTTTGTGAAAAAGACTTACAAGAATACCAGCTTAAGCGATAGTTGGTTAAATTATGTTACCGATTCAGTGTTATTAATATTAAAAATTGAGCATTCGAGGTAAACCAAAAATGATTTCGCTAATCTGTTGATTTTTATTGTTTAAAATCAATATTATTTTGTCATTATGGCAATTGACCTACTTTTCTTATTAGTGCTCTGTTTCGCCTAAAAGCATTAGAAGAATTATCATCAATGTTAGTTAAATGTAAAGTGAAGTGACAAAGTTTTCATTTTTGTTGCCTTATAAATCATTTGAGCGAAAAAACAACCTCTAAAAGATAGCTTTATTCTTTAATCAAGTGCATCACTGCCACCAGGTATGCTCTTATCATTTAAAGATCGTATCTATCGCTTATGGCCCTATTTCTTCTTATTAAGTGAAAAAAAACACAAAGTATATCGTAGTGACAAAAGCTTTCATTTCAGTTTTATTATCTGGATTCAAGAAGGTTATTTTATTTATTTCGCCTAAAAAAGCTCGTCAGATAAGACAATGGCTCAGCAGTAAGAGGTTCATTTCGTCAGGGTGGCGACTGAAAAAATTTGACTTGAGGGGACGTTTGCTTTAACCAATAGAGGTAGAGCCACATTATTTATGAGACAGACAGACGACATGCAATACATCAGCCTGAACACAACAATTATTACCACCACCGAAACCACAGGTTACGGGGCGGGCTGACGCGTACAGGAAACAACAGAAAAAAGCCCGCACCTAAACAGTGCGGGCTTTTTTTTTTCAATCAAATCTTTGCAAAAAAGTTTGCGATAAAAAAGCGCGAAAGCGGGAGAGAATCAGAAATGCGAGTGCTGAAATTTGGCGGGACATCAGTAGCAAATGCAGAACGCTTTATGCGTGTTGCCGATATCATTGAGAGTAATGCGCGTCAGGGACAAGTGGCTACGGTATTATCCGCTCCCGCTAAAATTACCAACCATCTGGTGGCGATGATCGACAAAATGGTGGCTGGGCAAGATATCTCGCCGAACATCAGTGATGCGGAACGGATTTTTTCCGAGCTATTGCGTGGCTTGGCTGATGCGCAACCGGGCTTTGAATATGAACGTTTAAAAGCGCTGGTGGCCCATGAGTTTGCGCAACTCAAACACGTCCTGCACGGTATTTCGTTGCTCGGTCAATGCCCGGATAGTATTAATGCCGCCATCATCTGTCGCGGCGAGAAATTGTCCATTGCCATTATGGAAGCATTGTTCCAGGCGAAAGGTTATAAAGTCAGCGTGATTAATCCGGTCGAGAAATTGTTGGCGCAGGGCCATTATCTCGAATCCACCGTCGATATCACTGAATCTACCCGCCGCATCGGCTCCAGCAGCATTCCTACTGACCATATCATCCTGATGGCTGGTTTCACTGCCGGTAATGACAAAGGGGAGTTGGTGGTACTGGGGCGCAATGGATCAGACTATTCAGCTGCGGTGTTGGCCGCGTGTTTACGCGCTGATTGTTGTGAGATCTGGACTGACGTGGACGGGGTTTATACCTGTGACCCACGCGTTGTACCTGATGCTCGATTATTGAAATCGATGTCATATCAGGAAGCGATGGAGCTGTCTTATTTTGGCGCTTCGGTTCTCCACCCCCGCACTATCGCTCCTATCGCCCAGTTCCAAATTCCTTGCCTGATTAAAAATACCTCTAACCCACAAGCCCCCGGTACCTTGATTGGTGGTGAAAGTAGTGATGATGGTTTCCCAGTGAAAGGCATCACCAATCTGAATAACATGGCGATGATTAACGTATCTGGCCCAGGTATGAAAGGCATGGTCGGTATGGCTGCCCGCGTCTTTGCGGTGATGTCGCGCAGCGGTATCTCAGTAGTACTTATTACTCAATCTTCTTCTGAGTACAGCATCAGCTTCTGTGTGCCGCAAGGTGAGTTAATCCGTGCTCGCCAAGCATTGGAAGAAGAGTTCTATCTGGAGCTGAAAGATGGTCTGTTAGAGCCATTGGATGTGATGGAACATCTGGCGATTATCTCAGTGGTTGGCGATGGTATGCGTACTTTACGTGGCATCTCGGCTCGCTTCTTCTCAGCACTGGCCCGTGCCAACATCAATATCATTGCGATTGCGCAAGGTTCGTCCGAGCGTTCCATCTCCGTGGTGGTTAGCAATGATGCCGTCACCACCGGTGTGCGAGTTTGTCACCAGATGTTGTTCAATACCGATCAAGTTATTGAAGTATTTGTGATAGGCGTAGGTGGTGTCGGCGGGGCATTAATCGAGCAAATCTATCGTCAACAACCTTGGTTGAAACAGCGCCATATCGATTTACGCGTTTGCGGCATCGCCAATTCCAAAGCCATGTTAACCAATGTGCACGGTATTTCGCTGGATAACTGGCGTCATGAACTGGCCGAAGTGCAAGAGCCTTTTAACATAAGTCGCTTAATTCGTCTGGTGAAAGAGTATCACTTGCTCAATCCGGTAATTGTCGACTGTACATCCAGTCAGGCTGTTGCGGATCAATATGCAGATTTTCTGGCAGATGGCTTCCATGTTGTGACACCAAACAAGAAAGCCAATACCTCATCGATGAATTACTACCGTCAGATGCGCGCGGCGGCAGCGAAGTCATGCCGTAAATTCTTGTATGACACCAACGTCGGTGCAGGCCTGCCGGTTATCGAAAACTTACAGAATTTGCTCAATGCGGGCGATGAACTGATGCGTTTTTCTGGCATTCTGTCAGGCTCACTCTCTTTCATCTTCGGTAAGCTTGATGAAGGGATGACCTTGTCAGAGGCCACATTGCAGGCGAAGGCGCTGGGTTATACTGAGCCAGATCCACGCGATGATCTTTCCGGCATGGATGTCGCCCGGAAATTGTTGATCCTGGCCCGTGAAGCAGGGTACAAACTTGAATTGGCTGATATCGAAGTTGAGTCTGTTCTACCAGCAAGTTTCGATGCAAGCGGTGATGTAGACAGCTTCCTCGCTCGCCTGCCATCACTGGATGCCGAGTTTACCCCTCTGGTGGCAAATGCCGCAGAACAGGGCAAAGTGCTGCGTTATGTCGGGGTGATTGAAGAGGGGCGTTGTATCGTTCGGATGGATGCGGTCGATGGTAACGATCCGCTGTATAAAGTAAAAAATGGTGAGAATGCGTTGGCCTTCTATACCCACTATTATCAGCCGATCCCGTTGGTGCTTCGCGGGTATGGTGCGGGTAATGATGTGACTGCTGCTGGGGTGTTCGCTGATCTTTTACGCACATTATCATGGAAGTTGGGAGTTTAAATATGGTTAAGATCTATGCTCCGGCATCGATTGGCAATGTCAGCGTTGGCTTCGATGTGCTGGGTGCTGCGGTTTCACCAGTAGACGGCACTTTGCTGGGCGATTGTGTCAGTGTGACCGCATCGGACAGTTTTAGTCTGCGCAACGAAGGCCGCTTTGTCAGCAAATTACCTGATGATCCAAAAGAAAATATCGTTTATCAATGCTGGGAGCGTTTTTGTCAGGAAATGGGCAAAGAGATCCCGGTAGCACTGGTGCTGGAAAAGAACATGCCGATTGGCTCAGGGCTGGGCTCCAGTGCCTGTTCTGTTGTTGCTGGCTTGATGGCAATGAACGAATTCTGCGGTAAACCGCTGGATAAAGTTACGCTGTTGGGCATGATGGGCGAGCTGGAAGGGCGAGTTTCTGGCAGTGTACATTTTGATAATGTTGCGCCTTGCTATTTAGGCGGGATGCAATTGATCCTCGAGCAACCCGGCTATATCAGTCAAGATGTACCCGGTTTTGACGACTGGCTGTGGGTGATGGCTTATCCAGGGATTAAAGTCTCTACCGCTGAGGCGCGGGCTATTTTACCCGCACAGTATCGCCGTCAGGATTGCATCGCTCATGGGCGTAATTTGGCTGGATTTATTCATGCCTGCCACACTCAGCAGCCGAGCCTGGCCGCTAAAATGATGAAAGATGTCATTGCCGAGCCTTACCGCACTCAATTATTGCCGGGCTTTGCTGCGGCCAGACAAGCCGCGCAGGATATTGGCGCGCTGGCCTGTGGTATTTCCGGTTCTGGCCCCACGCTGTTTGCCGTCTGCAATGATAGCGAGACCGCACAGCGCATGGCGAGCTGGCTACAAAATCATTACCTGCAAAACGACGAAGGTTTTGTTCATATTTGCCGTCTGGATACCGCAGGCGCACGACTACTGGGATAACGCATGAAACTGTATAACCTTAAAGATCACAACGAACAGGTCAGCTTCGCGCAAGCGATCAAACAGGGTCTGGGCAAGCAGCAAGGGTTGTTCTTCCCGCTGGAGTTGCCAGAGTTTGAACTGACAGAAATTGATAAACTGCTGGATCTGGATTTTGTCACTCGCAGCAGCCGTATTCTTTCTGCTTTTATTGGTAATGAAATCGCACCAGAGGTGTTAACCAAACGCGTTCAGGCGGCGTTTGAGTTTCCGGCTCCAGTCGCTCAGGTTGAGAATGATATCGCCGCACTGGAGTTGTTCCACGGCCCGACATTGGCCTTTAAGGACTTCGGCGCACGTTTTATGGCACAAATGCTGGCCGAAGTGGCTGGCGACCAGCCAGTGACTATCTTAACCGCAACCTCTGGTGATACTGGGGCGGCGGTCGCTCATGCTTTCTATGGCTTGAAAAATGTTCGCGTGGTTATCCTCTATCCACGCGGCAAAATCAGCCCGCTGCAAGAGAAGCTGTTCTGTACGTTAGGTGGCAATATCCACACGGTGGCTATTGAGGGCGATTTTGATGCTTGTCAGGCGCTGGTCAAACAAGCCTTTGATGATGAGGAGTTAAAGCAGGCGCTGAGCCTTAACTCTGCTAACTCCATTAATATCAGCCGCTTGCTGGCTCAGATTTGCTATTACTTCGAAGCTGTAGCCCAGTTACCGCAAGAAGCACGTAACCAATTGGTTATCTCAGTGCCAAGTGGCAACTTCGGTGATTTGACCGCCGGTTTGCTGGCAAAATCGTTAGGTTTGCCGGTAAAACGCTTTATCGCTGCCACTAATGCCAACGACACCGTGCCGCGCTTCCTGGTTAACGGCCAGTGGCAGCCGAAGCCGACGGTGGCGACGTTATCGAATGCTATGGATGTCAGCCAGCCGAATAACTGGCCGCGTGTTGAGGAGCTTTATCGTCGTAAAATCTGGCAGTTGAAAGAATTGGGCCACGGCGCAGTCAGTGATGATGTCACTAAAGACACCATGCGCGAATTGGCGGAGTTAGGGTATATCTCAGAGCCTCATGCTGCTATTGCCTATCGTGTGTTGCGCGATCAATTGCAGGACGGGGAATTCGGGGTATTTATCGCGACAGCGCATCCGGCGAAATTCAAAGAAAGTGTAGAAGAGATTCTGGCGCAGGAATTGCCGCTGCCAAAACCACTGGCAGTGCGGGCACAATTACCGCTGCTATCTCATGATTTGCCAGCAGACTTTGCGCAATTGCGGGCTTTCTTGATGGCTTTGCCAAAGTAATTACCCGTCTTACTTGGTGTTGCAGCGTTGTTAGCCGCTCTCACTCACCCGAATCACTTACTTGAGTAAGCTCATCGGGATGTGCTCGTTTGCTGCCTGGCTGCAACACCAATTACTTAGGGTAATGCTTTTTCTACTTGACGTTGTTAAAACTGTTCAGCGCGCTTAAATACCAGTTCATTTTTCGCCGACAGTCCGGCATCAAACTGATAGCCTTCCAGATTGAAATCAACCAGTTGCTCTGGTTTGGTGAGTTTATTCTGAATAATAAATCGGCTCATCAAGCCACGGGCTTTCTTGGCATAGAAACTGATGATTTTGTATTTGCCATTTTTCTCATCCAAAAAGACCGGTTTAATCAGTGAGCCTGCCAGCTTAGCCGGTTTAACAGCTTTAAAATATTCATCAGAGGCGAGATTTATCAGCACGTTATCACCTTGCTGCTCCAGCGCCTGATTCAGTTTCTCTGTTATCTGGTCGCCCCAGAAGGAATAGAGATCTTTGCCACCTGGGTTAGCCAGTTTGATCCCCATCTCCAGACGATATGGTTGCATCAAATCTAGCGGGCGCAATACGCCGTAGAGTCCGGAAAGCATACGTAAATGCTGTTGGGCAAAGTCAAAGTCAGCAGCGCTGAAATCCTGCGCCTGCATGCCGGTATAAACATCGCCTTTAAAAGCCAGAATCGCCTGACGCGCATTGTCGGGTGTGAAATCAGGCTGCCATTCGCTGAAACGAGCGGCGTTCAAACCGGCCAGTTTGTCGCTAATTCCCATTAGACTGCTGATTTGCGCAGGTGTCAGTTCACGGCAGATCTCGATAAGCTGTTGTGATTTATCCAACATCTCTGGCTGAGTAAACTTTTTGGTTGCTAGCGGACTTTGATAATCAAGGGTTTTAGCCGGGGAAATGACAATAAGCATAACGACATCCTAATGAGCTAAATAAGACACTGTAGCAAAAAGCGCCAGCCAGCGAAAAGAAGATTGGGCGATTGCTAGGATAGATAGATCGCGTTGTCAGAGATGATATAGTTTAGCTAAATCGTCTCAGCACGATAAGAATGGATGAAATTGCTATTAACCTGCCGGTTTCTGGCTGTTTTAAAAGGCGAAAACGGTTGCGAACCGAATACTGCCTGTTTGCGCTTTTTTTAATCAGTTTAACTGCCTTGCACCAAGGCTTACGCATGTTATTATCAAGACAAGGCAGGCGTCGAAATAGCTAATATTGCGAAACTGCTAACATTCCGAATGAGATGAAGCGCCATTTCGACCGAGATAAAAGTTGCGACATGCCAAAAGTTCATGCACAAACGATGAGAAACGACAACATGACCGATAAACTTACTTCCCTACGTCAAATCACCACTGTAGTAGCAGATACTGGGGATATCGCGGCAATGAAGCTGTATCAGCCGCAAGATGCAACCACGAACCCATCACTGATTCTGAATGCTGCCCAAATTCCTGAATACCGCAAGCTGATCGACGAAGCCATTGCCTGGGCTCGCGAACAAAGCAGTGATCATGCTCAGCAAATCGTTGATGCAACTGACAAACTGGCCGTCAATATCGGTTTGGAAATTCTGAAACTGATCCCCGGCCGCATTTCTACTGAAGTTGATGCTCGCCTGTCCTACGACACCGTTGCTAGCGTGGCAAAAGCGAAACGTTTGATCAAACTGTACAACGAAGCCGGTATCAGCAATGACCGTATTCTGATCAAACTGGCTTCTACCTGGCAGGGTATTCGTGCTGCGGAACAGCTGGAAAAAGAAGGTATCAACTGTAACCTGACTCTGCTGTTCTCCTTCGCTCAGGCACGTGCTTGTGCTGAGGCGGGTGTGTTCCTGATTTCACCGTTTGTTGGCCGTATTCTTGACTGGTACAAAGCCAATGGTGATAAGAAAGAGTTCGCACCACACGAAGATCCAGGTGTGGTTTCCGTGACCGAGATTTACCAGTATTACAAAAAACACGGTTATAAAACTGTGGTTATGGGCGCAAGCTTCCGTAATCTGGGTGAGATCATCGAACTGGCTGGCTGTGACCGCCTGACTATTGCTCCATCTCTGTTAAAAGAGTTGGCAGAAAGTGAAGGCCCAGTTGAGCGTAAACTGGCTTATACCGGTGAAGTTCAAGCTAAACCAACGCCACTGACTGAAGCTGAATTCTACTGGCAGCACAATCAGGACCCGATGGCGATTGATAAACTGGCTGATGGCATTCGCAAGTTTGCTATCGACCAGGGCAAACTTGAGAAAATGATCTCAGACCTGCTGTAATTTGACTGGCGGTAATTGATTCTCCGCAGTTATTTGACGAAAGGTGGCGCAAGCTGCCTTTTTTATTGCCTGTTATCTGGGGCTGAGGGCAGTTCCAATAACATGGGGTATGCTATTATTCGCCACAGATAAAGGGCTTTTCGTCGAGGTAGTCATATGAATATATTACGTATAGGTTTAGTTTCCGTTTCTGATCGCGCATCGAGCGGGGTATATCAGGATAAAGGCATTCCAGCTCTGGAAGAGTGGTTAGCAAGTGCCCTAACGACCCCTTTTGCTATAGAAACCCGCCTTATCCCCGATGAACAAACCTTGATTGAACAAACCCTGTGTGAGTTAGTCGACGAGATGGGCTGCCATTTAGTGCTGACCACCGGTGGAACCGGCCCGGCAAGACGCGATGTCACCCCTGACGCCACATTGGCAATCGCAGATCGGCAAATGCCTGGTTTTGGTGAGCAAATGCGTCAAATCAGCCTCCATTTCGTCCCTACCGCGATATTATCCCGTCAGGTTGGCGTTATCCGTAAGCAGGCATTGATCATCAACTTACCGGGGCAACCTAAATCGATCAAAGAAACCCTGGAAGGGGTGAAAGATGCAGAATCGAAGGTGCTGGTTGCGGGGATTTTTGCCAGTGTGCCTTATTGCATTCAACTACTGGATGGGCCATATATAGAGACCAATGCTGAAGTGGTAGCGGCTTTCCGTCCTAAGAGTGCAGTTATCGATATAAACAACTAAATTAAAACTTTTTACAACATAAGACACCATTATGGCAGTGTCGGGAATTTTGTACGGTATAGTCATATTTACTTTACAAAAGGCTGAAAATATTTTTCTTCCCCTACTCTGGTTTATTACGGTGTCATATGCCCCAAGAACACAATTCATCTCAAGTCGACTTATCGCAACCTCATGTTGCCCAACAACATAATCATAACCGTCGGCTGAATAAGCAAGATTATAAAACCCTCACTCTGGCGGCTTTAGGCGGAGCGCTTGAGTTTTATGACTTCATTATTTTCGTTTTCTTTGCTGCGGTTATTGGTGATCTTTTCTTCCCGGTTGATATGCCAGAGTGGCTGCGTCAGGTGCAGACATTCGGTATTTTTGCAGCGGGTTATTTGGCTCGCCCGCTCGGCGGCATTATCATGGCGCATTTTGGTGATCTGGTTGGCCGTAAGAAGATGTTTACTCTAAGTATTTTGTTAATGGCATTACCAACATTGGCGATAGGTATGCTGCCGACTTATGCCTCGATTGGTATTGCAGCGCCATTACTATTACTGTTAATGCGTGTATTACAAGGTGCGGCGATTGGCGGCGAAGTGCCCGGCGCATGGGTCTTTGTAGCAGAACATGTACCACGTCGGCGCATTGGCATTGCTTGCGGAACACTCACTGCTGGCTTGACGGCGGGGATCTTACTGGGGTCACTGGTGGCCACCGCGATGAACACCACCTTAAGCCCTCAGGCCATTTTAGATGGCGGCTGGCGTGTACCATTCTTCCTCGGCGGGATTTTCGGCTTGTTCGCCATGTACTTACGCCGTTGGTTGCAAGAAACCCCAATCTTTAAAGAGATGCAGGCACGTAAAACTCTGGCTGATGAATTACCACTGAAATCTGTCGTGGTGAATCATAAGAAAGAAATAGTGGTTTCGATGCTACTGACCTGGTTACTGTCTGCCGGTATTGTGGTCGTTATTCTTATGACACCGACTTATTTACAGAAGCAGTTCGGTGTCTTGCCCGCTCTGGCATTGCAGGCCAATAGCTTGGCGATTGTCGCGTTGGTATTTGGCTGTGTGATTGCTGGCCTTATTATTGACCGCTTCGGTGCCAGTAAAACCTTTATTGTTGGCAGCCTGATGTTGGCGGTGTCGACATGGTCGTTTTATCACACCAATTTGACCGACCCGAGTCAGTTATTTACCCATTATATGTTGGCAGGATTCTGTGTCGGTATTGTTGGCGCGGTGCCTTATGTGATGGTGCGTGCATTCCCGGCAGAGGTGCGCTTTACTGGCATTTCTTTCTCCTACAATGTGGCATATGCCATTTTTGGTGGGTTGACACCGATTGTGGTGACGTTATTGATGAAAGTGACGCCTATGGCTCCCGCGTATTACATGCTGTTGTTATCGCTGGTGGGATTCCTGTTAGGAATTTATCTACGCAATGATATTAATAGCGAAGTGAAAGCGCATCTGCCAAAGAAAGCCCTGGCTGAGTAAAGTAGCATCAAGTAGATATCATTACAAAATAGCCCATAAAACCTGGGCTATTTTTGTCTAATATAATTTAAAATTCACCCTTAAAATTAAAGCCGACCTTCTGCTTGACCCGAGCCGAGGGTTGAGAAATAACTTCAGAGTATAATGTACGGGCACCTTGTTGCTGCAAATATCGGCTCAGTTCTCTGACTGCCGCCGTGCCAGCCCCTCTCACCGTTCCTTCGCGATCGGGAAATAAAACATAGTCTGGTAGGGTTGCGGATGCGACCAATTCAACTTCATTGTGGCTATTAAAACGATCGGCAAGTACGATCGCGATAACTCTCCCTTGAAATTTAACAATTACATATATTTCACCGGGGCGATGAAGAATGAGTCGCCGTTTGATAATACCCGTCACAATATTTCCAGCATGAAGTAGTTTAGTGAGGGCGTTATTGATTTCAACTGGATCGGCATCCGCACTGGCACCTTGAGCGGGGTAGCCTTGCTCATATTGCTGCTCCCAGAGAGCAACGGTTTCCCTTAGCTTTTTCCGCATAGCGTGGGCATTGCTAACTTCTACATCGGAAAGTTTTTCCTCTTCCTCAGGTGTGGGGGTTGGGAGTATTTCGATTTCAAATTCCAATTCAGTTTGCTCAACAAGTTCACCGTGCGAAATGATTATTGGGGGAGTTTGCCTATAGATGAAAGTCTCTAATAGCAATTCATAAATACCTAAGGGTAACAACTCTACCTGTGCGGGTGATTCATCAGTTAAGGAAAAATTACTATAAGTTACATAACTAAGTTGAGCATAATCTAGCGCGGTTTTAATATCGCCAAAAGCATTGTTGGTTGTTTTATCTGTTATTTTTTCTGTTATAGCATGGATAAATCTATTTTCTACTGCCTGATTTTCGACGGCAACGCCAGTACTTCCTGTTCTGATGATTGAATCTATTATTCGGCCAAAAAATGCCGAATTCCAAGTTTCTAAGCTATTGCCAAACAATAAAGTAAAATCAGTCATAATGTCCAATGTCCACTCAATGCAGCGGGGTCTTATTTGACGTGCTGGACGAGCGTTAAGTAAAGAGTGGATCGATACCATGCAGGTTTTGGCGGCCGCCGGGAGACTTAGAGATTGCCTATATTGACTGTAATCCATATAAGCCAATGTCATGTAGTTATCTACCTTTTCAGGCATTGTTAACTCTTCTTCTTGGAGAGAGGCGGGGAGCAGTGGGGAACTGTTTCCGGCAATATGTAAAGTTTTCCCTTTGGTATTACTGTTAAAAAAGTCATTTGCACTGAATATGATGCTATCTAATTGTTGGCATTTACCTTGTATAATATAATTATAAATATTTAAAAAAGGAGTGAAAGCACAAAGTATTTTACTGGTTTGTACTAAATCTCTTTTTTCCCAATCCTTATCTCCGGTATCAGCGGTAAGTATAGTTTTTGCGATAACTAAGGGTTTATGTTTATTGTAGTTAGTTATGATTATCTCTGGTGCCACATTGAGGTGACTATCCCAATCAAAGAAAATGATGGGAGATGTATTTACTAATCTATTTTTCAATGTTTGAAGATATTGCACTTGTACAATATCTTCATCTATCTGTATAATAAAAGACAAGTTATCGCTGCGTTGATAACGTTCAAAATAAATTCCATCATTCATTTTTACATTGGTGAAGCTAACTCTACTATTATTAATATTAATGTTAGCGCCATTAAATAATACGATTTCATAATTATCGTCTACCCCTAACTCAATAGTATTAAAAACTAATAAAATCTGTTTGTTTTTCAATCTTGCGTCGTTCCAGTATTTGTCAAATACATCAGCGAGTTTTATTGTATGGTTATTTATAATGACACATTGTTGATCACAGTTAAGGCCTTCTTTTTTTGATACTTTAATACTGGTAATCATACGACTCATTCCCAGTGCTTTTAAACTATTATTCGTAATATTCTCTTGTAACTCGAAAAAAGGGGGAATGTAATTATCATTCTTATAAATTGTTGCTGTCATTTCTGGAGGGACGGTGATGGATTGAATACTATCATTATTAATAGGTGTCAAGTTACTATCTGACTTGACAGCGGTTGCGCTATCTTGATACAGATCTATTTTTTGATTTGGTGCTAAACAAATACTATCGCCTTTGAATTTATCTTCAGTATAAAAACAGATTTTATTTTCATCTGAATAGATTGGTTTCGATATCGTCAATATAATGATGGTTAATGTTATTATGACTGTTTTCATAGGCTAACCCTTAACTTTATTAATTTTAATGTTCTGAGTTATCGATGTAATTTACATTTTATATGATGTATTTTTTCTTGGCTTTATCTATTTTCATCATTCTATTTTATTATTTTATAATGTTAATTTTAAGCACATAATTAATTTTATTTTAGAAGTGAAAAATAAACATAAAAAAGCCCCCTGAACATGAATATTCAGAGGGCCGTTAAATGTAATTTTTCGCAGTGAACTGTAATTAAACTACAGGTTGTACGCGTAAAGTCGAGCTTGGTTCACCAATTGGCAATACGGTGCGGCCATATTGTTCGTTCAATACTTCCGCCATTGCCAGGTAAATGGCGCTGGCGCCGCAGATGATACCTTCGAAACCGGCGAACACCAGCAGCGAATGGTTACCGGTGAAGTTACCGACGGCCAGCAGCGCAAACAGTAGCGTCAGGCTACCGAACACAAACTGCAAAGCACGGTTAGCGGGCAAGGTTCCGAAGAACATAAACAGTGTAAAAATACCCCACAAGCCTAGATAAACGCCGAGGAATTGTGCATCTGTTGCTTCAGCCAGCCCCATTTTAGGTAACATCAGCAAACCGACCAAGCTCAGCCAAAATGCGCCATAGGAGGTAAACGCAGTGGCAGCAAAGGTATTACCCTTCTTATATTCCAGCATACCTGCCAGAATTTGTGCCAGACCGCCATAAAAAATCCCCATACTCAAAATAACAGAGGTTAGGGGGAAGAAGCCTGCGTTGTGCAGGTTAAGCAAGACGGTGGTCATCCCAAAACCCATCAGGCCTAATGGGCCAGGATTCGCCAACTTGGTGGTGTTCATAAGTCCTCTGCAATAACAGATTGCTAAAAATAATGGATAAATATCCGAATAAGTATAAAGCGCCTGAATGACTAAAAAGTCGTCTATTCCCTCAGTGCGCGCGGCATCATAATGATCTGCGCGGTTGGAAACAATGATCTCGAGGGTGATAAAAAGTAATTTTTTTTCATCTCCCCCCTTGATGCTGCGTTTCATGGCCCCATCTTATTCCCAACCGCAGGGACTAATCACGAATCAGCGGAGGCATACATCAGTAGAATGCTGGGTATGAAAACATTGATTATGAAAATACGGGCAGTTGAAATTAAACAATCCGCCCACATATAGATTAGTAACTTGACCGAATATGACTTTTTAGTGGAGGCGTTTTAGATGGGTAAAATTATTGGTATCGACTTGGGTACTACCAACTCTTGTGTAGCAATTATGGATGGTACTAAAGCACGCGTGCTGGAAAACAGCGAAGGTGATCGCACCACGCCTTCTATCATCGCTTATACCCAAGATGGTGAAACTCTGGTTGGTCAACCGGCTAAACGTCAGGCTGTCACTAACCCACAAAATACACTGTTTGCCATCAAGCGTTTGATTGGTCGTCGTTTCCAGGACGAAGAAGCGCAGCGTGATAAAGACATCATGCCGTACAAAATTATCGCAGCAGATAATGGTGACGCTTGGTTAGAAGTTAAAGGCCAAAAGATTGCACCACCGCAGATCTCTGCTGAAGTGCTGAAGAAAATGAAGAAAACGGCTGAAGATTATCTGGGCGAACCAGTAACTGAAGCGGTTATCACTGTACCGGCATACTTCAACGATGCTCAGCGTCAGGCAACAAAAGATGCTGGCCGTATCGCAGGTCTGGAAGTAAAACGTATCATCAACGAACCAACAGCTGCTGCATTGGCTTACGGTCTGGATAAAGAAGTCGGTAACCGTACTATCGCGGTTTATGACCTCGGTGGTGGTACTTTCGATATCTCAATTATCGAAATCGACGAAGTTGATGGCGAAAAAACCTTTGAAGTTCTGGCAACCAACGGTGATACCCACCTGGGTGGTGAAGACTTCGATAGCCGCCTGATCAACTATCTGGTTGAAGAATTCAAGAAAGACCAGGGTATGGATCTGCGTACCGATCCTCTGGCCATGCAACGTCTGAAAGAAGCAGCTGAAAAAGCGAAAATTGAGTTGTCTTCTGCTCAGCAGACCGACGTTAACCTGCCGTACATCACGGCGGATGGCAGCGGTCCAAAACACATGAACATCAAAGTGACCCGCGCTAAGTTGGAGTCACTGGTAGAAGATTTGGTCAACCGTTCTATTGAACCGTTGAAAGTGGCTTTACAAGATGCTGGCCTGTCTGTTTCCGATATTCAGGACGTTATCCTGGTAGGTGGTCAGACTCGTATGCCAATGGTTCAGAAGAAAGTTGCTGATTTCTTCGGTAAAGAACCACGTAAAGACGTTAACCCAGATGAAGCTGTAGCAATTGGTGCGGCAGTACAGGGTGGTGTTCTGTCTGGTGAAGTGAAAGACGTTCTGTTGTTGGACGTTACCCCACTGTCACTGGGTATTGAAACCATGGGTGGTGTGATGACTCCGCTTATCACTAAAAACACCACTATCCCAACCAAGCACAGCCAGGTGTTCTCTACTGCGGAAGATAACCAGTCTGCGGTAACTATCCATGTGCTTCAGGGTGAACGTAAACGTGCTCAGGATAACAAGTCTCTGGGTCAGTTCAATCTGGACGGTATCCAGCCGGCACCTCGCGGCATGGCGCAAATCGAAGTGACCTTCGATATTGACGCCGACGGTATTTTGCATGTGTCTGCTAAAGACAAAAATACCGGTCGTGAGCAGAAGATTACCATCAAGGCATCTTCTGGTTTGAACGAGGAAGAGATCCAGAAAATGGTTCGCGATGCTGAAGCTAACGCTGAAGCAGACCGTAAGTTTGAAGAACTTGTTCAGACCCGTAACCAAGCTGACCACCTGATTCACGGTACTCGTAAACAGCTGGAAGAAGCCGGTGACAAGCTGCCAGCAGAAGACAAAACTGCTATCGAAGATGCAGTGAAAGCACTCGAAGCGGCGCTGAAAAGCGAAGATAAAGCTGAAATCGAAGCCAAAACTCAGGCTCTGGTACAAGTTTCTGGCAAATTGCTGGAAATGGCTCAGCAGCAGCAAGCAGCCGCAGGCGGTGATGCTGGTGATACCAGTGCTAAGAAAGAAGACGACGTGGTAGACGCCGAATTCGAAGAAGTGAAAGATAAAAAATAATTGCCCTTAAGCGGGCACAGCAGTGGTAGGCCTTACTGTTGCTGGAAACCAGCACGGGCGTCGAGGAAACTCTACGCCCGTGCACGCATGTTAAGGGTAGGAAAAAAGAGAATGGCGAAGAGAGATTATTACGAGGTTTTAGGCGTTAAAAAGGACGCCGATGAACGTGAGATCAAAAAGGCCTATAAACGCCTGGCGGTAAAGTATCACCCGGACCGTAATCAGGACGAGAACGATACCGGCGAAAATTTCAAAGAAGTTAAGGAAGCCTACGAAATTCTGACTGACCCACAAAAGCGTGCAGCCTACGATCAGTATGGTCATGCCGCCTTTGAACAAGGTGGTATGGGCGGCGGCGGTTTTGGCGGTGGCGGTGCTGATTTTACTGACATTTTTGGTGATGTTTTCGGTGATATCTTTGGTGGTGGCCGTCGTCAGCGAGCTTCCCGTGGTTCAGATCTGCGCTATAACATGGATCTGACACTGGAAGAAGCGGTACGCGGTGTGACTAAAGAAATCCGCATCCCAACGCTAAATGAATGTGATGTTTGCCATGGTAGCGGTGCTAAACCGGGCAGTTCTCCGGTGACGTGTTCGACTTGCCGTGGTGCAGGTCAGGTACATATGCGCCAGGGGTTCTTCACTGTGCAGCAGGCGTGTCCTACTTGTCATGGCAGCGGTCAAATCATTAAAGATCCATGCAACAAATGTCATGGACATGGTCGCGTTGAGAAGTCAAAAACGCTGTCGGTTAAAATTCCAGCAGGCGTTGATACCGGTGACCGTATTCGTTTAAGCGGTGAAGGTGAAGCTGGCGAGCATGGCGCACCAGCAGGTGATTTGTACGTTCAGGTGCAAGTCAAAGCACATCCAATCTTCGAACGTGAAGGCAATAACCTGTATTGTGAAGTGCCGATTAACTTCGCTATGGCAGCCTTGGGCGGCGAGATTGAAGTCCCGACGTTGGATGGTCGCGTTAAGCTGAAAGTGCCAGCGGAAACACAAACCGGCAAACTGTTCCGGATGCGCGGTAAAGGGGTTAAATCAGTACGTGGTGGTAGCCAAGGTGACTTGCTCTGCCGCGTTGTGGTAGAAACACCAGTGCATCTGAGTGAAAAACAGAAGCAATTGCTGCGTGAACTGGAAGAAAGTTTTGTTGGCGCCGCGGGCGAGAAAAACAGTCCTCGCTCTAAAAGCTTCTTAGACGGCGTTAAGAAATTCTTTGATGACTTGACCCGTTAATTATTAGCTAACTGGCTAATAAAAAAGAAAAATAAAAATCCTCGATGAAGTTCGGGGATTTTTTCATCTGAGTCCTATCAAGTGATGTGATTTAAATCACTAATTGCTCGGTTTATTCGAGTATTTACTGCAATAAAAACGACTTTTTTCGAGTTGATGATTATCCTAAAATCTATGAATTAATTTGTTGAGCATAAGCTCACTGTCCGATGCAAGGGAGCAATTCATTGTGACAAACATGATTCGTCAATTTTTACGCCAAGAGGCTGCGGGTGGCCTGATTTTGATTTTTGCTGCTGTCGTGGCTTTATTTATGGCCAACAGCCCACTGCAAGGGTTTTATCAGTCATTTCTTGATGTACCGGTATCAGTAAAAATAGCCTCACTGGATATCAGTAAACCGCTATTGCTATGGATCAATGATGGCCTAATGGCGATATTCTTCCTGGTCGTTGGCTTGGAAGTTAAGCGTGAATTGATGGAAGGTTCACTGGCTGGGCGTGATAAAGCTATTTTCCCAGCAATTGCTGCCTTAGGCGGTATGTTGGCTCCGGCCTTGATTTATTTACTGTTTAATGGGGCTGATGAAGTTACCCGCCAAGGGTGGGCAATTCCGGCTGCAACTGACATTGCTTTTGCACTGGGTGTCATGGCATTACTGGGGAACCGGGTTCCAACCAGCCTGAAAGTTTTTTTACTGGCACTGGCCATCATTGATGACTTGGGTGTCATCATTATTATTGCGTTGTTCTATACCCACGAAGTCTCACTACAAGCCTTGGGAATGGCAGCTGCGGCTATTGCGCTTTTGGGTTATATGAACTGGCGTGGAGTGGGGAAAACATCGGCTTACTTGTTAGTTGGATTGGTACTGTGGGTCTGCATCCTAAAATCCGGAGTACACGCGACCTTAGCCGGTGTGATTGTTGGTTTTATGATACCGCTGCACACTCAAGATAAGCGTTCACCATCGGAATCACTGGAACATGGCTTGCACCCGTGGGTGGCCTATTTGATTCTGCCGTTATTTGCATTTGCCAATGCGGGCGTTTCATTACAAGGCGTTTCAATCTCAGGATTAACATCGTTACTGCCTCTGGGGATTGCGAGTGGGTTATTTATTGGTAAGCCACTGGGGATTTTCCTCTTTAGTTGGCTCGCCGTTAAGCTAGGAGTTGCTAAGCTGCCTGATGCAATCAATTTTAAGCAGATTTTTGCTGTATCAGTGTTATGCGGTATCGGCTTTACTATGTCGATATTTATCGCTTCACTGGCATTTGATGGCGCTGATATTGCTCTAACAACCTATTCCAAATTGGGCATATTACTGGGGTCTACTACTGCAGCAGTTGTAGGTTATAGCTTGTTGCGCTTGGCTTTGCCGGCGAAGAGAAATATAACGCATTGATCAATATTTGAATGCCAGTGCCTTTACGAATGGCACTGGCATTCTACCTGATAGATTTCCAGGCTTACCGTTTGTGAAGTCTCAGAACAGGGAACGTTTAGTCGTGCATGGGGCTAGCTGGCTCACCGATATGTTAAGGGGATAACAACATGCGAATGTCGCACATCAATTTCAATCATCTTTATTATTTTTGGCAAGTTTGTAAGGAAGGCTCTGTCGTCGGGGCGGCTGAGGCTTTATTTCTAACGCCACAAACGATTACCGGGCAAATTAAAGCATTAGAGGAGCGTCTGGGCGGGAAATTATTTAAACGCCAGGGACGTGGGCTGGTGCCATCAGAATTGGGGCAATTGGTCTTTCGCTATGCTGATAAGATGTTCATGCTCAGCCATGAAATGCTAGATATCGTTAACTATCGCAAAGAATCCAACTTGTTATTTGATGTCGGCGTAGCTGATGCATTATCCAAGCGCTTAGTTAGCCAGGTATTGGAAACTGCCGTGGTGGATCATGAAAAAATTCATTTACGCTGTTTTGAATCTACTCATGAAATGCTATTGGAACAGTTAAGTCAGCATAAGCTGGATATGATTCTGTCTGACTGCCCAGTTGATTCCAGCCAGCAAGAAGGGTTGTTTTCAGTAAAACTCGGCGAGTGCAGTGTCAGTTTTTACTGTCGCCAGCCAATTCCTGACTTGCCTTTCCCCGCTTGTTTGCAACAAAAACGTTTGTTGGTCCCTGGGCGTCGCTCAATGTTGGGGCGTAAATTATTAAATTGGATTAACAGCAAAGGGTTACAAGTGGAAATCTTGGGGGAATTTGATGATGCGGCGTTAATGAAAGCGTTTGCTATCTATAACAACGCTATTTTTGTTGCTCCAACACTGTACGCAGCAGATACCTATGGCAAAGATGATGAAATTGTCGAGATTGGTCGTTTAGACAATGTACAGGAAGAGTATTACGTTATTTTCGCCGAGCGAATGATTCAACATCCAGCAGTGCAGCGGGTATGTAACAAAGATTTTTCCGTACTTTTTAGCGGTTAGGCTGATTGGCTCAAGTTGCAAATTGCACAGCTACCCTTTATTCGTAGCCAAGATAAGTTTTGCGATTTGATGAGTCAGCCAAATTTTAGATATAAAAAAACCGGCCTAGGCCGGTCTTTTTACGAAGCAGCCAACGTAATGCATTACTGCATTGCGTTGATTTGCGCTACCAAGTTTGACTTATGGCGCGCTGCTTTGTTTTTGTGGATCAGACCTTTACTGGACTGACGATCCACGATTGGTTGCATCTCATTAAATGCTTTTTGCGCTGTGTCTTTATCGCCAGCTGCGATTGCCGCATACACCTTCTTAATGAAGGTACGCACCATTGAGCGACGGCTAGCGTTATGCTTGCGGCGTTTCTCAGACTGTACGGCGCGTTTCTTAGCTGATTTGATATTAGCCAAGGTCCAACTCCCAAATATATTCTATTGAGGACAATTCAAAGGCCAAGGAATATGCCTTTTTAGCCTTCGTTTGTCAATGGATTTGTGCAAATAAGCGCCGTTTGTACGGGCGGCACTTGCTACGTTGTGATGGAGCGGGATTTTACCAGCTTCGCGCTGTGGAATACAGTCTTTCGAAAGAAAATTCCACAGTTCACTGCCTTGAAGGGATTCGACGGTGGTTCTTGTAAAGATCTCGGCCTGCTTCTGTATTCAACGGCGTGCGTATTCTACAGGATAAAGTCAGTAAAAGGGATTTTACCTGCGTAATTTTCGCAAAATGGTATGACTTTCGGTTAAAGGTACCAATCGCGGGTTAACCTTAACCGCTGTACAAGGTATAATCCGGCGATTTCCACTGTTTTGAGCCAGCTATGGAGCTAATTCGCGGTATACATAATATCCGGGCACGCCACCATGGTTGCGTGCTAACTATCGGTAACTTTGATGGTGTCCATCGCGGACATCAAGCCTTATTGGAGCAGTTAAAGCGCGAAGGTCAGCGTTTGAGGTTGCCCGTTATGGTGATGATATTTGAACCGCAACCACTGGAATTGTTTGCAGCGGATAAAGCACCAGCTCGATTGACGCGTTTACGCGATAAAGCCAGATATTTGGCGAAAGCCGGTGTTGACTATCTATTGTGCGTTAAATTTGATCCGCGTTTTGCAGCTAATACTGCGCAAGCTTTTGTTGCCCAGTTGCTGGTAGAGAAGTTGGGTGTTAAGTTTTTAACTGTTGGTGATGATTTCCGCTTCGGCGCAGGGCGTCAGGGGGATTTTCAACTGTTACAACAAGCGGGTGCTGAATTTGGTTTTGATGTTATCAGCACAGATAGCTTTTGTGATGGTGGATTGCGTATTAGCAGCACGGCGATTCGTCAGGCGCTTTATGACGACGATTTGGTGCTGGCTGAGACACTGCTTGGTCACCCATACAGTATTTCCGGCCGAGTGGTTCACGGTGACGAACTGGGGCGGACGATAGGTTTCCCCACGGCGAATTTGCCGTTAAAACGTTTAGTTGCTCCTGTAAAAGGAGTGTATGCGGTTGAGGTCTATGGTTTGGGTTCAAAGCCATTACCCGGTGTTGCCAATATTGGCACTCGGCCTACCGTTGCTGGTATTCGCCAGCAGCTAGAGGTTCATCTGCTTGATGTAACTATGGATCTTTATGGGCGCCATATTGATGTGGTGCTCTGCGCAAAACTGCGCAACGAACAGCGTTTTGCTTCGCTCGATGCGTTGAAGCAGCAAATCGCCCATGATGTGGTGACGGCCCGAACATTTTTCGGGCTAAAGACACCGGTTTAATATTTCTAGCCGAAACGGAACCGAGAATCTAATGAGTGACTACAAGAATACCCTGAATTTGCCTGAAACAGGGTTCCCGATGCGCGGCGATCTGGCTAAGCGTGAACCTGACATGCTGAAACGTTGGTATGAGCAGGATCTGTACGGGATTATTCGTACAGCCAAAAAGGGTAAAAAGACCTTTATTTTGCACGACGGCCCTCCTTATGCGAACGGCAACATTCACATTGGTCACTCTGTTAACAAAATTCTCAAAGATATTATTGTTAAAGCGAAAGGGATGTCCGGCTACGACTCACCTTATATTCCAGGTTGGGACTGCCACGGCCTGCCGATCGAGTTAAAAGTTGAACAATTAATTGGGAAACCGGGCGAAAAAGTCAGTGCCGCGGAGTTCCGTGCTGCTTGCCGTAAATACGCAGCTGAGCAAGTTGAAGGCCAGAAGAAAGATTTCATCCGCTTGGGTGTGTTGGGCGATTGGGACCATCCTTACCTAACGATGGATTTCAAAACTGAAGCCAATATCATTCGTGCGTTAAGCAAAATCATTGATAACGGTCACTTGCACAAAGGCGCGAAGCCAGTGCACTGGTGTACTGATTGCGGTTCGTCACTGGCTGAAGCTGAAGTTGAATATTACGACAAAACCTCGCCTTCCATTGATGTGCGTTTTAACGCGGTCGATGTGGCTACAGTGAGCGCTAAATTCGGTGCAGCAAATGCTAATGGCCCGATCTCTCTGGTTATTTGGACCACCACGCCGTGGACCTTACCTGCGAACCGTGCAATCTCACTGAATGCTGAATACAACTATCAGTTGGTGCAGGTTGAGGGCGAATGCCTGATTCTGGCAGAAGATCTGGTTGAGAGCGTCATGAAGCGCGCTGGCATTGCTGAGTGGACGGTATTGGGTAGCTGCAAAGGTTCTGATCTGGAACTGCTGCGCTTCAATCACCCGTTTATGGGCTTCGATGTTCCAGCAATCTTGGGCGACCATGTCACACTGGATGCCGGTACTGGCGCAGTTCATACCGCACCAGGCCACGGCCCGGATGACTTTGTTATCGGCCAAAAATATGGTTTGGAAGTGGCTAACCCGGTTGGCCCGAATGGCTGCTATTTGGCGGGGACTTATCCAACACTGGATGGCCTGTTTGTTTTTAAAGCCAATGATGTGATTGTTGAGTTGCTGCGCGAAAAAGGTGCATTGCTGAAAGTTGAAAAACTGGTTCACAGCTATCCATGTTGCTGGCGTCATAAAACACCGATCATCTTCCGTGCTACTCCGCAATGGTTCATCAGCATGGATCAAAAAGGTCTGCGTAAGCAGTCGCTGGAAGAGATCAAAGGTGTGCAGTGGATCCCTGATTGGGGTCAGGCGCGTATCGAAACTATGGTAGCAAACCGCCCAGATTGGTGTATCTCGCGCCAGCGTACTTGGGGCGTACCAATGTCTCTGTTTGTGCATAAAGAGACTGAAGCGCTTCATCCACGTAGCACTGAGTTGATGGAAGAAGTTGCTAAGCGTGTAGAGCAAGACGGCATTCAAGCCTGGTGGGATCTGGATCCGGCCGAGATTCTGGGTGCTGATGTAGCTGATTACGTTAAAGTTCCAGACACTCTGGACGTATGGTTTGACTCCGGTTCAACCCACTCTTCTGTAGTCGATGCTCGCCCAGAGTTTGGTGGTCATAGCCCAGATATGTATCTGGAAGGTTCTGATCAACACCGCGGCTGGTTTATGTCCTCACTGATGATTGCGACCGCGATGAAGGGTAAAGCGCCTTATCGTCAGGTACTGACTCATGGTTTCACCGTGGATGGTCAGGGGCGTAAAATGTCCAAATCCATCGGTAATACTATCAGCCCGCAAGATGTGATGAATAAATTGGGTGGCGACATCCTGCGCCTGTGGGTGGCATCCACCGATTACACCGGCGAAATTGCTGTTTCTGATGAAATTCTGAAACGCTCTGCTGACTCTTATCGCCGTATCCGCAACACCGCGCGCTTCTTGTTGGCTAACCTGAATGGATTTGATCCGGCGTTGCATCAGGTGAAACCAGAAGAGATGGTAGTAGTAGACCGCTGGGCTGTAGGCCGTGCGCAAGCTGCGCAAGCCGAGATTATGGAAGCGTACGAAAACTACGACTTCCACTTGGTAGTGCAGCGCCTGATGCAGTTCTGCTCGGTTGAAATGGGATCGTTCTACCTCGATATCATTAAAGACCGCCAGTACACTGCGAAAGGCGATAGCGTTGCGCGTCGTAGCTGTCAGACAGCACTGTTCCATATTGCCGAAGCTTTGGTTCGCTGGATGGCTCCTATCATGTCCTTTACCGCAGACGAAATCTGGAACGAAATGCCGGGTGAGCGTCCACAATATGTCTTCACTGAAGAGTGGTATGACGGTCTGTTCGGGTTGGCGGGTGATGAAAGTATGAACGATACTTTCTGGGCTGAGCTGTTAAAAGTGCGTGGCGAAGTCAACAAAGTGCTGGAGCAAGCGCGTAGTGATAAACGTATCGGCGGTTCGTTAGAAGCTGCTGTGACACTGTTTGCCACACCGGAGCTGGCTGCACGCCTGAATAGCTTGCAAGATGAGCTGCGTTTTGTGTTGCTGACGTCAGCGGCCAAAGTCGCAGATTATGCCGATGCCGGTGATGATGCGCTGCAAAGCGAGCTGATCTCTGGGCTGAAAATTACCTTTAATAAAGCTGATGGTGAGAAGTGTCCACGTTGCTGGCATTACACTCAAGACATCGGTTTGGTAGCGGAACATGCTGAACTGTGCGGCCGCTGTGTCACTAACGTTGCCGGCGACGGTGAAGAGCGTAAGTACGCCTAATGAGTAAACCTATTTGTTCGACCGGATTGCGCTGGTTATGGCTGGCTGTGCTGGTGGTGATTGTCGATCTCAGTAGCAAACAGTGGGTTATGACCCACTTTGCGCTGTATGAGTCGATGCCACTGATTCCTTTTTTCAACCTGACCTACGCGCAGAACTTTGGCGCAGCATTTAGCTTCCTCGCGGATAAAAGTGGCTGGCAGCGTTGGTTCTTTGCCGGGATAGCTATCGGTATTTCAGTTCTATTAATGGTGCTGATGTATCGTTCTACTGCCAAGCAGCGCCTGCTCAACTGTGCTTATGCTCTGATTATCGGTGGGGCATTAGGTAATTTATTTGATCGCATGGTGCATGGCGCGGTGATCGACTTTATTGATTTCCACGTCAATAACTGGCATTTCCCGACATTTAACATCGCCGATACAGCAATTTGTATCGGTGCTGCATTGGTTATATTTGAAGGCTTTATCAGCCCAGCTGAAAAAACGGCGATGAATAAAGGTGAGTGATATGTCAGAGCGGGTACAAGACCATTTTATACAAGACAAGAGTGCTGTATTGGTGCATTTCACTCTGAAACTGGAAGATGGTTCAACGGCAGAATCAACTCATATTCACGGTAAACCCGCGCTATTTCGCTTAGGCGATAACAGCCTTTCCGATGCGCTGGAGCAGCAGTTGATCGGCTTGAAAGTGGGTGACAAACACGCTTTCAGCTTACCACCTGAAGATGCATTCGGTTTAGAAAGTCCTGATTTGATTCAGTACTTTACGCAGCGTGATTTTGCGCAAACCGGTGTACCGGATACGGGTACGATTATGCTGTTTACCACTCGTGATGGCAGTGAAATGCCGGGCGTGGTGCGGGAAGTAGCAGAAGAGTCGATTACTGTTGATTTTAATCACCCGTTGGCAGGGCATATCGTCAGCTTTGACATTGAAGTGCTGGAGATAGACCCCCAACAGGAGGCAATGCATGCAGATATTGCTGGCTAATCCACGCGGCTTTTGTGCCGGAGTTGATCGGGCTATCAGTATTGTTGAACGCGCGATCGAGATGTATGGCGCGCCAATCTATGTACGCCATGAAGTGGTACATAACCGCTATGTGGTTGATAGCCTGCGTGAGCGCGGGGCTATTTTTATCGAGGATATCGCTGAGGTGCCAGATGGTTCCATTTTGATTTTCTCGGCCCATGGTGTGTCACAAGCGGTGCGAGCCGAAGCCCGTGCCCGTGAATTGACGATGCTGTTTGACGCAACTTGTCCCTTGGTCACTAAAGTCCATATGGAAGTTGCGCGCGCTAGCCGCAAAGGGAAAGAAGCTATCCTGATTGGTCATGCTGGCCATCCGGAAGTTGAAGGCACCATGGGGCAATACAACAACCCGAAAGGGGGAATGTATTTGGTCGAGTCGCCTGATGATGTTTGGAAACTGAATGTTAAAGATGAGAATAACCTCTGCTTTATGACTCAGACCACGTTGTCAGTTGACGATACCTCTGCGGTTATCGATGCTTTACACCGGCGTTTCCCGAAGATTGTCGGCCCACGTAAAGATGATATCTGCTACGCCACAACTAACCGCCAAGAAGCGGTGCGGAATTTGGCGAATGATGCCGACGTGGTGCTGGTGGTTGGCTCGAAAAACTCATCTAACTCAAACCGGTTAGCTGAACTCGCACAACGCATGGGTAAACCCGCTTATCTGATTGATTCGGCAGCTGATATCCAAGAGTCATGGTTACAGAATGCGAAATGCATTGGCGTGACCGCAGGAGCCTCTGCACCCGATATTCTGGTACAGCAAGTGATTGCCCGTTTACAAGCGCTTGGTGCGGGTGGGTCGGTTGAGCTTCGTGGCCGCGAAGAAAGTATTGTATTCGAAGTCCCAAAAGAGTTACGTGTTGAGGTTAAGCAGATCGACTGATCTCTGGCATGTATTCATAACGTTATCAAGCAGCCCTGAGTGGCTGCTTTTTTATGGATGTATTTCGCCATAGCTGCATGAATATGCGAAATAACCGTATTATGCCAGATGAACCGTTATTGTACTGACTCCGTTTGGATTGCACATTGAGCTGCCCATACATGCTCACGGCGAGAGGGTTAGCAAATGTTATGCAAGGAATTAAGTGGTTTCACTGATAAAAGCAGCCGTATATCATTTTTTTCTAATACAGATTAAATAGGCTGGCAGAGTCGATGACGGGCGGCTAATCTGAACCCTTGTCAGGGTAGATGACACAATATTGGGAGAACTCATGACTAATTCAACAATTCGCATCGCCGTTGTCGGTGCAGGCGGCCGTATGGGTCGGCAGCTTATTCAGGCAATCACGCAGACTAAAGGTGTGGTGCTGGGTGCCGCAGTAGAGCGCGCGGGGTCCACTCTGGTGGGAAGTGATGCGGGTGAACTGGCCGGAACAGGTTTGCTAAATATCGCCGTAAGTGATGATTTATCTAAAGTAACTGATCATTTTGATGTGTTGATCGACTTTACTCGACCAGAGGGCACTCTGGAACATTTAGCTATTTGCCGCGCACATCATAAGGCAATGGTGATTGGAACCACCGGTTTTGATGATGCCGGTAAAGCCGCCATCAGCGCCGCATCAGCAGAGATTGGTATTGTGTTCGCCGCAAACTTCAGTGTTGGGGTCAATGTGGTACTTAAGTTGCTTGAAAAAGCCGCCAAAGTGATGGGCGATTACACTGATATCGAAATTATTGAAGCGCATCACCGCTATAAAGTTGATGCGCCGTCAGGGACCGCATTAGCGATGGGCGAGGCTATTGCTGAATCTTTAGGGCGGTCACTGAAAGATTGCGCAGTTTATACCCGCGAAGGCCATACCGGAGAACGCAAACCAGGCACTATTGGTTTTGCGACAGTGCGTGCTGGCGATATTGTCGGGGAGCACACCGCCATGTTTGCCGACATTGGCGAACGGGTTGAAATCACCCATAAAGCCACTAGCCGCATGACTTTTGCCAATGGTGCCGTTAAATCTGCTATATGGCTTTCTAATCATGATAATGGCTTGTTTGATATGCGAGATGTACTGAGTTTGAATGAACTTTAAAGGTGTAAAGCACAACCCGTGATGTGGTTGTTTTTATCATAATCATATGATAACAGGGCAATATTTTATTGTCCTTTTTTGTTTGTTTATATAATCAGATGTCTTATTCATTTTTTTATACGTAATGTCGTTTTTGTTGTGTTTTATCTCGTTTTTTTATCTTTTAGTGTCCTCATTATCTATTAGTACTCATTTTCATCACTTCAGAACGATTTTTTTCAGTCACATACTCTCGCAACCGTTTACTATGCTAAGTTAGCATGTGTTTTTGCCGCTATAATCGTCTCATTTTAATGAGAACGGTAAAAAACAGAGAAAAAATGGCACTTTGGCTAGACAAGAGCGTCACTCATCATTAAAATGCGCCCAATTTGCCAAAAATTAGCTTTGAGGGCGGTTTTTGCATTGATTTAGGTCGCTAGATATGAATTAATATGCAAATAATGTGACTGTTTATTCCTTGGAGGGTGTTTTGATTAAGTCAGCGCTATTGGTTCTCGAAGACGGAACCCAATTTCACGGTCGGGCCATCGGGGCAGAAGGTACGGCAGTGGGGGAAGTGGTCTTCAATACGTCGATGACCGGTTATCAAGAAATCCTTACTGATCCTTCCTACTCCCGCCAGATCGTCACTCTTACTTATCCTCATATCGGCAATGTCGGCACCAATGCCTCCGATGAAGAATCCTCCGCAGTACACGCCCAAGGTCTGGTTATTCGCGACCTGCCATTGATTGCCAGCAATTACCGTAATGAAGAAGGCTTATCTGAGTATCTCAAGCGCCACAATATTGTAGCGATTGCAGATATTGATACCCGTAAGCTGACACGGTTGCTGCGTGAGAAGGGCGCGCAAAACGGCTGTATTATTGTGGGTGACTTATCAGATGCTGCGCTGGCGCTGGAAAAAGCCAAAGCATTCCCAGGCTTGAAAGGGATGGATCTGGCCAAAGAGGTGACTACCAAAGAAGTGTATCAATGGCTGCAAGGCAGTTGGACTCTGGAAGGCGACTTACCGGCGGCGAAACAACCTGAAGATCTGCCATTCCATGTTGTGGCGTACGACTACGGTGTAAAACGCAATATTCTGCGCATGCTAGTTGACCGTGGTTGCCGCCTGACCATTGTTCCGGCGCAGACCCCGGCTGAAGACGTCCTGAAGTTAAATCCGGATGGCATTTTCTTATCCAACGGCCCAGGTGACCCTGAGCCATGCGATTATGCTATCGCGGCGATTAAACGCTTCCTGGAAACTGATATTCCGGTATTTGGTATCTGTTTAGGCCATCAACTGCTGGCTCTGGCTAGCGGTGCGAAAACTGTAAAAATGAAATTTGGTCATCATGGCGGCAACCACCCAGTGAAAGATTTGGATGCCAATTGTGTGATGATCACTGCGCAGAACCACGGTTTCGCCGTTGATGAAACCACATTGCCGTCCAACCTACGCACTACTCACGTTTCTTTATTCGATGGTTCCCTGCAAGGGATTCACCGTACCGATAAAGCAGCTTTCAGCTTCCAGGGTCACCCTGAAGCCAGCCCTGGGCCGCACGATGCCGCTCCGCTGTTTGATCACTTTATCGAGCTGATTGAAGCTTATCGCGCGACAGCCGCTAGCCATACTAATAAATAATCAGGAGCGCCAAACCATGCCAAAACGTACAGATATAAAAAGCATCCTGATTCTGGGCGCAGGCCCAATCGTTATCGGCCAGGCTTGTGAGTTTGACTACTCCGGTGCCCAGGCTTGTAAAGCGCTGCGTGAAGAGGGTTACCGCGTTATCTTGGTAAACTCTAACCCCGCCACAATTATGACTGACCCGGAAATGGCTGATGCAACTTATATCGAGCCGATTCACTGGGAAGTGGTGCGCAAAATCATTGAAAAAGAGCGCCCAGACGCAGTATTGCCAACTATGGGCGGCCAAACCGCACTGAACTGCGCACTAGAATTGGAGCGTCAAGGAGTGCTGGCTGAATTCGGTGTCACCATGATTGGTGCAACCGCTGATGCTATCGATAAAGCTGAAGACCGCCGTCGCTTTGATATCGCGATGAAAAAAATTGGTCTGGATACCGCTCGTTCAGGTATCGCGCACAATATGGAAGAAGCCCTCGCCGTTGCGGCTGATGTAGGTTTCCCGTGCATTATCCGCCCATCCTTTACCATGGGGGGCACCGGTGGCGGTATCGCGTATAACCGCGAAGAGTTTGAAGAAATCTGCGAGCGCGGCCTGGATTTATCGCCAACCAAAGAGTTGCTGATTGACGAGTCACTGATTGGTTGGAAAGAGTATGAGATGGAAGTTGTTCGCGATAAAAACGACAACTGCATCATTGTCTGCTCTATTGAGAACTTCGATGCCATGGGGATTCATACCGGCGACTCCATCACTGTGGCACCGGCGCAGACCCTGACTGACAAAGAATATCAAATCATGCGTAATGCCTCGATGGCAGTGCTGCGTGAAATCGGCGTGGAGACTGGCGGCTCCAACGTGCAGTTCTCGGTTAATCCGAAAAATGGTCGTTTGATCGTCATTGAAATGAACCCACGTGTATCTCGCTCTTCCGCTTTGGCATCTAAAGCCACTGGCTTTCCGATTGCCAAAATTGCGGCCAAGCTGGCAGTGGGTTACACGCTTGATGAATTGATGAATGACATCACTGGTGGCCGCACTCCGGCTTCCTTCGAGCCATCTATCGACTATGTTGTCACTAAAATTCCTCGCTTTAACTTCGAAAAATTCGCCGGTAGCAATGACCGCCTGACAACCCAGATGAAATCTGTGGGTGAAGTGATGGCCATTGGTCGTACTCAGCAGGAATCATTGCAAAAAGCACTGCGCGGTTTGGAAGTGGGTGCGACCGGTTTTGACCCTAAAGTCAGCCTTGATGATCCAGAAGCCCTGACTAAAATTCGCCGTGAATTGAAAGAAGCAGGTTCTGACCGAATTTGGTATATCGCCGATGCATTCCGCGCCGGTATGTCTGTTGATGGTGTCTTTAACCTGACCAACGTCGACCGCTGGTTCCTGGTTCAGATTGAAGAGCTGGTACGTCTGGAAGAGAACGTAGCAGAACTCGGTATCAATGGCTTGACCGCAGAGTTCATGCGTCACTTGAAACGCAAAGGTTTTGCCGATGCCCGCCTGGCGAAGTTGGTTGGTGCGGCTGAAAGCGAAGTGCGCAAGTTGCGTTACAAGTATGGTTTGCACCCGGTTTATAAACGTGTAGATACCTGTGCGGCAGAGTTCTCAACCGACACCGCCTACATGTACTCGACTTACGAGGAAGAGTGCGAATCCAATCCAACCAGCGAACGCCCGAAAATTATGGTGCTGGGTGGTGGCCCGAACCGTATCGGTCAAGGGATTGAATTCGACTATTGCTGTGTACACGCGTCATTGGCACTGCGTGAAGACGGTTATGAAACCATCATGGTGAACTGTAACCCTGAAACGGTTTCTACAGACTACGACACCTCTGACCGCCTCTATTTTGAATCGGTGACATTAGAAGACGTGCTGGAAATCGTCCGCATCGAGAAACCGCAAGGTGTTATCGTGCAATACGGCGGTCAAACGCCATTGAAATTAGCGCGTGAATTGGAAGCTGCCGGTGTGCCGATTATCGGTACCAGCCCTGATGCGATTGACCGCGCCGAAGACCGCGAGCGTTTCCAGCAGGCAGTAAACCGTCTGGGCTTGAAACAACCAGCTAACGCTACGGTAGCGACTATCGAGCAAGCAGTTGAAAAAGCAGCAGGTTTGGGTTATCCGCTGGTGGTTCGCCCATCTTATGTGTTGGGCGGCCGCGCAATGGAAATCGTTTATGACGAAGTTGACCTGCGCCGTTACTTCCAAAATGCGGTCAGTGTGTCAAATGATGCGCCAGTATTGCTCGACCGCTTCCTTGATGATGCGGTAGAAGTGGATGTAGATGCCATTTGCGATGGTGAGCGCGTGTTAATTGGCGGCATTATGGAGCACATTGAGCAAGCAGGGGTTCATTCCGGTGACTCAGCATGTTCATTGCCGGCTTACACCCTGAGCAAGGAAATTCAGGATGTGATGCGCCAGCAAGTGGAAAAATTGGCCTTTGAACTTTGTGTCCGCGGCTTGATGAATGTGCAGTTTGCGGTAAAAAATAACGAAGTTTACCTGATTGAAGTCAACCCACGAGCAGCTCGTACTGTGCCATTCGTTTCTAAAGCGACCGGCATACCGCTGGCAAAAATTGCCGCGCGCGTGATGGTAGGGCAGACACTGGCACAGCAAGGTGTTCTGGAAGAGATTATTCCGCCTTATTATTCGGTAAAAGAAGTGGTGTTGCCATTCAACAAATTCCCTGGTGTTGATCCGATTTTAGGGCCAGAAATGCGCTCTACCGGTGAAGTGATGGGGGTTGGCCGTACCTTTGCCGAAGCTTTCTCTAAAGCTATGCTGGGCAGTCAGTCTGGTATGAAAAAGAGCGGCCGTGCACTGTTATCCGTGCGCGAGGGTGATAAGCATCGGGTTGTTGATTTAGCGGCTAAGTTGCTGAAACAGGGCTTTGAACTGGATGCCACTCACGGTACCGCGGTGGTGTTGGGCGAGGCTGGAATAAATCCACGTCTGGTCAACAAAGTGCATGAAGGTCGTCCACACATTCAGGACCGAATCAAGAATGGTGAATACACTTATATCGTGAATACCACAGCCGGGCGTCAGGCGATTGAAGATTCTAAACTGATCCGTCGCAGTGCTCTGCAATATAAGGTGCATTACGATACCACCTTGAACGGCGGCTTTGCCACGGCGATGGCATTGAATGCTGACCCAACCGAGCAAGTGATTTCAGTACAAGAAATGCATGCCAAGATTAAGAAGATGAAAGGTTAATCTTCGGCATAAATAGCAGGGCGATGGAGACATCGCCCTTTTTTATGCTCACTATTTAGTGAACTGCGGCTTTTAACCACAAGAACAGTATTATTCATAAACAATAATATTGTTCATAAACAACATTGATCTTCACCAATGTTAGCTCTCACTGAATTGTAGATAGTAGGTTCTGGGGCAGTTCAATGCTGATGCTGCTAGCTTAGCGCCACTTTAATACCCAGGCCGATTAACAGGCCGCCCAGCAATTTATCGACAACTTTTTGTGCTTTTGCCAAACCACGGCGGACTGGCGCACTTTGAATCAGAATCACCAGCAAAGGCCACCAAATAACGGCCAGTACCCAGATGATTGAGGCGTACCACAGTTTTTCACCCACGCCGGAGTTAATCTGTAATATTTGTGTGAAAACGGCGAGGAAGAAGAGAGTTGCTTTGGGATTCAATAGATTGCAAAGGTATCCCTGCAAGAAGGCGGCTTTCAGTGTGATGGGGGATTGTGTCGCGTTATCGATGCTGAACTTACTTTCTCCGCGCGATAGCAGTGCCTGGATACCAATCCAGATCAAGTAGCAGGCTCCGGCATATTTCAGAAAATTGAACAGCCATGGGGTGGTAGTGATAACTACCGCCAGGCCAGCCACACAATAAGACATATGTGTAGCGACACCCAAAATTACGCCGAGCGCTGTCATCATTGCTGCGGGGCGGCGATAGCGGGCAGCGTTTTTAATCACTAAAAAGAAATCGGGGCCGGGGGAGATCATCCCCAATGTAGCAATAGTCGCGACGAATAAAGAAGTTTCTAGCATAAGGATTACCGCGTGAGAGTGGGGCATTTTGACGATAATAGCGCTACCGAGAGTTCCCTGCATTATTCTTATTTGCCCAAGGGGCTAAGTTGTCTGTCGGATAGCATTGAGCATTTATTTTTTACTCTTTTGATGGACTGTGATGCACGAATATGAGCCTGGATAATGTGATAAGTGGTGAGATACCAAATCAGAAGCAGCGGGAAATTACACGGTTGTGTATCAAGTGCGCACTGTTGCTGCTGCAACACGGTGCAGAAAGTATGCTGGTTGAGCAATTATCCGCGCGCCTTGGTATCGCCTTGGGGATGGACAGTGTTGAAAGTTCTATCTCAGCCAATGCCGTCGTATTAACCACCATTAGCGAGGGGAATTGCCTAACTTCCACGCGCAAGAATACTGACCGTGGTATCAATATGCATGTTGTGACAGAGGTGCAGCATATTGTGATCATGGCGGAGCACCATTTGTTGGATGTAAAAGATGTAGAAAAACGCCTTGAAAATATTAAACCGCTACGTTACCCGCGCTGGCTGGTAGTGGTGATGGTCGCCTTATCATGTGGTTGTTTTAGCAAGCTAAATGGTGGCGGTTGGGATGCGTTTTCCATCACTTTTTTAGCCAGTGGGCTGGCGATGTTTGTGCGGCAAAGTTTAACGGCCCGGCATATGAATCCGCTAATTAACTTCTGTATCACGGCTTTTGTCGCGACATCGGTCTCCGGGCTATTAATGCGTTTACCATTTTTCCAACAGGCATCGAGTGTGGCAATGGCGGCTAGCGTGTTGCTGTTAGTGCCCGGATTCCCGTTGATCAATGCGGTCGCCGATATGTTCAAGGGCCACGTTAATACGGGGCTGGCTCGCTGGGCAATGGCCAGTTTACTCACGTTATCAACCTGTATTGGGGTGATATTTGCGATGGCGACGTGGGGACTGCGGGGGTGGTGATGAGTTTACTCTGGGCATTATTGCAAGATATGGTATTGGCGGCTATTCCAGCGCTGGGTTTCGCGATGGTATTTAATGTGCCGGTGCGGGCATTACGTTATTGCGCATTACTGGGCGCACTGGGGCACGGTTCGCGCATGTTGATGATCCATTTTGGTATGGATATTGAACCGGCTTCATTATTAGCTTCAATTATGATCGGAATGATTGGGATCAATTGGTCGCGCTGGTTGTTGGCCCATCCCAAAGTCTTTACGGTTGCTGCTGTTATTCCTATGTTTCCGGGGATTTCCGCCTATACCGCGATGATATCGGTCGTTGAGATCTCTCACTTGGGTTATAGCGAAGTTTTGATGTCCACTATGGTAACCAATTTCTTAAAGGCGTCATTTATTGTTGGTTCGTTATCGATTGGTTTATCCTTGCCAGGATTATGGTTATATCGCAAACGTCCTGGTGTATAAGGTTTTTTTCTGTCTCTGTTTTTGTCGTGGGCTAAGAGCAGTCTTATATGTGTAATTAGCCTGCTTATCGCTATCGACGCTGGATTAGGCTTTACGTATAGTGTGAGCAATTTTTCGGTACTGGCTCTCGTAGCCTACAGGGTTTAACAATGATTATCAGCCTGATTGCTGCATTGGCAGCGGATCGCGTTATTGGTATGGAAAACGCCATGCCATGGCACTTACCAGCCGATTTAGCCTGGTTCAAACGTAACACGCTAAATAAACCGGTCATTATGGGCCGCAAGACATTCGAATCTATTGGTCGCCCTCTGCCGGGGCGGTTGAATATTGTTATCAGTAGCCAACCGGGAACGGATGATCGGGTAACGTGGGCAACCTCTATTGACGACGCACTCGCTTTGGCAGGCGATGCGGAAGAAGTGATGGTGATGGGTGGCGGCCGTGTCTATAAGCAATTCTTAGACCGCGCTAACCGTATGTATCTTACTCACATTGATGCTGAAGTTGGGGGCGATACCCATTTTCCAGATTATGAGCCAGATGAGTGGGAAAGTATCTTTAGTGAATTCCATGATGCAGACGAGGCTAATTCACACAGCTATTGTTTCGAGATCCTTGAACGTCGCTAATTGCAGGCTAATGACGAAGTCGAATGAAGGGGAATCGTGCCGTTGGGGTCGTAGTCGCGTAAGCGACCGAAGCGCCCCTAGGTGCGGTAACCCCTTCACTCATTAAACTATCAGCGGCTTTGTCATTAACCTAAAATTATTTATATCTTACAAGTAACTAGAGGGATCTTTTGCTGCTGCGGCTATTTCGTCAGCATTGGTTATTTCAGCTTCAACTTTGAAAGCGGGTTGTGTGAAATAACGTTTATCTTCCCAACGAAGCAGGGTTAAATTGCCTCCCCAGCAACAGCCAGTATCCAGCCCATAAATTCCTTCTGGTACACCTTTCCCTTCCAGTGATGCCCAGTGGCCAAAGATAATCGAATACTCAGGGCTGACCAGCCGTGGTAGCTCAAACCAAGGTTTAAGCGGGGCAGGGGCATTTTCTGGTGTGTCCTTACAGATCATGTCCAGTTGCCCATTTGGGAAGCAAAAACGCATACGGGTCAATGCATTAGTGCTAAAACGTAAGCGTGCTAACCCCGTCAACTCGGGTGACCAGTTATTGGGCATATCACCGTACATTGCGTCCAGAAAGAGTGGATAGCTGTCACTGCTCAGGACAGATTCTACTTCACGGGCACACATCTGGGCCGTTTCGATATCCCACTGAGGGGTGATACCGGCGTGAGCCATAATTAATTTTAGTTCGTCATCAACCTGCAAAACCGGTTGGCGGCGTAACCAATTAATCAATTCGTCAGCATCAGGGGCTTCAAGCAGTGGTGTGATGCGATCTTTAGGTTTGTTACGGCTAATGCCAGCGTAAACTGCCAATAAGTGCAGGTCATGGTTACCCAGAACCATACGAACGGCTGGCCCTAATGAACGGACATAACGTAATACATCCAGTGAAGCAGGGCCGCGGGCAACTAAATCGCCGGTCAACCACAAGGTATCGTGTTGCGGATCAAAGTCCACTTGCGCTAATAGCGCAAGCAACTCGTCAAGGCAGCCGTGAACATCGCCAATAAGATAAGTAGACATAGTTGAGGTCAGGATTAATGGATTAGTGTTGGGATCGCTAAGCGGAACACCGGAATCACAGTACGGAACGCCTGACCAAGGTGATCAACCATCTCATAATGCCCTTCCATGGTACCCAGCGGCGTTTCTAGCACGGCCCCGCTGGTGTATTGGAACTCGTTACCTGGCAGGATCAACGGCTGTTCACCGATAACTCCTTCGCCTTGAACTTCTGTCTGTCGGCCATTGCTATTAGTAATTAACCAATAGCGGCCCATGAGTTGCACATTTGAACGGCCCAGATTACGAATCGTCACGGTATAGGCAAAGACGAAACGTTCCTCGTCTGGTATCGACTGGGTTTCCACATAGATACTTTGCACCTGTACACAAACGCGGGGCTGTTCAATCATAATATGCTCCTGCTTATTCTTGCGGTGTCGATTGAGCTGAAAGCCAGTTAGCCAGCTTACAGTATTGCGCTACCGAAATATTCTCTGCCCGTAGTATCGGGTCAATACCTAATTCGATTAGCTGCTCTGGGGTGAATAGATCACCCAAGCTGTTACGCACGGTTTTTCGGCGTTGGTTGAAAGCTTGTGTCGTAATGCGGCTAAGCATACGCACATCACCGACCGGATTCGGTGTGTTCACATGCGGGATTAGACGCACTACAGCTGAATCCACTTTTGGGGCTGGAGTAAAGGCAGTTGGCGGCACTTCCAACACAGGGATGACGTTGCAGTAATATTGCGCCATGACTGTCAAACGACCATAAGCTTTACTGTTAGGCCCGGCAACCAAGCGATTAACCACCTCTTTTTGCAACATGAAATGCATGTCACGAATAGCAGAAGTATAGCTGAAAAGATGGAACATCAGCGGGGTAGAGATGTTGTATGGTAGGTTACCAAATACCCGTAATGGCTGCCCAGCAAGCTCGGCCAATTCAGAAAAATTGATTTTCATCGCATCTTCTTGATGGATAGTGAGCTTGTCTTTCAGTTGAGGATGGCTGGCCAGACGAGCGGCTAAGTCGCGGTCCAACTCAATGACCGTCATATGATCCATGCGAGCGGCTACGGGTTCAGTTAATGCACCTAAACCGGGGCCAATCTCAACTACCGCTTCACCTGGAACCGGATGGATAGCGGAGACAATACTATCGATGACAAACTGATCGTTTAAAAAGTTTTGTCCAAAGCGTTTGCGGGCAAAATGCCCTTGGTGGACTCTATTATTCATTGCTGTTATTTATCATTTTAATGGCTAAATTTAATGCCGTAATGAAACTACCAACATCGGCAGTACCGGTTGCGGCGAGTTCTAATGCGGTACCGTGATCCACAGAAGTGCGGATAAAAGGCAACCCGAGCGTAATATTAACTGCCCGGCCAAACCCTTGATACTTCAAGACTGGCAGCCCTTGGTCGTGATACATCGCAAGGACGGCATCTGCATGTTGCAGATATTTTGGCTGAAATAGTGTGTCTGCTGGTAACGGGCCGATAAGGTTTATCCCTTGCTGACGCAGTGTAGCCAGTGCGGGGATAATCGTCTCGATTTCTTCATGGCCCATATGACCCCCTTCGCCCGCATGAGGATTAAGTCCACACACATAAATCTGTGGTTGGCTAATACCAAATTTGGTTTTCAGGTCATTATCAAGAATGGAAATCACTTCATGCAGACTGGTTTGTGTTATTGCCCCAGGCACTGCCAGTAAAGGCAAGTGAGTGGTTGCCAGCGCTACACGCAGCTCTTCTGTAGCTAACATCATCACCACCCGTGAGCAGTGGCTGCGGTCAGCGAAGAATTCGGTGTGCCCGATAAAAGGGATACCTGCATCATTGATAATGCTTTTTTGTACCGGGCCAGTGACCAATGCGGCAAACTCGCCACTGATGGCACCATCACAGGCTTTAGCTAGTGTTTCCACTACATAGTGGCTGTTTTTGACATCAAGCTGGCCTGGTATCACCTCAGCCGCTATTTTCACCGGCAAAATAGTCAGAGTGCCAGCAAGTTGTGCCAATGCGGGTTTATCTTGCTGATATTCACGTAGCTGCAATGGCAGGTTAAGTTGACTGGCACGAGTAAGCAGCAAGGCTGGATCAGCACACACCACTAGTTCAACAGGCCAATCCTGCTGCGCCAGGGCGATGACTAAATCTGGCCCAACCCCGGCAGGTTCGCCGGGGGTGATAACAATACGATTATTGTGGTTTTGCATCACTACCATCAAGAATTTTCACATAAGCTGCGGCACGTTGCTCTTGCATCCAGGTTTGAGCTTCTTCTGCAAACTTACGGCTAAAGAGCATACGGTACGCCCGATCTTTCTGTGCTGCATCAGTTTTATCTACCTGACGGGTATCAACAACCTGAATTAAATGCCAGCCGAAAGAGGAATGAACTGGTGCGCTGATTTCGCCTTTTTGCAGCTTCATCAGTGCATCACGGAATGCAGGATCATAAATGTCTGGCGAAGCCCAACCCAAATCACCGCCCTGCATGGCAGAACCCGGATCTTGGGAGATCTCTTTAGCAATCGTAGCAAAGTTGGCTTTGCCGCTCTTAATATCCGCAGCCGCAGCCGTTAATTTAGCACGAGCCTGATCATCGGTCATGACCGGCGAGGGTTTCAGCAAGATGTGGCGCGCGTGAACTTCGGTAACTGAAATAGTCTTATCAGCGCCCCGAATATCATTCACTTTCAGAATGTGGAAACCAACACCGGAACGGATTGGGCCAACAACATCACCTTTGCTCGCTGATTGCAGCCTTTCAGCAAACAGAGAAGGTAATTCCTGTAATTTACCCCAACCCATCTGGCCGCCTTTCAGCGCCTGAGAGTCGGCAGAGTTGGCGATAGCCAATTTACCAAAGTCAGCTCCGCCTTTAATGTCTGATACCAATTTTTTCGCCAAATCTTCTGCCTGATCAACTTGTTGTTGAGACGGATTTTCTGGTAATGGGATCAGTATGTGGCTCAGATTCAGTTCGGCATCACCGCTGGTTTGGTTGCCAATTTGTTTGGCCAACGACTCAACTTCTTGCGGCAGGATAGTAATACGGCGGCGCACTTCATTGTTACGCACTTCTGACGTTAGCATTTCTTTGCGGATTTGCTCACGATAGGTATCGTAATTCAGACCATCTGCGGCTAAGCGGCTACGCATCTGAGCAGGTGTCATACGGTTTTGCGCAGCAATATCAGCGATGGCTTTATCCAGCGCTTCGTCACTGATAGTAATTCCCATCTTCTTGGCCATCTGCAATTGGATATTATCCATGATCAGGCGCTCAAGAATTTGATGACGTAGTGTCGCATCATCCGGAACTTGTTGCCCAGCTTGCTGTGCATTCAGTTTCACTGATTGTAACAGACCGTCGACATCACTTTGCAGAACAACGCCGTTATCAACCACAGCGGCAACTTTATCAACTTCTTGTGGTGCTGCGAACGCGGTATTGGCACAGACAACCAATCCGAGAATAAGCGTTCTCCAGTTCTTCATACCTTTTCCATTTATGTAATCCGCTTTTGCGGGTTAAAATTCACTGTATTCAGTGTGTTACACAGTATCAGAATGCACTTTGATAAGGCAGTATACCTGAGCCAAGCATTTGCGCAGTACCCAGGCTATGGTCGCTGCTCAGACCACGTAATTCGATGTTAAAGCTGACTTTGTTGTCATACTTACTGGTTTCATTTTGGTTGTTCCAACCAGTGATTTTCCGTTCATAACCTAAGTTAATTGCCCAACAACAAGTATTATATTGTACGCCAACCAATTGACTGGCAGGCTGATTGGCTTTGGTATCGTAGTAATACGCACCAACCAATGCCCAGCGGTCTGCAATCGGCCAACTGGCGGTGGTACCAATCTGAGAAATACCCTGTTGGTAACCTGGGCTTTTCACGTTTGGCACTGCCGCTTGAATATATTCAGGGCTGGCATAGCGATAATTCAATTGAATCATCCGCTCGGCGTCTTTCCTATACTCCATTACTGCATTGCCGAGGGTCAAACTCCCCAAGCGGGTATCATACTGCGCCCCGCCTTTCAGGCCCAGTTGATCGTTAATACGCCAGAATGTATCCCCAGCCCAAACCAGGCTACCAGTATCATCACTGTTATCAATGGTTTCACTATTACCCGTCCGCGAACGGCTAAAGTAATAGATTTGACCCACTGAAACGTTAAAACGTTCAACCAGCTCATCATCATAAATGCGAGAAGTTAAACCGGTCGACACTTGATTGGCTGAAGCTATACGATCCAGACCACTATAAGTACGGTCACGGAACAGACCTGAGTAGTCCGACTGCATCAACGTGGTATCGTAAATATAGATATCATCCTGATTCCGATACGGAACGTAGAGATATTGTACGCGTGGTTCGAGAGTTTGAGTAAAGCCCTCACTCCAATCCATTGGCCGGTCAAAGACCACCTTGCCATCCACTTTAAATTGCGGTATCACCCGGTTAACCGAATCTTTTAGGTTTGGAACCGTCGCATCCTGACCATTTTGGTTTTTGTAATTACTGGCAAAACCGTTTGGAATATCTTGTTGGTAATGTGTTGCCAGTAATTTAGCTTCGGTATTTAAGCTACCCCATCCGTTGGACAAAGGCAGGTTAATTGATGGTTCGATATGGAAACGATCAGCTTTCGGGTTTTCCGGATTAACACTGGTGAACTTGGCGGCCTGACCATAAACATGCAGATCAAACGGACCAATATCATTTTTATAGTAGTTCATGTCCAGCTGTGGCTGAGCACGGTAAGCATTATTGTTACCGCCGGTCGTAAACACCTGGAACTGTTTAGACGCCAGAGTGGCGTCCCAGTTCTGGTTAGCATAACCGATACTGAAGATTTGTGTGGCATAGCCGTCAGTGGTTGAGCCGTACTGCGATGTTAAGTCGGTAAAGTAATCGGGATCACTGACACGGGTGTAGTTGACATTGAAACGCCAAACTTTATCCATCACACCAGAGTGGCCCCAGTAGTACAACCAGCGAGTGGGGTCTTTTTCTGTACCATCAGTGCCGTGATATAAGCGGTCACTCGGCAGCCAATCCAATGCCATGGTACCGGAACCGGGAGCCAACAAATAACGGAACTCATTTTGCCACTGTAAACCACGCCGCTCCATGTAATGAGGGGTAATGGTGGCATCGAAGTTTGGCGCAATGTTCCAGTAATATGGCAGCATGAATTCCAAGCCGTTATTACTGGTATATTTCGCATTAGGGATCAGGAAACCAGATCGGCGTTTATCACCCACCGGTAATTGCATATACGGGCTGTAGAACACCGGTACTTTGCCGATTTTAAAGCGGGCATTCCAGATCTCTGCGACTTGTTCTTCGCGGTCATGAATAACCTCTGAACCGACCACACTCCAGCTATTATCACCCGGCAGACAAGAGGTGAATGTCCCATTTTCTAAAATGGTATAGCGGTTCTGACCACGTAATTTCATTAAATCTGCATCACCACGGCCTTGACGACCGACCATCTGATATTTGCCTTTATCCATATCAGTGTCTTTGGTATTCAAGTTTGACCAGCCTTTCGGGCCTTTAAGCTTGATTTGCGGATCGTCGTAGTTAACGTCGCCAGTGGCTGTTACGGTACGAACCGGGATAGCTTCGCCGGGTTTTTGTACCTGTGTCAGTTCCACCTGATTGGCCGTTAACGTGCTATTACCTTGCTGGACAATAACATTGCCGGTAAACAGGGCGTTGTCCGGGTAATTGGCTTCGGTTTTATCCGCATTTATACGAACCGGTAGCTGATTCGGATCGCCTGTGACCAAAGGTTGGTCGTAGGTAGGTACGCCAAGCATGCATTGCTCGGCAAGGTCAGCCAGAGTGTGCTGGCTATATAGTGCCGTCCATATCAATGTGGCCAGCAGTGTTGGGAATCTTTTTTTCATACGCGGTTTTGGTGTTCCGTCATCGGGGGGCATCATGCCGGCAAACGGTCTGAGACTATATTACTCATCACAGTTGCGCTAGTGTTAAATCCGGCCGTTTACACGTCTCGCTGTTAGGCGCTGAGCTGAATGCCGAGTATGATAATGCAAATTTTGACTGACGGCATGATGAATTGAGGAGTATATGCAGTATTGGGGAAAACTGCTCGGTCTAATACTGGGATTTCTGTCCGGTGGAGTCTGGGGTGCGATACTTGGGTTGCTTGTTGGCCATATGGTCGACAGGGCGCGTAGCACAAAGCGCCGCGGCTTCTTTGCCGATCAACAAACACGACAATTAATTTTTTTCCGCACCACTTTTCAGGTCATGGGACATTTAACCAAGGCTAAAGGTCGGGTAACGGAGGTTGATATTCAACTCGCCAGCCAATTGATGGATAGAATGCAATTGCATGGCGAAGCTCGAACCGCGGCACAGCAAGCATTTCGTGAGGGGAAAGAGAGTGGTTTCCCATTACGTGAGCGGTTGCAGGAATTACGCGGAGTTTGCTTTGGGCGTTTTGATTTAATTCGGATGTTTCTGGAAATCCAGTTGCAGGCCGCATTTGCTGATGGCTCATTGCATCCTAATGAACGGCAAGTGTTGTATGTCATTGCTGAAGAGTTAGGGATCTCCCGCGGTCAGTTCGATCAGTTCCTGAGCATGATCGAGGGCGGGCGTCAGTTTGGCGGTGGTGCCTGGCATGGTCAGCAGGGAGGATACTCTCAAGGTGGCTACCAGCAAACATCAAATGGCCCGACATTAGAGGATGCCTGCAAGGTGCTGGGGGTAAGTAGTACTGATGATAGTGTCACCATCAAACGTGCTTACCGTAAACTCATGGGGGAACATCATCCAGATAAGTTGGTGGCGAAGGGGTTGCCGCCTGAAATGATGGAGATGGCGAAGCAAAAAGCCCAAGAGATCCAGGCCGCGTATGATTTGATCAAGCGCGAAAAGGGATTCAAGTAAGAGTTCTTGTGTCAGGAACGCTAAAGCCAGATCGGAGTCACTGTTCCGATCTGGTTTGATCCTGAATCGATTTGCTACGGAAGAATCAAAATTCTGGCTCGCATTTAAAATGCATCACTGTCCCAAACTCTGGATGAGTAATACATAATTCTTGCGCATGCAACTGTAACCGGGATGCCATTACTTTAGCCTCGGGATGGGCATAGAAGCCATCACCAAGAATAGGGTGACCTATCGCCAGCATATGTACCCGTAACTGATGTGAGCGGCCGGTGATGGGGGATAACTTAACTCGCGTACTGCCGTCAGCATCCCGTGATAGCACCTGATACTGAGTTTGCGAGGATTTACCGGTTTCATAACACACTTTCTGCTTTGGCCGATTCGGCCAGTCGCAAATTAAAGGCAAATCGATCAACCCTTCATCTTGCGCCAGATGGCCCCATACCCGCGCCACATAAGACTTTTTCGGCTCGCGTTCACGAAATTGCCGCTTTAACTCACGCTCAGCCGCTTTAGTCAGCGCCACCACAATCACGCCACTGGTCGCCATATCTAATCGGTGCACAGACTCCGCGCTCGGGAAATCGGCCTGAATGCGGGTCATCACGCTATCTTTATTCTCTGGCGCGCGGCCCGGAACGGACAGCAAACCACTGGCTTTATTGACCACCATGATGTGCTCATCCTGATACAGGATTTGTAGCCAAGGATCGCGTGGGGGATTATAGGGTTCCATTAGTGCTCCTGAAACGGGTTGACGAATAGCGAACTGAAAGGAAACCGGGCACTGAGTCCCGGTTTTTAGCCTTAAAATTACTGGTGTGTCACCACCACCAGACGAATGGCATCCAAACGCCAACCCGCCTGATTGAGGTTTTCCAGCACCATTTTACGGTTATGTTCCAGAGTCTCTATTTCGTCATCCCGAATATTGGGGTTAACCGCTTTCAGGGCTTCCAAACGTGCCAGCTCGGCACTCAATTTATCGTCCGCTTCATGCTTGGCTGCTTCAATCAGCAAACGCGCCTGTTCTTCAACTAGTGCTTCTGCTTGTTGCAACATTGCGTGAACTTCTTGCTGAACCGCGTTGACCAGTTTGCTGGAGGTATGGCGATTGACGGCATTCAACTGACGATTGAAGCTTTCAAATTCTACTTGTGCTGCCAGGTTGGTGCCGTTCTTATCCATCAGCATCCGTACGGGTGTTGGGGGTAAGAAGCGGGTCAATTGCAAGTGTTTCGGTGCTTGTGCTTCGACCACATAGACCAATTCAGCGAGCAGAGTGCCGACCGGCAATGCTTTGTTTTTCAACAGAGAAACCGCACAGCTTCCGGTGTCTCCGGAGAGGATCAGATCCAAACCGTTACGGATGATCGGGTGTTCCCAACTGACAAACTGAGCATCTTCGCGCGATAATGCCTGTTCGCGATCAAATGTCACCGTGCAACCATCCTGTGGTAATCCTGGGAAATCTGGCACCAGCATATGGTCAGATGGCGTCAGCACAATCAAATTGTCGCTGCGATCTTCCTGGTTGATCCCGACAATATCGAACAGGTTGAGCGCAAAACTGACTAAATTAACGTCATTGTCTTGGTCCGCAATGATTTCTGCCAGTTCTTGCCCATGTTCGCCGCCGTTGGAGTGCATCTCCAGCAAGCGGTCACGGCCCTGTTCCAATTGCAGTTTCAGCCCTTCATGCTGCTGGCGGCAGGTGTGGATAAATTCATCCAGCCCTTCCTGCTCACTTGGCGTTGCCAGGTAAGTAATCAATTCTTGATAACCGCTGTCATAAATAGTGCGGCCCGTCGGGCAGGTGTGCTCGAAAGCATCCAAACCTTCGTGATACCAGCGTACCAGCACCGCCTGCGCGGTATTTTCCAGATACGGCACCATTATTTGGATTTCACGGTTTTGGCCGATCCTATCCAGACGACCAATACGTTGCTCAAGCAAGTCCGGATTAAAAGGTAAATCGAACATCACCAGTTGGCAGGCAAACTGGAAGTTACGCCCTTCAGAGCCGATTTCTGAACACAATAATACCTGTGCGCCGTCTTCTTCGGAGGCAAAGTAGGCCGCCGCGCGGTCACGTTCAATCAGTGATAAACCTTCATGGAATACTGCGGCACGGATAGCTTCGCGCTCGCGCAGCACTTGTTCAAGCTGCAATGCGGTGGCGGCTTGTGCACAAATAACCAGCACTTTCTCATTGCGGTTAGCAATCAGGTAGTTAAGCAGCCATTCAACCCGTGGGTCAAAGTTCCACCAAGTGGCGTTTTCGCCTTCGAATTCTTGGTAGATTTGCTCTGGATAAAGCATGTCTTTGGCCCGTGCTTCGAGGCTTTTCTTGGCACCCATAATGCCTGACACTTTAATTGCCGTTTGGTATTGAGTTGGCAGTGGCAGCTTAATCTGATGCAAGACACGGTGTGGGAAGCCTTTCACCCCATTACGGGTGTTACGGAACAAGATACGGCTGGTGCCATGTCTGTCCATCAGCATGGTCACCAGTTCTTGGCGTGCCGCTTCGCTATCTTCAGTTTGGCTGTTTGCCGCTTTCAGCAGTGGCTCGATATCCTGCTCGTTAATCAGCTCACCGAGCAGATTCAGCTTATCGTCAGTTAAGCGCTCACCACCCAGCAGCAATGTGACAGCATCGGCAATTGGGCGGTATTTTTGCTGCTCATTAATAAATTCTTCGTAATCGTGGAAGCGGTCAGGATCAAGCAGACGCAAACGAGCAAAGTGGCTCTGCTGGCCCAGTTGCTCTGGTGTTGCGGTCAGCAGCAAGACGCCGGGAATATGCTCGGCCAGTTGTTCAATAACTTGATATTCGCGGCTCGGTGCTTCTTCACTCCAGGCCAGATGATGTGCTTCATCCACCACCAGCAGATCCCAGGACGCATCGGCTAATTGCTCCAGACGCTGTTTATTACGGCGCACAAAGTCCAGCGAGCAAATGACCATTTGTTCAGTTTCAAACGGATTGGTGCTGTCGAGCAGGGCTTCAGAATAGCGGCTGTCATCAAACAATGAGAAGCGCAGATTGAAGCGGCGCAGCATTTCCACCAGCCACTGGTGTTGCAAGCTTTCCGGCACCACTATCAGGATACGTTCAGCACGGCCTGACAGCAGTTGCTGATGGATAATCATCCCCGCTTCGATAGTTTTACCCAACCCTACTTCATCGGCCAGCAAGACTCGTGGCGCATGGCGTTGACCCACTTCATAGGCGATATGTAATTGGTGTGGGATCAAGCTGGCACGGATGCCGCGCAAACCACTCCAGGGCAGGCGGAACTGCTCACTTTGGTATTTACGGGCGCGAAAACGCAGGGCAAACCGATCCATGCGATCGATCTGACCGGCAAATAATCTGTCTTGCGGTTTGCTAAAAGTCAGTTTGCTATCGAGCAAAACTTCACGCATGGAAACGCCGGTTTCCTCGGTATCCAGGCGAGTACCAATGTAGGTAATCAGCCCGTTCTCCTCAGACACTTCTTCCACTTTCAGCTGCCAGCCTTCGTGGTGAGTGATGGTATCGCCCGGATTAAACATGACACGGGTAATGGGAGAATCATTTCTAGCGTAAAGGCGGTTTTCACCGGTTGCGGGAAACAGTAAGGTGACCATGCGTACGTCAATGGCAACGACAGTACCCAATCCAAGTTCGCTTTCTGTATCGCTGATCCAGCGTTGACCAAGTGTAAAAGGCATAAATTATCGGCTCGATTTTTTGTTGGACTGTTATGAATAGAAAAGTCTGGTAAATATGATTGATGCGAATTTTGGCAAGGGCGCTATGGTAATGGAAGCAGAGCGCTGCGTCACCTGTAAAACGGCTCAATTGCGATTAAAATAACCCCATCTGACCGGTTATCAGTGTTGTGAAGTCATCATGCATGAAGGGAAGTATAGCGTCTGCCACAGGCTGTAGCTGACGTGTCAGGTAGTGATCGTAATCGATGGGGGATTGCCGGGTTTCCAGTGGTTCGGGGCCAGCAGTGGTCATGACATAGCTTATCCAGCCGCCATTTTGATATTGCAATGGCCGCCCAAGCTTGCGGTTAAACTCATCCGCCAGACGGGCAGCTCTGGCATGAGGTGGGACATTGCGCTGGTAGTCATCCAGCCGGCGGCGCAGGCGTTTACGGTAAATTAGTTGTTCGTCTAGTTCGCCATTGAGGGTGCGGGCGACATAATCCCGTACATAGTCCTGATAAGGTTGCTGCTGAAAGATCTTTAGATACAGTTCGCGCTGGAATTGCTGGGCCAGAGGTGTCCAATCCGTGCGTACCGTCTCCAACCCCTTATAGATCATCTGGTCACCCGCAGGGGTTGAAATCAACCCGGCATAGCGCTTTTTACTGCCTTGTTCTGCACCTCGGATGGTGGGCATCAAAAAACGTCGATAGTGGGTTTCAAATTCCAATTCAAGAGCACAGGGCAGATCAAAGGTTTCACGGATATGGGTTTGCCACCATTGATTCACATACTGCACCAGCTCTTGGCCGATACTGGCGGCCTGTTCTTCACTGTGGGCGTTTTTCAGCCAAACAAAGGTTGAGTCGGTATCGCCATAAATGACCTGATAGCCCCGTGCTTCAATTAATTCGCGGGTTTTTCGCATAATTTCGTGGCCGCGCATCGTAATTGACGAAGCCAATCTGGGGTCGAAAAAACGGCATCCGCTGGAACCCAGAACACCATAAAAGGCATTCATGATTATCTTTAGGGCTTGGGATAATGGCTTGTTTTGCTGACGTTTTGCCGCTTCCCGACCTTGCCAGATCTGGTTAACAATTGCTGGCAGGCAGTGCTTTTCGCGCGAGAACCAAGCCCCGCGGAAACCGGGCACAGCATGTTGCTCATCAGGCTGGGACATTCCCACTACCAATCCCACCGGATCAATTAAGAAAGTGCGGATAATCGAGGGATATAAGCTTTTGTAGTCGAGTACCAGTACCGAGTCATACAATCCTGGCTGAGAATCCATCACAAAGCCGCCGGGGCTGTGCTCTTCCGGCAACTCGCCTAAATTGGGCGCAACATAGCCGATACGGTGCATGCGTGGCATATAAAGGTGGGTGAAGGCTGCGACTGAGCCGCCACTGCGATCCGCGGCCAACCCGGTGACCGTTGCTCGCTCAAGTAAGAAGCTGAGTAATTCGGTTTTGGCAAAAATCCGCGTCACCAGTTCACAATCTTTCAAGTTATAGCGCGCCAGAGCCGGTTTATCATGGGCAAAGCGCTGATTGATTTCGTCCATCCGCTGATAGGGGCTATCACTGGCTTTACCTTCGCCCAATAAGGTTTGCGACACCGATTCCAGGCTGAACGACGGGAAATTCCAGGTGGCGGATTTCAATGCTTCAATGCCATCAATGATTAACCGACCCGCGGCCGAAGCAAAAAAGTGCCCCTGCTTAAAACCGTGCTCCCGCCACTCCAGCAAGTTACCGCCACGGCCAAAGCGCAGTGGGATTTGATAGCGGTCGGCGTGCTTTTGTAACACGCGCAAGTCAAATTGCACCAGATTCCAGCCGATAATGGCATCGGGATCGTGCAGTTCCAGCCATTGGTTGAGTTTTTCCAATAATAGCGGGCGGCTGGCGACATATTCCAGATTGAAATCCAGCGCCGTTTCATCGGCCTGATTGCCATTGGGCGGCCCCAACATGTATACCTGCCGCTGGCCGCAGCCTTCCAAACCAATACAATAAAGCTCGCCGTGTTCGCTGGTTTCGATATCCAGCGACACCAGCTTTAGTGTCGGGCGATAGTCATCGGCAGGCTTCATTTGGGTATTGAGCAGTGGGCCATTGCCATTATCTTCGCCGCTAAACCAGACCGGCGCGGTAATAAAACGCTCCATGAGAAAGCGCTCAGGCGGACGAATATCACCTTCGTAGACATTCACTCCGCTTTCTTTGAGCAGTTTTTCCAGGCGGATTAATTGACGATGCTGATTGCAATATAGCCCCAGCACCGGACGTTGATGGAAATCGGTCAGTTCAAGCGGGCGCAGTTGCCAGCGGCGCTCATCACGCAGCACGGTTTCAGCCCGTTGCCGCTGTTCGGCCGGGATAAACGCTACCGAGGGTTGAGGCGGCAGCCTGACTTGCTGCGGGCCTTCATCGGTAGCTAACCAGAATTCAACTTCGGTGCCTGCCTGCGTGTCGCGCCAGTGGCGGGTGAGCAGGAAGCCCTGACGGTGTTGCGCCACAATGCTAACCTTTATAGGTAATGTACAGGCTATTTTATTTGTCATTTTGAACTTGGGCAGTGCTCGATATCCTCACGTACTACGTGTACGCTCCGGTTTCTCCGCGCTGTCCGCATCCAAACTGACTGCAACAATAACGCCTGAGAGTTTATGCTATCTTAGTATGGTTATTTATACAGTGTTTGTCTATTTTAATGATGATTTCCATTCGCTCCATGTATACCCAAAGTCATTGGAGTTGCAGGTAGGCAGCAAGTGGTCTCATCCCGATGAGTCTATTCATTTTAAGGTCAACGGCCAGTAAGTGATTTGGGTGAGTAAGCGCAGCTAACAACCCTGCGGCTTCAAGGACGAAGGGGAAATTTGTTGATTGACTCATTTCACGACACGCCGGACAATCCTTGCCCCTGAGCCTTGGGTGTTAACCAACGGACAAATCTATGGAAGCCTATTTATTACATTTACTGACGCAATCTCTGGCTTTCACGCTATTTGTCGTCATGTTAGTCACTTTTTTAGAATCGTTGGCGCTGGTGGGTATGTTACTGCCCGGCACGGTCATGATGACCAGTGTCGGCGCATTGATTGGTAGTGGCGAAGTGGGTTTTTATACCGCCTGGGCTGCCGCGACGGTAGGGTGCTTGATGGGGGATTGGCTCTCATACTTTATTGGTCGCCGCTTCAAAGAGCCGTTGCACCGCTGGTCTTTTCTGAAAAAACATAAATCGCTATTGGCGAAAACTGAGCATGCATTGCATAACCATAGTATGGCTACAGTGCTACTGGGACGTTTTATTGGCCCGACACGGCCTATTGTCCCGATGGTCGCGGGGATGCTAAATCTACCGCCGGTAAAATTTGCCTTACCGAATGTGATTGGTTGCCTGACCTGGCCACCGCTCTATTTCTTCCCCGGCATACTCGCGGGCGTGGCGATTGATATCCCGCCGAATGCCAACAGTTATCTATTTAAGTGGCTCTTGTTTATCGTTGTGATGCTGATTTGGCTGGCGTGCTGGTTGTCATGGCGCTGGTGGCGTTTTGGTAAACGCAGCCCGGATCGCCTGAGCAAATGGCTGCCTTTGGCCCGTTTGCGCTGGGTGACGGTGCTTTCTATTATCGTGGCCATCGCCAGCTTTATCTGGTTGCATATGCAGCCCATTATGCCGATTTATCGTCATTTGTTGTGGAAGGTTCTCACAGGGCAGTAATGCCCAGCACACTGGCTTCGGGGGCGGTGCCGTTAACCAGTGCTTGAGTGGGGCCGTCGTAATAAATGCGGCCATCGACCACCAATAAAGTGCGCTCGGCAATGCGGGCGGCGTCATCCAAATTGTGTGACACCATCAGTAATGTGAGATTGCGGTTAGTACACACCTGACTGACCAATTGCAGCATTTCATTGCGCAGTGCCGGGTCTAATGCGGAAAACGGCTCGTCCAGCAACAGGATAGGTTGGCTACGCACTAAGCAACGTGCCAGCGCCGCCCGCTGGCGTTGACCGCCAGAAAGCTGTGCCGGTAACCGGTCGAGGCACGCTTCTAATCCGACTTGTTGCGCTATTAGGCCGAGCAGCAACCTTTGTTCATGATTGAGCTTTAGCCCCGGATGCAATCCCAATCCAATATTCTGTTCGACAGTTAAATGCGCGAACAGATTATTTTCCTGAAACAACATCGATACCGGTCTTTGAGCGGGTGGGGTGATGGTATGGTCTTGATTATTCAGCAGCATTCGGCCACTGGCTGGCGCTAAAAAGCCCGCAATCAAACTCAGCAGAGTGCTTTTACCGGCGCCACTTGGGCCAAGAATAGCCACCCGCTCACCCGGTTGAATGCGCAAATCAAAGCGCATCGGTAAGTGGTCGTACAGATAGGTGATTTTCTCAAGCTTTAGCATGGCGGCTCGGCAGTTTTTCAATAAGTGTAAACAGCAGGAAACACAGTAATAGCAGCAACAGGGCAGTCACTGCACCATCATTGCTGCGATAAGACCCTATTTGCTGATAAAGATAAAATGGCAAGGTACGGAAGTGCTCGTTACCAAACAGCGCCACCACACCAAAATCCCCAAGAGAAAGTACCGTGGCGAAGGCCAGCGCCTGAGCCAGAGGGCGTTTCAGTGCACTGAGTTCAATATGGCGCAAACGGTGCCAGCCGCGAATATCCAGTGATAAACACAGCGGTGTATAGCGCTCGGCAAGATCCCGCATCGGGTTATCCAGCACTTTTAAAGCATAGGGCACCGCCATCAGCGCATTGGTTAAAATCACCAGTGCATAAGGGGATTGCGGCAAGCCCAACGTATCATTGAGTAATAAGAAAAAGCCGGTCGCCAGCACGATACCCGGCATCGCCAGAATGACCATGCCACTGACGTCTATGGCTTGTCCGTAAGCCGCGTGGTGGCGCAGCTTCAGTTCACGACTGCTCCATAACAGCATCATGGTTAGAGTGACGCACAATAACCCTGCGCCAATGGCGATGGTCAGTGAGGTAAAGAAGGCGTGCCACAGTGCCGGTTGCTGGAGCACGGTTAATATCGTTTTATTGCTGCCATCAATCACGACAGCCAGTAATGGCGGCACCATCAATAGTAATGCCGCGCCGATTAACAGGGTATCGCTGATGCGTGACCAGGCACTGTCCTGCTGACTGCGCCAGATTTGCCCATGAGTATTGCCCACCGCCAATACTGAGCTTAGCCGTTGGCTCATGACCACCAATCCCAGGCAACATCCCAGCTGAATCAGTGCCAATAATGCAGCACGCCCCAAATCGTAGTCATAGCTAAGTGCTTGGTAAATAGCCAGTTCGATAGTGGTGGCTTGCGGCCCGCCCCCAAGAGAGAGCACAGTGGCGAAGCTGGCAAAACACAGCATAAAAATCAGTGCGGCAGTGGGGAGGATCTGGCGGCGTAGGTAGGGCCACTCAACCCAGCGAAAATGTTGCCAGCCATTCATGCCCAGTTGTGCGGCTAACTGGCGCTGTTCAACGGCAATGCTTTCCAATGACTGCAATAGCAAACGGGTCGCCAGCGGCATATTAAAGAAAATATGCGCCAGCAAGATTCCCTGTAGACCATAAGGCGAGAAGCGGTAATCCATCCCCAACCAGCCAAATAGCGCCGCCAACCAACCTTGGCGACCATAAACGGTCAGAATACCAAAAATGGCAACCAGCACCGGCAGCACCAGTGTCATGGCGCATAAGCGCAACAGCAGTTGGCGGCCGGGAAAGCGACGGCGGTATAAGGCGCGCGCTAAAAAAATCGCCGGAATAACTGACAGTAATGCGGAGAGAAACGCCTGCCAGAAAGTGAAGCGAATTACATGCCACAGATAGCTGTCATGCCAGATGCTGTGCCAATCCGTGTCAGGGGCGTGCCGCCAGATAGCCGTGAACGCCAGCAAAGCGACACCGACTATCAGCAAAGCGGCCAGTAGCCCCGGCCATAACCACGCGGGGATCAGCGGCTGACGGCGGATTGCCATGCCTGAATCCATTTGCCACGATTATCAGCCACGTCTTTAGCATCAAATTGTAATGCTTTTTGTGGCACGGTCAGGGTGTCAAATCCGGCCGGTAAATCCATTTTGATCACTGGATACATCCAGTTGCCGGTCGGTATATGATTCTGGAATGCAGGTGTGACCATAAATTGCATAAAGCGCTGCGCCAGTTCTGGCTGTTTGCTGGATGCCACTACACCGGCGACTTCCACTTGCAGATAGTGGCCTTCGCTAAAATCGGCGGCGGCATAGTTACTTTTCTTTTCTTCAATCAGATGATAAGCCGGAGAGGTGGTGTAACTCAGCACTAAATCCCCTTCACTTTTAAGGAACAAGCCGTAGGCTTCGCTCCAGCCTTTGGTCACCGTGACGGTTTTCTTCGCCAGTTGCTGCCATGCTTGCGGGGCTTTATCACCATACACTTTTTGCATCCACAACATTAAGCCAAGACCCGGAGTGCTGGTGCGTGGGTCTTGATAAATGACCTTCCACGGCTCTTTACTGTCGACTAATTCTTGCAGGCTCTTAGGAGGATTTTTTAATTTGTTTTTGTCATACACAAAAGCAAAATAGCCATAGTCGTACGGGACGAAGGTGTTATTCTGCCATTTTTTCGGCAGGGTCAATTTGCTGGTATCTACCTGACTTGGCACGAATAACCCGGTTTGTTCCGCCGCTTGTACTAAATTGTTATCCAAACCTAAAATGACATCGGCCTGACTGTTTTTACCTTCCATGCGCAAGCGGTTTAGCAGTGAAACGCCATCTTCCAGCGCGACAAATTTAAGTTGGCAATCGCACTCGGCTTCAAAGGCTTTTTTAATGGCAGGCCCTGGCCCCCAATCGGCAGCAAAGGAGTCATAGGTATACACTGTCAATGTGGGTTTATCAGCAGCCACAGTGGCCGCAGACAGTAACAATAAGCAGGGAATAAGGCGTTTAAACACTTTGCACTCCTTAAGGATAAAGGTGGCAAAGGTATCTGAGGCGGTAGCTAACATCGGTATCTATAGGAAGTACAGGTGTTATCTTTCTCAAATCCCTCCGCCGGTGTTAACCGGATCAGGTTCGACGGGTTTGCTCTCAGCTAACTTGCCGTCTTCTGCAATTTAGCACCCCGTTGAGACGCCGCTATTGTAGAGATTAATTTGAATAGGGGAAAGGGTATTGTTGCTCGATAAGATATTTGTGAGTCAGGAAATGCAGTCAATAATTATCCAATATTAAATACCCATAGGATATTAATAAATCAGATTAACGCTCGGGGTGTATTCTTAAAATAGCGAGATAAACTCACGCAAAGGCTGAAATAGACCTCTATGAGTAGACGGCCCAGTGATACCGATTGGAAGATAAGATATTCTATCTTTTTTGTGAGTTTAATTATGGATGATACGTTATGGATATTTACTTAAATAGAAGAGAAAGGGATAATAATTACTTTCTTGCATTGGCTCACTCAGCTGCCAACGACTTAATGAAAACAGCCAAAATTGTTTCCTCCCGCCATATTAAAGATTTCTTCCTTAAGGCGCGATTTGAAAGTGAAGTAAAACAACTGTCAGATGGCAACCTAAACATTATTCGTAATGCCAAAACTGATTCAGAGTGTCGTGCTGCAATCAGTAATATCCAAGAGGAGTGTGCCAATATAGAAAGGCAAGGTACTATGCTTTCGCTGGATAGAGCAAAAGTCTATATGACGATTAATATGGAAAAATATAATAATGAAATTGGTTATACCATAAATGCCATTGGTGTTGTCACTAGTGGTCTCCAGATGAGCACAGGTTTTGGGCTTATAATTAAATCTGGCTTTATTCTGGGAAAATTAGCAGGGGCACATTTAGCCGTAAGTGGTGCCAGTACAGCGGCTGAAAATTTTCTCCGCTTGTTGGGTGACGATGAGTACACTGGTGTGATGGAAAAAGGGTACAGAGCGACCGCTAAGTTTATGGGATTTGAGCCAAAAGTAGGCTCGATGGCTTATCATGCTGTGGATATGGCATCATCACTGTATGGTGTGGTTGCCCTAAGTTTAAAGCCTGATGTTTTGCGATTGTTTAGATATATTCCTAGCGACTATTATAGAAATATCACCAAAATGAGTCAGGGCGCTTTAATGCTAAAATTTGCTAGTGCAGGAAATAAAATACGTATTATCTCAGATATAAATCATCGTGAAGATGCAAACCATTTTTAATGAAGTCTAAGGGGAACTACTCCCCTTTATTCTTATTTTTTAAGAATCTGTATGCTTTAAAAGACAATTTCATTGGGTTAATCAAGTTTATACAAAAAAAGGAAAATATCGCAATGACCAGATAAACGGATACTTCAATTAAAACTGGTTTGGTGACGATGAGTGGATATAGTAGTAAGACTAACAAAATGCAAAAGCAGCTTGGAATAAAGCTCTTCTTTAAATCAAGGATGAGTGATTCCAATGTCTCACCTCCAGCATCATTAACATGCTCATGGGTTAGAACTTTCTTTAACCTATTGACTTCTTTTTGTGTAAAACCATGCGCTAATAGTTTTTTTTCCATTTCGATATCTGTTTCTGTCACCGCGCTATCTCCTTATTTTGCGTCAGTTGGCATTATATCGTTAAGGAGATGGTGCCGTCCAATGTATTGATTGAATCTGTTATTATCAACATCCCCGCAGAGTATTATTCTCCGCAGGGAAAGTGAATAGAGTTTTAAGTCTCAGGCGGTGTAAACCAGGCCGATTTGAAATCAAACCAGCCGAGGGTATTCATACGTACACCGCGCATACTGTGTTGCCCGTATAATTCTAGCCAGTGATGGAACAAGGGATGGAATTGATTTTGGCTAACCAGTCGTTGGCTCCAATCCGCCATCTGTAAGGTATTATTGCGCCATAATTCAACGTCTTGGTGTAACTCTTCATCCAGACAATATTGCAGTAGCGGCAGCTCATATAAAGTGGCAAACAGAGAAAACTCCAGTGGCAGGTAGAAGTTAGCGCTGCCAAGCCACATGTCGCTCTGGGCATCCCCTTGATACCACTGTGTGTAGTCCACCACGTGTATTTTTAAATTAACACCTTGATCTGCTAACAATTTTGTTAGTGTCTGACTGATGGCATCAAACTCTGAATGGTGACTGTAGAAGGTGAGAGTCAGTTCGGTTAAACCTTCTGGTTTCGTTTCCAATACTCTGAGTCGGTTGTGATGCCAGCGCGGCAACATGCCGTAGGCCGGTGACCAATAGCGCTGATAAAAAGGGTCTGCGTGGCTGAGCAGAGCGACGGGAGTAATCAGCTCACAAAGCCAGCGACAAATATCAGGATTGCGGGTCAGGGGAGAGCGCTGGTCAAACAGTAAAAAATAGCAGCCTTCTTCCAGCCGACTTTCCAGTTCATTTTTGCTGGTATCGTCGGCCTGCAATTGTACGCCGGAATAAACCAATTCTTCAGACAGCTCTGGCAGAACCCATATATTGACCTCGTCAATCAGTGCGCGGAAACCGAAATAGTTATCAAAAGCCTGAATTTTCAATTGGCTCTGGTGATTACGAATCACAGAATAAGGGCCAGTCCCGATAGGATGCCGACGGAAGTCGGGTTGATTTTCCCACTCTTGGGGCAAGATCATGGCGTGTACACTGCCCAGCAACCACGGCAGCCAGTTATCTGGAGCGCTAAGATGCACATCAATGACATACGGCGTGGGTGAACGCACCGCCGTGATATGTGAAAACAGTGGTTGCGGGATTAATCGGGTCAGACTGGTAATCACATCATTCATTTCCAGCTCACGGCCGTGGTGAAAATGAATGGCTGGGCGCAAATAAAAGCGCCAATGCAATGGGCTTATGGCTTGCCAGTGATGAGATAAGTCTGGTTCTAGTTCCCCATTTTCCTCATTTATCCGTGTCAGGCCATTAAAAATCTGCCGTACCATATGGGTTTCTGAGCGGCGTAGCGCTGTGCCGGGCAGTAGGTTCTGTAATGGGCGGTAATAGAGCACGCGTAGAATATGTTTACCTTGCCGAAAGCTGCGCCCTAACTGGGATAGCAGCATTTGGCGTACCGCTTTTTTATCCCCGACCAACTGCACCAACTGATCAATACCCTCTTGTTCCAGTAACTCTTCGGCCCGTTGTTGTTGTAAGGCTAAACCGGAATAGAGGAAGGTCAATTGTGAGCGCTTACCTCGGCCCGCTTCCGCCTGCCAGCTAAGCCACCCCTCTTGTTGCATGCTGCCCAGCAAAGAACGTACGTGGCGACGCGAACAGCACAGCACTTCAGCCAGCTCCTGCAAGGTGGTTTCTGTTGGTAAACCGCTAAAACGTTGCCAGAGGCGAATGAACTGTTGTTGCAGGCGAGCGGTAGACATAAAAGAGGAACTCCTCGACAAATTTCATCAATTTTTCTTTCCCTATATTACGCAGATACTGGTTGCCAATGAAAGTAGCTTAACGCGGCAATGTCGGTGCAATCACCACCAAGGGAGGAATAAGATGATTTTCAACTTACAACGTTATTCCACTCATGACGGCCCCGGTATTCGCAGTGTGGTGTTCCTTAAAGGTTGCTCGTTGAGTTGCCGCTGGTGCCAAAACCCAGAAAGTCGCTCACGTCAGCCAGAGGTATTATTTGACTCGCGCCTGTGTTTATCAGGTTGTGATTTGTGTCAGCAAACTTGCCCACAAGCAATCCAACGTATTGATAATAAAATTGTTATTCATCGCCAGCAATTAGCAGAAAACGATATTCAGGTGCTGAAGGTTCGCTGCCCGAGCGGTGCCCTGACGGTGTGCGGCAGCCCGATTGATATCGATGCCACTATGGAGACACTGTTACGCGACTTACCATTTTATCGGCGCAGTGGCGGCGGGGTGACATTATCTGGCGGTGAACCTTTTATGCAGCCGGAAGTGGCGGCTGAATTATTGCAGCGCTGTCACCAGCAAGGAATCCATACCGCGGTTGAATCTTGTTTGCATACCCCGTGGCGCTATATTGCCCCCGCTTTGCCGTGGCTTGATTTGATGCTGGCGGATTTGAAACATACCGATGAACAACGCTTTCAACAGTGGACGGGCGGCTCGGCTAAGCGGGTAATGGATAACTTCCGTAAATTAGCAGCGGCAGGCACCAATATCACCGTAAGGGTGCCCTTAATCCCAGATTTCAACGCTGACCTCCGCTCGCTACAAGGCATTGTCGATTTTGCTGCGGATGAGATTGGAGTGAAAGAGATTCACTTTTTGCCTTATCACACGCTGGGCATCAACAAATACTCACTGCTGGGTGAAGAATATCTGGCAGCCAAGACACCTTTAGATTCTCCTGACCTGCTGGCCTTTGCGGAAAATTATGCCCGTGACAAGGGTCTTACCGCAATTTTAAGAGGATGACGCAATGACCACTCTCGATTTGGTAACCTTAAGCGAACGGACAAAACAGCATAAAAACGCGCTGATTCATATTGTAAAACCGCCAGTCTGTACTGAGCGGGCTGTGCACTATACCGAGGTTTATCAACAGCATCAGGATAAACCGCTGTCTGTTCGGCGGGCGCTGGCGCTGGCTCATCATCTACAGCAACGCACCATCTGGATTAAGAATGATGAGCTAATCATTGGTAATCAGGCCAGTCAACTGCGCGCCGCGCCGATTTTTCCAGAATACACGGTGAGCTGGATTGAGAGTGAAATTGACGAGCTGGCCGATCGCCCTGGGGCCGGTTTCTCCGTCAGTGAAGAAGACAAAGCGGTATTACACCAGTTGTGCCCGTGGTGGCGCGGTCAAACGGTGCAAGACCGCTGCTACGGCATGTTTACCGATGAGCAAAAAGCCTTGCTGGCGACCGGCATTATAAAAGCCGAGGGCAATATGACCTCTGGCGATGCGCATTTGGCGGTTAACTTCCCGTTATTGCTGGAAAAAGGGCTGGATGGCCTGCGCAGTAAAGTGACCAGCCGTCGTTCTCGGCTGCAACTGACGGACTGGAGTGACCTGCATAAAGAACAATTCCTGAAAGCCATTGATATTTCGCTGGCGGCTCTGAGCGAACATATTGAGCGCTACGCTGCGGTGGCACGGCAAATGGCGCAGGAGGAAACGCGTGACTGGCGGCGCGTCGAGCTACAAAAAATCGCCGAAAACTGTGAATTAATTGCCCACCAGCCACCGCAAACTTTCTGGCAAGCCCTGCAATTGTGCTACTTCATTCAGCTGATTTTGCAAATTGAATCCAATGGTCATTCGGTTTCGTTTGGTCGTCTGGATCAATATTTGTATCCGTGGTATCGCCGCGATGTCGAATTGGAAAACACCCTCAGCCGCGAACAAGCGATTGAAATGCTGCATAGCTGCTGGTTGAAATTGCTGGAGGTGAATAAAATCCGCTCCGGCTCGCACTCCAAAGCTTCAGCGGGCAGCCCACTTTATCAAAACGTCACTATTGGCGGGCAAAAGCTGGTACAGGGCAAATCTATTGATGCGGTGAATCCACTTTCCTACGCGGTGTTGGAATCCTGTGGGCGCTTGCGTTCAACCCAGCCCAACCTCAGTGTGCGCTATCACGCCGGTATCAGTGATGATTTCCTCGATGCCTGCGTGCAAGTTATTCGCTGTGGTTTTGGTATGCCAGCATTTAACAACGACGAAATTGTTATACCCGAATTTATCAAACTGGGTGTCGAGCCACAGGATGCCTATGATTACGCAGCAATTGGTTGTATTGAAACGGCGGTTGGCGGTAAGTGGGGTTACCGCTGCACCGGCATGAGTTTCATTAACTTTGCCAGAGTGATGTTGGCGGCGCTGGAGCAGGGCCGTGATGCCACCTCCGGGCAGGTATTCTTGCCGCAAGAGCAAGGTTTGTCGAAGGGCAACTTTAGCGATTTCTCTCAAGTGATGGCGCAATGGGATGCGCAGATTCGTTACTACACCCGCAAATCTATCGAGATAGAGTGTGTAGTGGATACGGTATTGGAAGAGAACGCCCACGATATTGTCTGTTCTGCGCTGGTGGATGATTGCATTGAGCGTGGCAAAAGTATCAAGCAAGGCGGGGCGCGCTATGACTGGGTTTCTGGTTTGCAAGTCGGGATTGCCAACTTGGGTAACAGCCTGGCGGCGGTGAGAAAATTGGTATTTGAACAACAACTTATCAGCCAACAGCAACTGGCTACAGCATTAGCCAATGATTTTGCCGGTTTGAATGGCGAGCAACTGCGTCAGCACTTGATAAATTCAGCGCCGAAATATGGCAATGACGTTGATGACGTCGACCACCTGTTAGTGCGGGCTTATCAGACTTACATTGATGAACTGAAGCAATATCACAATACACGTTTTGGTCGCGGCCCGATTGGCGGCACCTATTATGCGGGAACCTCGTCTATCTCTGCCAACGTGCCCTTTGGCGCAGCGACCATGGCGACACCGGATGGCCGTAAAGCGCACAGCCCACTGGCGGAAGGGGCTAGTCCGGCTTCTGGCACCGACCATCTGGGGCCAACGGCGGTGTTTAACTCGCTATCGAAATTACCGACCGCCTCCATTCTGGGCGGGGTATTACTCAATCAAAAACTGAATCCGTCCACATTGGATAATCCGCGTGACCGTGAAAAGTTAATGATGATGCTGCGCACCTTCTTTGAGGAGTATCTGGGCTGGCATGTGCAATACAACATTGTGTCGCGTGAGACATTGCTTGAGGCCAAACAGCACCCGGATCGCTACCGTGATTTAGTGGTCAGGGTGGCGGGTTACTCGGCATTCTTCACCGCGCTGTCGCCGGATGCGCAGGATGATATTATCGCCCGCACTGAACATACTTTGTAAGCTAGCCTTGCTTTACTGAGCACCAAAAATTTCTGAGTAATGGTGAGTTTCACCAGCCAGTGGTTTATGCCACTGGCTTTTTTTATCCTTGACGTGTAGCTACGCTGTGGCTACGATAAGGATAACTTAATGGAGGTAATTATGACTGATACTGTGGTTCGAGCTAGAGTCTCTCCTGCATCTAAAGCTGCTGCGATGGCTAACGCAAAAGCGCTTGGCCTTGATTTGTCTACCGTAATCCGCATGGTAGTTAATCGCCTTGCTGTTAATGCAGAACTGCCCATAGATTTACTTCAACCTAATCAGGAAACCTTACAAGCTATCCGTGATCTAGAAAATGGGGTGGAAGTTTGTCGTGTTGATACAGTTAATGCGCTAAAACGTGATCTTGGTTGGTAAACATGCTTGAGATTGTTTATCAAAGTCGCTTTAAAAAAGATGCAAAACGGTATACAAACAATAAAAAAGCACAGAAAGTTATTTTAGAAATTATTTCGTTGTTGCAAACGGGCGAAAAACTCCCGTCAAAATACAAAGAACATCCCTTGATAGGCAACTACATTGGCTATCTTGAGTGCCATGGCATGCCAGATTTACTCTTAATTTATCAACGTACCGATGCTAGCCTGAAGTTATACCGCGTGGGAAGCCATTCCGATTTATTTTAATTCCATACATTTCGAATAATAGTAATATGCTCTATCAAAAATCTCGTTTTATTACCTGTCATTTATTCTAACAATTGCTATTTCTGGCGCTGGAGCCTGGAATGAAATCTGCTTTAACCTTTTCCCGTCGTATCAACCCGGTTTTTCTTGCGTTCTTTGTGGTGGCTTTTCTCTCTGGTATTGCAGGCGCTTTGCAGGCTCCCACCTTAAGTCTATTTTTAAGCACCGAAGTGAAAGTGCGCCCGCTGTGGGTTGGGCTATTTTATACCGTCAATGCTATCGCGGGGATCACCGTCAGCTTTGTATTGGCCAAGCGATCGGATGCTCGGGGTGATCGCCGCAAGCTGATTATGGTTTGCTATCTGATGGCGGTGGGGAACTGCCTGCTGTTTGCTTTTAATCGCGATTATCTTACCTTGATCACCGCCGGTGTACTGTTGGCCTCGGTGGCTAACACTGCCATGCCACAGATTTTCGCTCTGGCGCGTGAATATGCCGATAGCTCAGCCCGTGAAGTGGTGATGTTTAGCTCAATTATGCGTGCGCAGCTTTCATTAGCGTGGGTTATCGGACCGCCATTATCATTTATGCTGGCGCTGAATTATGGCTTTACTCTGATGTTCAGCATTGCTGCGGGTATCTTTGTGCTGAGTGCGCTGGTGGTGTGGTTTATTTTGCCGTCGGTGCAGCGAGCCGAGCCGGTGGTGGATGCGCCTGCGGTTGCGCAGGGTAGCCTGTTTGCCGATAAAGATGTCCTGCTGCTGTTTATTGCCTCAATGTTGATGTGGACATGCAACACCATGTACATCATTGATATGCCGTTATATATCACTGCTAATCTGGGGCTGCCGGAGCGGCTGGCCGGCTTATTGATGGGAACGGCGGCTGGGCTGGAAATTCCTATTATGCTGCTGGCGGGTTATTCGGTCAGGCGTTTTGGTAAGCGTAAAATTATGCTGTTCGCCGTGCTGGCTGGTGTGCTGTTTTATACTGGGCTGGTGTTATTTAAATTTAAAACAGCATTGATGTTATTGCAGATTTTTAATGCCATTTTCATCGGTATTGTTGCCGGAATTGGGATGCTTTATTTTCAGGATTTAATGCCGGGCAGAGCGGGAGCTGCCACCACACTGTTTACCAACAGTATTTCAACTGGGGTGATTCTGGCGGGGGTGTTGCAAGGAGTATTAACTGAAACCTGGGGTCATAATTCGGTGTATGTCATGGCGATGATTCTCGCCATTCTATCGCTTATTATTTGTGCGCGAGTGAGGGAAGCTTAGCGCCCCGTAGGGCGCTGTGATTGGTGAACAACCTATTTTGCAACATCGGGACTGGCGGGGCGACTGCACCGATGGGCACTCCGGCGACTTACGTCGCTACGACCCATTCGGTACATTTCCCCGCTTATTAACTCAGTCAGGGCGCTGTGTAGCGTTTTAGTAAACGGGCAGCAAGTTCAGACTCGACAGGATATGGGCGATGGCATTAATCGCCCCGAATAGTAAAATCAATACAATCATCGGGGTACCGCCCCAGACGCGATACAGCGGGCTACCAAAGCGTTTGCGTGAAGCCCGTGCCAGCAGCGCAGGAACAATGGCAGCCCAGACGGTAGCGGCTAGTCCGGCATAACCGATGGCGTAAATGAAACCATCGGGATAAATCAACCCACCCAATATTGGCGGCAGGAAGGTGATGGCAGCTGTTTTTGCCCGACCCAAACGACTGTCGTTAAATTTAAATAAATCAGCTAGATAATCGAATAAGCCCAAAGTGACGCCCAGAAATGAACTGGCGACGGCGAAGTTTGAGAATACTGTCAGCAGTAGATCCATTGACGAACTTTTTAATATCCCGCCCAGCGCACTGACCAGCACATCAATATTACCCCCCTGACTGGCTATTTCGCGAAATTGTGGTCGTGGAATATTCCCCATAGTGCCGACCAACCAGATGATATATAGCGCCAGCGCCAGCAAGGTGCCAAATAACAAGCAGTTGCGGATACGGTGTGGGTTTTTACCGTAATACTTCATCAAACTGGGGACATTACCGTGATAACCGAATGACGCCAGACAAAATGGCAGTGTCATCAATAGATAGGGCAGGTAGCTTGGGTTGGCGTCACTCAGATTAAACAATTTCACCGGTTCGACATGGCCTAACAACCCGCCGAATGTCATAAAGAAAGTGAGTATCTTGGCACCCAGCACGATAGTGGTCATTCGGCTCACCGCGGTGGTACTGAGCCAAACAATAAAAGCGACGAATAAAGCAAAGAACAGGCCGCCCAGTCGGGCTGGGAAGTCTATTCCCATTCCGCGTAGCGTATGCTGAATAACCGAGCCACTGGCAGAGATATAGGCGTAGGTCAGAATATAGAGAACAAAGGCGACGGTCAGGCCATTTATCACATTCCAGCCGTTGCCCAGTAAGTCTTTGGTGATGGTGTCAAAACTGGCACCGGTATGATAGTTGAGGTTGGCTTCGAGGATCATTAATCCTGAGTGAAGCATGCAAAACCAGGTAAAAACCAGAACCGCAATAGACCAATAAAACCAGATCCCTGACATGACAACGGGTAGTGAAAACATCCCTGCGCCGACGATAGTGCCTGCAATAATCATGGCACCGCCGAGGAGGGAAGGATTTTTAATTTTTGCTGCTGTGACCTGATCTTCTAGTGTAGTTTGGGCCATAGTAGGGTGTCCTCGTGTGGTTTTACCACTTATAGAGGTAGCGATTTTGTAGCTGTTTTCCCCCTGCCAGAGCAGCAGGGGGCGTGGTCTTGGTATGGCGGTTGCCGCTTATTCGATAGGTTTTAATCGGGCAACAAAGTGGCGCAGAACAGGGGGTTCGTAGGTGAAGGTTAAGCCTTTGATTTCTTCGGCACGTGATTTGAGTGAAATCAGGGCGTCGGCAATGTAATCCATATGGTCATTGGTATAGACTCGGCGCGGGATGGTCAGGCGCAGCAGTTCCAATGGCGATGGTTTTTGTTTACCGGTTTGTGGATCGCGGCCTAGCAGCAAGGATCCAATTTCCACACTGCGAATACCTGCTTCCAGATACAACGCATTATTCAGGGCCTGTGCCGGGAATTGTTCGGCTGGAATATGCGGCAGCAGGATTTTGGCATCGACAAACACCGCATGACCGCCGGTAGGATATTGAATCGGAATACCGCCAGCACGCAGCCGTTCGCCAAGATACTCTACCTGCCCAATACGGTATGTCAGGAAGTCTTCATTCATCCCTTCTTCCAGCCCAATGGCCAGCGCTTCCATGTCGCGACCGGCCAACCCACCATAAGTGACAAAACCTTCCATTGGCACGCAACGGATACGAACGTCGTTGAATAGGTCTTCATCGGTACGGAAACAGCATAAGCCGCCAATATTTACCATCGGGTCTTTTTTGGCTGACATGGTGAGCATATCGCCATATTGATACATTTCCAGAATGATCTCTTTGATCGATTTATCGCTATAACCCGGCTCGCGTTGTTTGATAAACCAGGCATTTTCACAAAAACGGGCGGAGTCAATCACCACCGGAATATTATGCTGTTGAGCTATGCGATACACTTCGCGCATATTGCTCATTGAAATGGGCTGCCCACCGGAACTGTTACAGGTGACGGTGGTAATAATTGACACCACGTTGTCAGCGCCATATTCGGCAATTGTTGCTTTCAGTTGGTCTAAATCGAAATCACCTTTCCAGTCATAATAAGCCACAGTATCAAAGGCTTTCGGGGTGACAACGTTGATAGCTTTAGCACCATTCATCTCAACGTGAGCGGCGGTGGTATCAAAATGGAAGTTAGAAATAAAGACCGGGTTCTTGGCGCCACCGGCTTTTTGTTTTTTCGCAATCAGGCAAGGGAACAGGATTTGTTCAGCGCCACGGCCCTGATGTGTTGGGATAGTAAATGGGTAGCCAATCAGTTTTTTAACCTGATCACACAGGTGATAATAGTTACGTGAACCGGCGTAGGCCTCATCACCCATCATTAAGCCAGCCCACTGACGGTCACTCATCGCCCCGGTGCCGGAGTCAGTCAGTAAATCAATATAAACATCCTCACTTGGTAATAAGAATGGATTATAGCCCGCTTCAATCAGTGCTTTCTCACGATCTTCCCGATTGGTCATCCGAATATTTTCAACCATTTTAATACGGAAGGGTTCAGGGATGCGTTTCATGGCTTATTACTCCAAATACCCTTTGTACTTGAAGCCGCAGGGGCGTTAGCTGCGCGCACGTACCCGAATCACTTACTTGTAGTTGACCTACTCGAATAAGCTCATCGGGATTTGTTTGCTTGCAGCCTACCTGCAACTCCAATTACTTTGGGTATATATATTAATATTAAAAATGCAGTCATGTAGTAACGAACGAAAATAACTATTCGTATTACCTATGACGGCAACAAAATAAAGAAATGAGTTTTTTCAGCCTAAGCTGAATAAGCAATGGGGGAATTAACGCGGGAAATCGTTGGCAAGGCGGTAATCAATATTAAACCAGGCTCGGCTGTCGCCGGAGATGCGTGCTTGGTAACGCAATGCAATGCGTGTCATAAGGCGCCCTCTAGGTGTGGATAGTGAGTAACAGCATAGCGTTGTTTAAAAAATAAAAAGTGATATTCAGCACAAATTACAATCAATTAAAACTATATTAGAGTCATTAATATTTATGTAATCTAATGGGTTACGGTGCTGTTATATAACAGTCTGATTGATATGGGGTTTGGGTTTTACTGTCAATGGCAAGTGAAGGTGAATGATTTTTTTTGATTAGGATTTTTATCGATTTTAATTGTTGGGTCAGGGGCATCCTGACACCAACAATAGACTCACAAAATGAACTAAAAATAATTAACGTAGGAATTCTGGCTGTTGTTTTTCGTAGGCCGAAATATTACTTTCATGCTGGAGTGTCAGGCCAATACTGTCTAAACCGTTAATCATGCAATGACGACGGAAACTATCAATTTCGAAAGAATAACTTTTTCCACCGGCATTCACCGTTTGGTGTTCTAAATCGACAATAAACTCGATACCTTCATTCTCTTTAACCAGCTGGAATAAAGTATCAATATCACCTTCACTTAATGTTACCGGTAATAATTGGTTATTAAATGAATTGCCGTAAAAAATATCAGCAAAACTCGGAGCAATAACCACTTTAAAACCGAAATCTGTCAGTGCCCAAGGTGCATGTTCACGTGATGAACCGCAGCCGAAGTTTTCGCGTGCTAACAAAATGGTCGCCCCCTGATAGCGCGGTTGGTTCAGCACAAATTCAGGGTTAGGCACTTTGCCTGCATCGTCCAGAAAGCGCCAGTCATTAAACAGGTGCTGACCAAAACCAGTGCGCGTCACTTTTTGCAAAAACTGTTTCGGGATAATCGCGTCGGTATCGACATTCGCCGCATCCAACGGAGCGACCAGACCCGTATGTTGAGTAAAACCAGTGTGTTGAGTAAAACCAGTGTGTTGAGTAAATTTTGTCATGGTGGTATCTCCGGTTAGTGGGTGGCAGCAGATAAGTCGCGGACATCAGCAAAGTGACCACTGACCGCAGCTGCGGCTGCCATTGCCGGGCTAACCAAATGGGTGCGACCCCCACGGCCCTGACGCCCTTCAAAGTTACGGTTGCTGGTGGATGCACAGCGCTCGCCGGGTTCCAGGCGGTCGTTATTCATCGCCAAACACATGGAGCAGCCGGGTAAACGCCACTCAAAACCGGCTTCGATAAAGATTTTATCCAAACCTTCCGCTTCGGCTTGTGCTTTCACCGGGCCGGAGCCGGGCACCACAATCGCCTGCACACCGCTGGCCACTTTACGCCCTTGCGCCACTGCGGCTGCGGCACGTAAATCTTCAATACGCGAGTTAGTGCAAGAACCGATAAAGACTTTATCAATCGCGACTTCGGTCAATTTGATTCCGGGGCGTAAATCCATATAAGCCAAGGCTTTTTCGGCTGAAGCGCGCTCAACAGGATCACTAAAAGACTCTGGTGCCGGGATGATTTGATTAACCGCAATCACCTGGCCCGGATTGGTGCCCCAGGTAACTTGTGGCGCGATATCAGCGGCATCTAAGGTCACCACAGTATCAAATTTAGCGTCAGCATCAGATTTCAAGGTGCGCCAGTAGGCTACGCCTTGTTCCCATTGCTCACCTGTTGGGGCGAATTGACGGCCTTTCAGATAGTTAAAAGTGGTGTCGTCCGGTGCGACTAAACCGGCTTTGGCACCCATTTCAATTGCCATATTGCACAATGTCATGCGGCCTTCCATGCTCAGAGCTTCAATCGCGCTGCCACAGAATTCCACTACATGACCAGTACCACCGGCGCTGCCGGTTTTGCCGATAATTGCTAACACGATATCTTTGGCGGTAATGCCTGGGCCCACCTCACCATTGACTTCGATTTTCATGGTTTTGGCCCGACCTTGCTTCAGCGTCTGGGTGGCCAACACATGTTCAACTTCTGAGGTACCGATACCAAATGCTAATGAGCCAAATGCACCGTGGGTCGCGGTATGGGAATCACCACAAACAATCGTCATTCCCGGCAATGTCATTCCTTGCTCTGGGCCAATAACATGGACAATGCCTTGGAATGGGTGATTCAAGTCATACAAAGACACGCCGAATTCAGCACAGTTCTTGATAAGTTCCTGCATCTGAATGCGGGCCATTTCACCACTGGCATTGATATCTTTGGTTTGTGTCGAAACGTTGTGATCCATGGTGGCAAAGGTTTTACCTGGCTGACGCACCGGGCGGCCCATGGCGCGCAAGCCATCAAAGGCCTGCGGCGATGTCACTTCATGCACTAAGTGGCGATCGATATACAACAGCGGGGTTTCATTCGGCGCTTCGTAAACAATATGCGCATCATACAATTTCTGATATAACGTCTTGTTTTGATATAAGGTTTTACCCATTTTATACCCCCTCCGCCACGAATTTAGCGATGATATCGCCCATTTCGTTGGTGCCGATTGCTGTGCCATCACCGGCCAAATCAGCGGTGCGATAACCTTGTTCCAAAGCACGATTGATGGCATTTTCGATAGCCGCCGCCGCATCGTCTTTACCTAAACTAAAGCGCAATAACAGGGCTAAAGACAGAATTTGCGCGATAGGGTTGGCAATGTTTTTGCCCGCGATATCCGGTGCGGAACCGCCCGCAGGTTCATATAAACCAAAGCCTTGTTCGTTCAGACTGGCAGAGGGCAGCATGCCCATAGAGCCGGTAATCATGGCGCACTCATCTGACAAAATGTCGCCAAACAAGTTAGAGCACAGCAAGACGTCAAACTGGGATGGATCTTTAATTAACTGCATGGTGGCGTTATCAATATACATATGGGATAACGCAACATCTGGATAGTCCGCCGCAATAGCGGTAACGACTTCACGCCACAGAATGGAACTCTGCAACACATTGGCTTTATCAATAGAAGTAACTTTGCCGCCGCGTTTGCGAGCGGACTCAAAAGCAATGCGAGCAATACGTTCAATTTCAAAGCGATGGTAAACTTCGGTATCAAATGCACGTTCGTGCATCCCCTGGCCTTCACGACCTTTGGGTTGACCGAAATAGATCCCGCCGGTTAATTCGCGCACACATAGAATATCGAAACCTTTCGCTGCGATATCACTGCGCAATGGGCAGAAATCTTCTAATCCTTGATACAGACGCGCAGGGCGCAAGTTACTGAATAATTTAAAGTGTTTGCGTAATGGCAACAGCGCACCGCGCTCCGGTTGTTCCGCCGGTGGTAAATGTTCCCATTTCGGGCCGCCCACTGAGCCGAATAAAATGGCGTCGGCTTGTTCGCATCCACTCACTGTTGCTGGTGGTAACGGACTGCCATGACGGTCGATAGCTGCGCCACCGACATCATAAGCGCTGGTTGAAATCTTGATGCTGAAACGCTGGCGCACGGCATCCAATACTTTATTTGCCTGAGCCATTACTTCAGGGCCAATACCGTCTCCGGGCAAAACGGCAATATGATAAGTCTTAGTCATGTTCACACCATTTCCTGATTATTTTGTTGCAGACGCTGCTTCTCGATTTCTACCTGATGAGCGCGCCAGATGTTATTTAATACGTGAACCAACGCCTTAGCAGATGACTCGACAATATCTGTAGCCAGCCCCACACCGTGGAAGCGACGGCCTTTATGGTCAACCACGATATCAACCTGACCTAATGCGTCTTTACCCTGACCATTGGCAGACAGTTGATATTTCACCAGCTCAATGGGGTAATCGGTAATGCGGTTGATGGCTTGATACACCGCGTCAACCGGGCCATTACCTGTGGCGGCTTCTGATTTGATTTCTTCACCACATACCAATTTCACTGATGCGGTCGCCATCACACTCGAACCAGACTGCACACTGAAATAGTCCAAACGGTAATGCTCTGGCTCTTCCTGCTGTTTATTGATGAATGCCAGGGCTTCCAAATCGTAATCAAAAACTTGGCCTTTCTTATCCGCCAGCTTCAGGAACGCGTCATACAAGGAATCCAAATTGTAATCTTTATCCTGATAACCCATTTCTTCCATCCGGTGCTTCACTGCGGCACGGCCCGAGCGGGAAGTCAGGTTTAACTGCACTTCTTTCAAGCCGATGGATTGTGGGGTCATGATTTCGTAGTTTTCGCGATTTTTCAGCACGCCATCCTGATGAATACCGGAGGAATGAGCGAATGCATTGCTACCGACAATAGCTTTGTTTGCAGGTATTGGCATATTGCATAATTTACTGACCAATTGGCTGGTACGGTAAATTTCTTGATGATTAATATTGGTATGTACGCCCAACATGTTTTCGCGCACTTTAATGGCCATGATAACTTCTTCCAGTGAACAGTTACCTGCGCGTTCACCCAAACCATTAATAGTGCCTTCGACCTGACGTGCCCCGGCTTGCACCGCAGTAATGGAGTTGGCAACCGACATACCCAAATCGTCATGGCAATGGACAGAGATAATGGCTTTATCAATATTCGGTACACGCTGATACAAGTCAGTGATGATGCCACCGAATTGATATGGTGTGGTGTAGCCGACGGTATCAGGAATATTGATGGTAGTAGCACCGGCATTGATTGCGGCTTCTACGATACGGCACAAGTTGTCAATTGGAGTACGGCCTGCGTCTTCGCAAGAGAATTCTACGTCATCGGTATAGTTGCGGGCGCGTTTCACTGAATGTACCGCCATCGCCAACACATCATCAAACGAGCGCTTTAACTTGGATTCAATATGTAAGGTAGAGGTCGCCAAAAACACGTGGATACGGAAGGCCTCGGCAATACGCAAAGCTTCTGCGGCAACATCTATATCTTTATCTACACAGCGGGCCAAGGCACACACCCGGCTATTTTTCACTTGCTGCGCGATGGTGCGAACGGATTCAAAATCGCCAGGTGAGGAAACCGGGAAACCGACTTCCATGACATCAACACCCATTCTTTCCAGTGCTAACGCGATTTGCAGCTTCTCTTTTACACTCAAGCTGGCTTGCAATGCTTGTTCACCGTCGCGCAATGTTGTATCGAAAATAATGACTTGTTGGCTCATGGGTTATTCCTTGTCGTGTTTACTTTTGCGCTTAGCGGGTAAAAAAAAAACCCGCGCATTTGCGCGGGCTTGTTAATCTTGATGACTGAATCAGTTCTGATTTCCGTCCACCAACATACCGCGCAAGAGAGATGCGTTAAGTAGTAGGCCTAGTAGACGGGTTGAGTAGAACATGATTTTTCAGTTTCTCATTAGTTAAAATATTGCGTTGCATAAATTGATACGTGAATTCTATGGTTGTGTCAACATTTGTTTAAAATGGCGTGTTCAACTGGTTACGGGGATTCTAAATTCCTTATAACGGCATATAAAACCTAAAAGTTAAATTTTTAAGTTTTATCATCTAAAAATACAAGTGATATTTTTTACTTTGTTTGGTATAACGTTAAAATTATGGATTATTGTTCTCTTTACGATTTTATGAACAGATCGGCTATTTACTCTCAGACTATGGACTGTTAAAAACCGCGTTAGGGAATAGGGGCGCAGAGAAGTGTTAAACGTAATAAGTTAATAATCAAATAATCCAACAGCAGGGGATCTTATTTTTTATTTATATAGGTAAGGGTTTTATATGTATTATATTTTATCTTATCACCTGGATTGGTTCATGCTTCTTATATTTTATGGCTATTTATATTAATTATAACTAGATTAAGGTCTAAACCCCTCGCTATTATTGTTTTTTTAAGATCAATTAAGGATTAATAAGTTATAAGTGGAGAATTTATTATTCATTAATGTCATAGTTGTTAATGTTCTCATTTTGTGATGTGAACATGTCAAGGTTATATTTTAATGCTGACAAGATGTTGTCTTGTTATTGATAATGTAGATTAGTTCTATTCACCATGCAAAATATTTTGCATATGTTTATTGTTTATATGTATGCCTATGGATATTTACTGATTACCAAATGCATTAGGTGTGATTTATATTTTCGCACTTATACAAGGATGAGACTCGATTCTACCTCGTCGAGGTATTAAAGAGAATATTGGTATCATTAATGATAAGTGTTCAAAGATATTTTTGAAAAAGAGACAAATATCTATGAGGTTATTTATTAATCATGCCATCTGCATAAAGCTTAGTGGAGTTAAGCATGTTTGAACACAACTTAGTAATTGACAGTCAAGTCACTAAAAAGGAAGGTAACGATGTTCATTTACGCAGTGTTGACCTTAATCTATTAACTGTTTTCGATGCTGTGATGCAAATGCATAATGTCACACGCGCAGCACAGTCACTGGGAATGTCCCAGCCTGCGGTAAGTAATGCTGTTGCTCGTCTTAAAGTGATGTTTAATGATGAATTGTTCGTGCGTTATGGTCGAGGTATTCAGCCAACGGCCAGAGCGCGGCAGCTTTTTGGCCCTGTTAGGCAAGCATTGCAATTAGTACAAAATGAGTTGCCAGGTGCGGGGTTTGAAGCTAAAAACAGTGGGAGAGTATTTAATCTATCTATTTGTAGCCCTCTGGATATCAGGTTGATAGCACCGATTATACAACGAGTTAATCAATTAGCACCTAATGTTCAGCTCATTGTTAGATCTTATCTTAATGAGAACATTGAGCATCAATTACGTTATCAAGAAACAGAGTTTGTGATAGGTTATACCAAATTCGAACGTTCAGATTTTCATCATGTCTCATTATCCAATGATGAATTAGTTTTAGCGGTATCTAAAAATCATCCACGTATTGATAATTCAATTACGCAAGAACAACTCCTTTCTGAATCACATGCGATTGTCTCATTGGATAAAGTGGGTTCTTTCAGCCAACTTTATTATGAATCAGCTATTAGCACCAAAAATATTGCTTATGAAAGTACTGATATGAACAGTGTGCTGAATATCGTATCTCAAACTAGCTTTGTCGCCATTGCTCCTCGCTGGTTGGTTCAAACATACAGTGAAGCGCTTAATCTGAAACTGATTTCCTTACCTTGGGAAGAAACATGTCGCCCATGTTACCTCACCTGGCATGAATCAACGGATAGAGATAAAGGACATCAGTGGATGAAAGAATTACTCAGCCAGCTTAATATTCCTTCTTAATTATTATCATTAAGTCCTGCTGCTGAAGTTGTCTTATTCTCAGTGGCAGGCAAGGGCAGCAGTTACCTTTAACATCATTATTTCTGGTGTTTAATTATGATCCAATCCAGCCAAATGCTTTTATCCACTTTAATTCCCTCTCTATTACTCTGACTGCTGTATTTTTCGTCAAAATCCATTTCAGCTCACACTTCTGTGCCGAATTTTATTTGCCATAGCCTATAGAGTGAGTAGACTGCGCGAAAAAAAGTGAACGCATGTAAGTTGAAAGCTAACAGGCAAAAAGTGGCGGTACACTTTAACGAATGATTTCCCAGCGAGCTGCGATGTTTATGACCCAAATATTAGATCAATACCACCTTGTGCGCCGTTTGCGCCAACAAATAAGCCAGAGAACCGACAAAGTCGCCTTTCGTGAATGGTCGCCAGAAGGGGAAAATCAGCTGACCTGGCGGCAGATTGATACTCACGTAACGCGGATCTCTGCGGCTTTGTTGTCCTTGGGGGCTGCCATCCAAGAGCGTATTGGGATTTTTGCTAATAACAGCATGGCCTGGTCATTGGCGGATTTAGCTATTTTACAGATTCGTGGCGTGAGTGTGCCGTTGTATGCCACCAATACAACGGCTCAAGCGGCTTATGTCGTGAATGATGCTGATGTGCGTATTTTGTTTGTCGGTGGACAAGCACAATTTGACGTTGCGATCACACTCAAGCCGCTGTGTCCGCAGCTTAGCCATATTGTTGTATTAGACCCTGGTGTTGATTTACGTGGTTGCGAATATGCTCAACATTTGGCTGATTTTGAACAACAGCCAGATGCCGTACAACAGCATCTATTAACCGCGCGTATAGAAGGTTGCGATTTAAGTGACTTATTCACCTTGATCTATACCTCAGGTACCACGGGGGAACCGAAAGGTGTGATGCTGGAGTACCGAAATATGGCGGCTCAGCTCTACTTACATGACCAACGTTTGACCCTGACATCTGACGATACTTCTCTTAGCTTCTTGCCGTTGTCCCATGTGTTTGAGCGGGCCTGGAGTTTTTATGTCATGCATACTGGCGCGCAAAATGTGTATATCAGTGACACTAATTGGGTACGCGCAGCGATGCAGACAGTAAAACCGACAGTCATGTGTGCGGTTCCCCGTTTCTACGAGAAAGTGTTCAGCGCCATTAATGATAAAGTTGCTCTGGCGAAATGGCATCGCCGGATGTTATTCCGCTGGGCGGTAGGGTGTGGCGAGCGCAAATTCCAAAATTTGCAAAGTGGGCAAACCTCATCGTGGCTCTCTGAGCAGATGTATAAGCTGGCCGATCGTTTAGTATTGAGTAAATTGCGCGGTGTTCTGGGTGGGAAAGTTCGCTTTTTACCGGCGGCAGGTGCTCGACTGGATGATAATATCATTCTGTTTTTCCAGGCAATTGGTATCAATATCAAATACGGCTATGGCATGACAGAGACCTGCGCTACTGTTTCTTGTTGGGAAGAAACAGATTTCCGTTTTGGCTCTATCGGTAAGCCATTGCCGGGGATCGAGGTGCGTCTGGGCGCTGAAAATGAAATTCAGGTGCGCGGTCCGATTGTGATGCGCGGCTATTTCAATAAACCCCAAGAGACGGCGGAGTCTTTTACGGAAGATGGATGGCTCAAAACAGGTGATGCCGGCGCATTAGATCCACAGGGGAATTTATTCATCACTGAACGGCTGAAAGATTTGATGAAAACCTCCGGCGGGAAATATATTGCGCCGCAGATGATTGAAGGCACCTTGGGTCAGGATCGATTTATCGAGCAGATTGCTATTATTGCCGATACCCGCAAATTTGTTTCTGCGCTGATTGTTCCATGTTTCGAGTCACTGGAAGAATATGCTCATTCGATAAACCTGAAATACCATGACAGACTAGAACTGTTGCGCCATAGCCATATTGTCAGTTTGTTTGAGCAACGACTGAAAGATATGCAAAAAGAGCTGGCAAAGTTTGAACAAGTTAAGCGTTTTACTCTGTTGCCGCAGGCCTTCACGATGGAGACCGGTGAATTGACTCCGACCATGAAATTACGGCGTAAAATCATTCTCCAGCGTTATCAGAATGAAATTGACTCCATGTACCGCGACTGACCCAGCATCATTTTCACGGTAACGGCCGATATCTGTCTGATGATAGCGGCCGTTGCTGACTTTCTGACCAAGCGTCTCTCTTCTCCTCTCTCTTTGCGCGCAGTGACTATTTTGCTGTACCTGATGTGCAAAAATTCTCAGCCTGATTTAGTTCTTTGATTAATGAGTAAGTCGGCGTGAAAAACAAGTTTGTTAGAGCTAAGGCAGTGTTTTATTTTTCTGATGAAGAAAAATCCAGTTTGTGACCAACACAATTGCCTTTAAACAGATAATTGCTGTTTGCCTGCCAGAAATTCTGACGTTATGTTAATAAGTTAGTTATGTTAATAAACATTAGAACTATAACAAACAAAGATAGGAATACAGGGCGTTGTGCCTTTCCTAGCGGATTTCGTGGAAATGATTTCCCGTTATCCAATGAGCAAACTAAGCCTGGAGGCAAAACCCATGGAGATGTTGTCAGGAGCCGAGATGGTGGTCCGATCGTTAATCGATCAGGGCGTTAAGCATGTATTCGGTTATCCCGGCGGGGCCGTACTTGATATCTACGATGCCCTGCACACGGTCGGAGGCATTGATCACGTGCTGGTGCGCCACGAACAAGGTGCGGTTCATATGGCCGATGGTTATGCACGTGCCACAGGTGAGGTAGGGGTGGTGCTAGTCACATCTGGCCCCGGTGCGACCAATGCCATAACCGGCATTGCAACGGCGTATATGGATTCAGTGCCAATGGTGGTGCTTTCTGGCCAGGTACCTAGCTCATTGATTGGCTTTGATGCTTTCCAGGAATGTGACATGGTGGGGATCTCCCGGCCCGTCGTCAAACACAGCTTCCTGGTTAAACGTACTGAAGATATTCCAACCGTATTGAAAAAAGCGTTTTATCTGGCATCGACAGGCCGCCCTGGCCCGGTAGTTATTGATCTACCAAAAGATATCGTCGGCCCAGCGGTGAAAATGCCTTATGCCTACCCTGAACAAGTCAGTTTGCGCTCTTATAATCCGACGGTGCAAGGCCATCGCGGGCAGATTAAACGCGCACTGCAAACTATTTTAGCGGCTAAAAGACCTATCATGTATGTCGGCGGCGGGGCCATTAACTCAGCTTGCCATGAAGAGTTACTGACTTTGGCTGAAAAGCTTAATTTGCCGGTCACCAGCTCCCTGATGGGATTAGGTAGTTTCCCTGGGACACATCGCCAAAGTGTCGGTATGTTGGGGATGCACGGGACGTTTGAGGCCAACATGGCGATGCACAATACGGATCTGATTTTTGCCGTTGGCGTGCGCTTTGATGACCGCACCACCAATAATCTGGCGAAATATTGCCCGAATGCTGCTGTGGTACACATTGATATTGACCCGACGTCCATATCAAAAACCGTGGAAGCTGATATTCCGATTGTTGGCGATGCCAAACAAGTTCTGACACAAATGCTGGACTTGTTGCCGCAAATTGATTGCGCACAAGATTTTGATAGTTTGCGTGATTGGTGGCAATCCATTGAACAATGGCGTGCCCGTGATTGCCTGAGTTACGCCAAAGACAGTGGAAAAATCAAGCCGCAGGCGGTGATCGAAACATTACACCGCCTGACCAAAGGTGATGCCTATGTCACCTCTGATGTCGGCCAGCACCAAATGTTTGCCGCACTGTACTATCCCTTTGATAAACCACGCCATTGGATCAACTCAGGTGGCCTGGGTACCATGGGCTTTGGTCTGCCAGCGGCCCTGGGGGTGAAACTGGCTCTACCGGATGAAACTGTGGTATGTGTCACCGGTGATGGCAGTATCCAAATGAATATTCAGGAATTATCTACCGCTCTGCAATACAACTTGCCGGTATTGGTCTTGAACCTGAACAACCGCTATCTTGGCATGGTGAAGCAGTGGCAGGATATGATCTATTCTGGCCGACATTCACAGTCTTACATGGATTCTCTACCTGATTTCGTCAAATTGGCCGAAGCATATGGTCATATTGGTGTTTCTATCCGCACTCCTGATGAGTTGGAAAGTAAACTGGCTGATGCTTTGACACAATTATTCGAGACCAATCGCCTGGTATTTGTGGATGTAACTGTCGATGAAACAGAACATGTTTACCCGATGCAGATTCGCGGCGGTGGCATGGACGAAATGTGGCTTAGTAAAACGGAGAGGACATAATTATGCGCCGCCGGATTTTATCAGTTTTGCTGGAAAACGAATCAGGTGCCTTATCAAGAGTGGTGGGCCTATTTTCTCAGCGCGGTTATAACATTGAAAGTTTGACGGTTGCACCGACCGATGATCCTACATTGTCGAGAATGACTATCCAAACCGTAGGTGATGCCAAGGTTCTGGAGCAGATTGAAAAACAACTGCATAAATTAGTCGATGTATTGCGTGTTAGCGAGCTGGTTTCCGGTTCACATGTTGAGCGCGAAATCATGCTGGTGAAATTGCAAGCCAGCGGTTACGGGCGTGAAGAAGTGAAGCGTTGTGCTGAAATCTTCCGAGGGCAGATTGTGGATGTTACCGCGACTCTCTATACCGTGCAGCTTGCTGGTACCAGCGACAAATTGGACGCATTTTTAAATGCGGTGCGGGAAGTGGCAGAAATTGTTGAAGTTGCTCGCTCCGGTATTGTTGGTGTGTCACGCGGTGACAAGATTATGCGTTAATGAAACTTATTAACACTGAATAATCTCCAATAATCAGGCTCAGCCAGTAGGCTGGGCTTTTTTTTCTTATTTTTTAACCGGAGTAGCGTTATGTGGCGGTTAAAGCGGTTGCTCAATAGTGAGTTCTGCTGTTAGATCATATCCATGATTAAACTATGTCTATATACCCGTCATACTTCAAGCTGCATGTGCGTTGGCTGCACTCAATCACCCGAACCACTTACTCGTGTAAGCTCATCGGGATTTTCTCGCTTGCCGCCTTCCTGCAACTCGAATTATTTAGCGTATAGATATCTTAGTCTAAGCTACAACTTCACTCTACAGGGTATATAAGGGGTCTATGTGAAACTGGATGAAATCGCGCGCCTTGCAGGTGTTTCGCGCACTACGGCCAGTTATGTCATTAATGGCAAAGCGAAACAGTACCGGGTCAGCGATAAAACAGTCGACAAAGTTATGGCGGTTGTCAGGGAACATAACTATCACCCAAATGCTGTTGCAGCAGGGTTGCGCGCGGGCAGAACGCGTTCAATTGGTTTGGTTATCCCGGATCTGGAGAATACCAGCTATACCCGTATCGCGAATTATTTGGAACGTCAGGCTCGCCAGCGGGGTTATCAGCTCCTGATCGCGTGTTCTGAGGACCAGCCTGATAATGAAATGCGCTGCATCGAGCACTTGTTACAGCGCCAGGTTGACGCCATTATCGTTTCTACAGCTCTGCCACCTGAGCACCCTTTTTACCAGCGCTGGGCAAATGATCCATTACCGATAATCGCGCTCGATCGTGCGCTAGATCGGGAGCACTTCATTAGTGTTGTCGGTGCGGATCAAGAAGATGCGCAGATGTTGGCACAAGAACTGCGCTCTTTCCCGGCAGAATCCGTCTTGTATCTGGGCGCGTTGCCAGAATTGTCGGTCAGTTTCCTGCGAGAGATGGGGTTCCGTGAGGCGTGGAAAGACGATCCGCGTAAGGTCGATTACCTGTATGCCAACAGTTACGAGCGCGAAGCTGCGGGTACGCTGTTTGCGCAGTGGCTCAAGACCCATCCTATGCCGCAAGCGCTGTTTACCACCTCATTCCAGCTATTGCAGGGCGTTATGGATGTCACTTTAAAACAAAGTGGGCGTCTACCCAGCAATCTGGCTATTGCCACTTTTGGCGATAATGAGCTGTTGGATTTCCTCGAATGCCCAGTATTGGCAGTAGCACAACGTCACCGCGATGTCGCTGAACGTGTGCTGGAGTTAGTATTAGCCAGTCTGGATGAACCACATAAGCCAAAACCTGGGTTAACTCGCATTCGCCGCAATTTGTTCCGCCGCGGTAGCTTAAGTCGCAAATAATCTACGCTTTAGCAAATCAGGGCTCGTTGGAGGCCCTGATTGCAAGTCACAACAATCAAATATACCCTGCGACGCGAAACAGCTTGCGGCAATACTCCAAAAAATAGCCATAAGCCACACCCATAGCCATTGAAACCAAGGCGTTACTCGCGACTGCCGTGGTTATCTGTTCTAAATCCGCACCAACAGACCACAGAATTAAGGCATAGACTGGCGACTGGAAGCTGACATAAGCCAGTAAGTCGGCAAGGTTCCTCGCCCACATATGTTCACCTGCATGGCGACGTGCAAAACGGATGAACGCATCACGATACACGCCGTAGGGCCAGGCAATCAGAATGTTGACGGGAATTGAGACCAGCCGGGAAGAGAGCGACTGCTGAAATGTCATTCCAGAGATCACTATTTCAATTATCATGCCGATGACAAAACAATACACCACAAGTGCAAAAGTATCGGCTGCGGCACTACGCAGACGGGACCTAGTTGAAAACATTGTCATTAACTCCCTAATTGGGGGAAAAATCTGTCGAAACCTCCATTACTGAAATTAATGGCAGGTTTTATGTATTGCTCATTATTTAAATTGCAGGTGATTGTATTGTTATTTTGCTTTTTGTGTAGTTTACAGTGCTGCTGTTGGTAATATAACTAGCTTAAAATTTTTATTTTTAACATTTGTCTGATTTTTATACTTCGTACTGCGAGGAATTGGGCTTTTCGTGGTTTTTTAAATGGCGTCACATGTGTTTTATGTTTAAAAACATATGGTTAATCATTATGGTGGTGGGCGGAGAAACACTGCGTGTCAGGCGGAAATTTAAAATAAACGAAAGAAAGAACATTAATTTACAGTCTTTTCCTAATTTAAGATTTATCTGTCTGAAGGTATTCATATTTCATCAATACCTAAAAATAGGCGCTAATAATTTATTTCAAAATAGATTAATCCTTATCGGTTAATTGAAGTAAAATGTCTGCCGGGTAACACTTGTTGTTATCAAGGGTATTATTGTATTACCGTCGATTTTGCTGCTGACTGCACTGCTTTTTCTTAGGAAACGCCAGCCGCCGCGGGTTTTGTACTCAAAGTGTGTCATTTCAAGTCGTACGATTTTTATACTAAAAATGAGACATTCCTTGCAGAAGGAAATAATGCGTCAATTAATTGACAATTTATTATTTATTTTAGTTACCGGAATTACTGGCGGAAAAATAGCCCGTTTATCATGACGTTAATTTCTATTCCAACCGCGAAAATAGCCCCTTATACGAGATATATCTCAAAAACGGCCCATAAATATTGTCAAAGCGCATCCGCTCTGGCTTGACAAGGTTTTCATACCATCCGTAAACTCTTTAATGTGGGAATTTGTGGGATAAAGTGGCGAATTGGGTCATGAAGGGGTAACTCAGTCATGTTTCGTGGGGCAACGATGGTTAACCTCGACAGCAAAGGGCGGCTTGCCGTACCTACCCGTTACCGGGATTTGCTGAATGAGGAATCGCAAGGCCAGATGGTCTGTACCATAGACCTTCACCAACCATGTCTGTTGCTTTATACACTCCCTGCATGGGAAGTCATTGAACAAAAATTATCCCGGCTGTCGAGCATGAACCCAGCTGAACGTCGCGTTCAGCGTTTGTTGTTAGGTCATGCCAGTGAATGTCAGATGGACGGCGCTGGGCGCTTACTGATTGCAGGAACATTGCGTCAGCACGCCGGGCTGAATAAAGAAGTGATGCTGGTTGGACAGTTCAACAAGTTTGAACTGTGGGATGAACAGACCTGGTATCAACAAGTCAAGGATGACATCGACGCAGAACAGTCCACTCAGGAACCTCTATCTGAGCGGCTACAGGACTTATCGCTATAAGCATGGTAGATAACAATCACATTGTAGATAACAACTACAAGCACACCAGCGTATTGCTGGATGAGGCGGTTAACGGCCTGAACATCCGTAATAACGGCATCTATATTGACGGAACTTTTGGCCGTGGTGGCCACTCGCGTCTGATTTTGTCCCAACTTGGGCCAGAAGGGCGCCTGATAGCAATAGATCGTGACCCACAAGCGATTGAAGCAGCGAAATCCATTACAGACCCACGTTTTTCTATCGTACACGGCCCATTTTCTGATTTAGCGCATTATGTGCGGGAATTGGATTTAGTCGGCCGTATTAACGGTGTATTGCTGGATCTGGGCGTCTCCTCTCCCCAATTAGATGATCCTGAGCGCGGTTTTTCCTTCATGCGCGATGGGCCATTGGATATGCGCATGGACCCAACTCGTGGCATATCGGCAGCCGAGTGGTTAATGAAAGCCAGTGCTGACGATATCGCTTGGGTGCTGAAAACCTTCGGTGAAGAGCGTTTTGCCAAACGTTTAGCCAAGGCCATTGTTGAGCGTAACCTCACTCAACCGATGACACGCACCAAAGAACTGGCGGATTTGATTGCCAATGCCAGCCCATTCCGCGAAAAACATAAACATCCTGCGACGCGCAGCTTCCAGGCTATCCGCATCTATATCAACAGCGAATTGGAAGAGATAGAGCGCGCGCTTGACGGTGCTCTTGAAGTTTTGGCACCAGAAGGTCGTTTATCTGTTATTAGCTTCCACTCCCTTGAAGACCGTATTGTGAAAAACTTTATCCGTCATCATAGCCGCGGCCCACAGGTTCCGGCAGGTTTGCCATTGACGGAAGCACAGTTACGCAGCATGGGTGGTCGCACCTTGAAATCTGTCGGCAAAATGATGCCGCCAGATGCTGAAGTGGCCGAGAACCCACGGGCGCGTAGCTCGGTATTACGTTTTGCCGAGAGGATTAAAGAGTGATAGGTAACGAACGCCACGGTTTAGTTGGAGTCATCGGCGGGGATTTACTCCGCAATGCGAAGATCCCGTTAATTCTACTGATTGCGGTGTTGGTGTCTGCCATTTTTGTTGTGACCACCGCCCATCGTACGCGCTTGCTGACCGCAGAGCGCGAACAGTTGGTACTGGAACGGGATGCGCTGGATATTGAATGGCGCAACTTGATTCTGGAAGAAAATGCCTTGGGTGATCACAGCCGTGTTGAAAGTATCGCAACCGATAAGCTAAGAATGCAACATGTTGATCCATCACAAGAAAATATTGTGGTTCAGCAATAGGTTTTTCCAATAAATAAAGGAATTTGTCGCCACCATGACTCTGAGTAGCCAAGGTAACGCATGAAAGCAGCGCGCCCCGGGAAGTTAAAGCGCCAGGAAGAACAAGCCAGCTTTATAAGCTGGCGTTTTGCGTTGCTGTGCGGCTGTATTTTGCTGGCATTGGTCGGCTTGATGTTGCGTACTGCTTATCTGCAAGTGATTAACCCCGATAAGCTGGTGCGCGAGGGCGATATGCGCTCATTGCGGGTACAGGAAGTCCCTACTGCGCGTGGCATGATAAGTGACCGCTCAGGCCGACCACTGGCGGTCAGTGTGCCTGTTAACGCTGTTTGGGCCGATCCCAAAGAGTTAACTGAACGCGGTGGCATTACTCTCGATACCCGCTGGAAAGCCCTGTCTGATGCTTTGGAAATCCCATTAGATCAACTGGCGACGCGCATTAACGCTAACCCGAAAGGGCGCTTTGTTTATCTGGCTCGCCAGGTCAATCCGGCAATTGGCGACTACATCCATAAGCTGAAATTACCCGGAATCTATTTGCGTCAAGAATCCCGCCGTTACTATCCGGCTGGGCAAGTGATGGCACATATCATCGGTGTAACTAACATCGATAGCCAAGGTATTGAAGGTGTAGAAAAAAGCTTTGACCGCTGGCTTACCGGGCAGCCGGGCGAACGCACTGTACGTAAAGACCGTTATGGCCGCGTTATCGAGGATATTTCCTCCGTGGACAGTCAAGCGGCACACAATCTGGTGTTGAGTGTTGATGAGCGCTTGCAGGCGTTGGTATACCGCGAGCTGAACAATGCCGTGGCATTCAACAAAGCAGAGTCGGGGACCGCAGTGCTGGTGGATGTGAATACCGGCGAAGTGTTGGCGATGGCGAACAGCCCATCCTATAACCCGAATAACCTCACCGGTACGCCTAAAGATGCGATGCGTAACCGGGCAATTACCGATATTTTTGAACCCGGCTCGACAGTAAAGCCAATGGTAGTGATGACGGCATTGCAGCACGGCGTTGTGAAAGAGAATAGCGTGCTGAATACCTTGCCGTACTTTGTTAACGGCCACCAGATTAAAGACGTGGCCCGTTATGCAGAGCTATCCGTGACCGGGATCTTGCAGAAGTCGAGTAACGTCGGTGTTTCTAAACTGGCGTTAGCGATGCCATCCTCAGCTTTAGTAGAAACTTACTCAAAGTTTGGGTTTGGGAAAGCGACCAATTTGGGGTTGGTCGGAGAAAGCAGTGGCTTATATCCTAAAAAACAACGGTGGTCTGACATAGAGAGGGCCACCTTCTCTTTCGGCTACGGGCTAATGGTAACACCGTTACAGCTAGCGCGAGTCTATGCAACCATCGGCAGCATGGGGATTTATCGCCCGCTGTCGATTACTAAAGTTGACCCGCCAGTGGCCGGTGAACGCGTCTTCCCTGAACCGCTGGTGCGTACCGTGGTTCATATGATGGAAAGCGTGGCATTACCTGGCGGCGGGGGCACCAAAGCGGCAATCAAAGGCTACCGAATTGCCATTAAAACCGGTACCGCCAAGAAAGTCGGCCCAGATGGCAAATATATGGACCGATATCTCGCTTACACCGCCGGCGTCGCGCCTGCGAGTAACCCTAGATTTGCTCTGGTTGTGGTCATCAATGACCCGCAGGCGGGGAAATATTACGGTGGTGCGGTTTCTGCACCGGTGTTCGGTGCCATCATGGGCGGTGTACTGCGCACCATGAACATTGAGCCAGATGCATTACCCACTGGTGATAAAAGCGAATTAGTGACTAATACAAAAGAGGGTTCAGGTGGCAGATCGTAATTTGCGCGACTTACTCGCTCCTTGGGGGCTAGACGTCCCGGAGCGTGCGCTACGGGAAATGACATTAGACAGCCGTGTTGCCGCTGCCGGGGATTTATTTGTCGCTATTGTCGGCCACCAGACGGACGGGCGTCGCTATATCCCGCAAGCCATCGCTCAAGGTGTGGCGGCCGTGGTTGCTGAAGCTGATGGTGTGGCTCCGGATGCCAGTATGGTCGAGATGCATGGTGTTCCTGTTATATATCTGCGTAATTTGAATCAGCACTTATCCAAGCTGGCGGGACAATTTTACCATCAGCCGGGTGCCGCATTACGTTTGGTCGGTGTGACGGGAACCAATGGTAAAACCACCACCACTCAATTGCTGGCGCAATGGGCTCAAATGTTGGGCGAAACCAGCGCAGTGATGGGGACGGTTGGCAATGGTCTGTTAGGCCAGGTTATCCCGACTGAAAACACCACCGGCTCAGCGGTTGATATCCAGCATTTGCTACGCAATCTGGTTGACCAAGGGGCGACTTTTGCCGCGATGGAAGTCTCCTCCCATGGTTTGATTCAGAACCGCGTAGCCGCATTGCCGTTTGCTGCCGCAGTGTTCACTAACTTAAGCCGTGATCATCTGGATTATCACGGCAATATGGCCAGTTACGAAGCAGCAAAATGGCTGTTGTTCTCCACCCATCAGTCCGAACACAAAATCATTAATGCTGATGACGAAGTCGGTCGCCGCTGGTTAGAGCAGTTGCCGCAAGCTGTCGCCGTTAGTATGGAAAATAATATTCCTGTGGGTTGGAATGGCCCGTGGCTATCTGCCACTCAGGTTCACTATCACGATAATGGTGCCAGTATCGCGTTTGATTCAAGCTGGGGCGAAGGCCAGTTAGAAAGCCGCCTGATGGGGGCATTCAACGTCAGTAACTTGCTGGTGGCACTGGCAACACTGCTTTCACTGGGTTACCCACTAACACAATTATTAGCTGCCGCACCTCATCTACAACCGGTGTGTGGGCGGATGGAAGTATTTAATGCACTGGGTAAACCGACGGTAGTGGTGGATTATGCTCACACACCGGATGCATTGGAAAAAGCACTGGCGGCGGCGCGTTTACATTGTAAAGGCCAACTGTGGTGTGTGTTTGGTTGCGGTGGTGATCGTGACAAAGGTAAGCGCCCACTTATGGGCGGTATCGCGGAACAACTGGCGGATCGGGTGGTTGTCACTGATGATAATCCACGTAGTGAAGAGCCGCAGGCTATTGTCGCCGATATCCTCAGTGGCTTGTTGGATGCTGGGCATGCATTGGCAATTCATGGCCGCGCCGAAGCGGTGACCAGCGCCATTATGCAAGCTAAAGCCGATGATGTGGTGTTGATTGCCGGCAAAGGACATGAAGATTATCAATTGGTCGGTAATCGCCGCCTGGATTACTCTGACCGAGTCACCGTCGCGCGTTTGTTGGGGGTGGTGGCATGATTAAGGTCTCGCTGCATTTTCTGTCCACACTGCTGAACGCTGAATATATTGGTCGCGATAGCGCCGATATTACCGAAGTGACCATTGATACCCGTAAGGTCACTCCTGGGTGTTTATTCGTGGCGCTGAAAGGCGAGCGTTTTGATGGACATGACTTTGCAGAAGATGCTGTTGCCGCTGGCGCTGGTGCTTTGCTGGTAAGTAAACACTTACTGGTGGCGGCACCACAATTAGTGGTTAAAGACACCCGCCTGGCATTGGGGCAATTGGCTGCATGGGTGCGCCAGCAAGTACCTGCCCGGGTGGTAGCCTTGACCGGTTCCTCCGGTAAAACCTCAGTAAAAGAAATGGTTGCGGCAATTTTGCGCCAATGTGGCAAGGTGCTTTATACCGCCGGTAACTTTAATAATGATATCGGCGTACCGCTGACCTTGCTGCGTCTGACGCCCGAGTATGATTTTGCTGTCATTGAGCTAGGTGCAAACCATATCGGTGAAATTGCCTACACCACGGACTTAAGCCGCCCTGAAAGTGCTTTGGTTAACAATTTAGCTGCCGCACATTTGGAAGGTTTTGGCTCACTGGCTGGTGTGGCTCAAGCCAAAGGCGAGATTTTCGCCGGTTTACCCGCGAATGGCACAGCGATTATTAATGCTGATAGCAATGACTGGCCGCACTGGCAGGAAACGTTGCATAACAAGCGCGTATGGCGTTTTGCGCCTCTCGGCGCAGAAGATATCGATTTCTTTGCCAGTGACGTGCGTATTACACCACAAGTCACTCATTTCACTCTGCATTCTCCCTTCGGCACGGTGGGTATCGAATTGCCGCTGCCGGGGCGACATAACATTGCCAATGCATTAGCCGCCGCGGCGTTAGCCATGTCGGTCGGCGCTAGTTTAGCTGCCGTTCGTGAGGGGCTGACGCAATTACAGGCCGTACCAGGTCGCTTATTCCCGATTGAACTTGCTGCTGGCAAGTTGCTGCTCGATGACAGCTACAACGCCAATGTCGGCTCCATGACCGCCGCCGCGCAAGTACTGGCTGAAATGCCGGGCTACCGAGTGATGGTGGTGGGTGATATGGGCGAGTTGGGTGAAACCGCAGTCGATTGTCACCGTCAGGTGGGTGAAGCCGCGCAACAGGCGGGCATCGATAAAGTCCTTAGCGTAGGTACATTAAGCCAGACACTTAGCGATGCAAGCGGGTGCGGCGAACATTTTCAGGATAAGAACACTTTGGCAGCCCGTGTCAGTGAATTGCTGCTCGAACATCCGGTTATCACCGTTTTAATTAAAGGTTCACGTAGCGCCGCCATGGAAAATGTCGTGCGTGCGTTACAGGAGAAGGCATCATGTTAGTTTGGTTGGCTGAATACTTAGTAAAATTTTACTCGGGTTTTAACGTCTTTTCCTATTTGACGTTCCGCGCCATTGTCAGTCTGTTGACGGCATTAATTATCTCGTTGTGGATGGGGCCGCATCTGATCGCCTATTTGCAGAAATTACAGATTGGTCAAGTCGTCCGTAATGACGGGCCAGAGTCACATTTCAGTAAACGCGGTACGCCGACGATGGGCGGCCTGATGATTTTGTTCTCCATCACTATTTCGGTTCTGATGTGGGCTTACCCATCTAACCCATATGTGTGGTGTGTGCTGTTTATTCTTATTGGTTATGGGATTGTCGGTTTTATCGATGATTACCGCAAAGTGGTACGCAAAGACACCAAAGGCCTGATTGCTCGCTGGAAATACTTTTGGCAGTCGATCATTGCACTGGCTGCCGCTTTTGCGATGTACAGCATCGGCAAAGATACCCCAGCCACTGAGCTGGTGGTGCCTTTCTTCAAGGACATCATGCCGCAGCTTGGTTTGCTCTATATCCTGCTGGCTTACTTCGTCATTGTGGGCACCAGCAACGCGGTTAATTTGACCGATGGGTTGGATGGTTTGGCGATTATGCCAACGGTATTTGTTGCGGGCGGTTTCGCACTGGTGGCCTGGGCGACCGGTAACGTGAACTTTGCTGCATACCTGCATATTCCTTATCTGCGCCACGCTGGCGAGCTGGTGATTGTTTGCACCGCGATTGTCGGGGCTGGGCTGGGCTTTTTATGGTTCAACACCTACCCGGCACAAGTGTTTATGGGGGATGTTGGCTCTTTGGCATTGGGCGGGGCGCTGGGTACCATCGCGGTATTGCTGCGCCAAGAGTTTTTATTAGTGATTATGGGCGGGGTGTTCGTGGTTGAAACACTGTCGGTCATCTTGCAAGTCGGTTCCTTTAAGTTACGTGGGCAGCGCATTTTCCGTATGGCCCCGATTCATCATCATTACGAACTTAAAGGCTGGCCAGAACCGCGGGTGATCGTGCGCTTCTGGATTATTTCGCTGATGCTGGTGCTGATTGGCCTGGCGACGCTGAAGGTGCGGTAATTATGGTTGATTATCAGGGTAAGAAAGTCGTCATTATCGGGCTGGGGCTAACCGGCCTTTCCTGCGTTGATTTCTTCATTGCGCGTGGCGTAACGCCGCGTGTGATGGATACCCGTATCAATCCACCGGGCCTGGATAAATTACCCGAAAATGTCGAGCGTCATGTTGGTGACTTGAATCAGCAGTGGTTATTGGATGCTGATTTGATTGTTGCCAGCCCCGGTATTGCGTTGGCACATCCTGCTTTGAGTGAAGCCGCGGAAGCAGGTGTTGAGATTGTCGGCGATATCGAGCTGTTCTGTCGTGAAAATCAGGCACCGGTGGTAGCGATTACCGGCTCTAACGGTAAAAGTACCGTAACCACTCTGGTCGGCGAGATGGCGAAAGCGGCTGGCTGGCAGGTTGGCGTAGGGGGAAATATTGGTGTTCCTGCTCTTAACTTACTGAAACAGTTGACCTTGCAAAAACACGAAAATCAATTGGTGGTGTTGGAATTATCCAGCTTCCAGTTGGAAACCACCTCAAGCTTGCATGCCAGTGCGGCCACCATACTGAACGTGACGGAAGATCATACTGACCGTTATCCGTTCGGTTTGCAGCAATATCGCGCAGCTAAGCTGCGGGTATATGAAAACGCTAAAGTTTGTGTCGTGAATGCCGATGACGCGCTCACTATGCCGGTGCGTGGCGCTGATAACCGCTGTATCAGCTTTGGCGTGGATGTCGGTGACTACCATCTGAATAAGCAGCAGGGAGAAATCTGGCTGCGGGTTCGGGGTGAAAAAGTCTTGAATACCCGCGAAATGAAATTGACCGGTCGCCATAACTATACCAATGCGCTAGCCGCACTGGCATTGGCTGATGCCGTAGGGATTCCGCGCTCATCAAGTTTGAAAGCGCTGACCACGTTCACTGGTTTGCCGCACCGTTTCCAATTGGTGTTTGAACACAACGGCGTGCGTTGGATTAACGACTCCAAAGCCACCAACGTGGGCAGCACAGAAGCGGCTCTGGATGGTTTACCGCTTGATGGCACTTTGCATTTGTTACTGGGCGGCGACGGGAAATCGGCAGATTTCTCCGGGTTGACCCGTTTTTTGCAAGGCGACCATATCAAGATTTACTGTTTTGGGCGTGATGGTGAGCAACTGGCTGAGCTGCGTCCGGAAGTGTCGCAACTGACTGAAACGATGGAACAAGCCATGGTGCTGCTGGCTAAATCACTGGCACCGGGCGATATGGTGTTATTGTCACCCGCTTGCGCCAGCTTGGATCAGTTCCGCAGCTTCGAACAACGTGGTGATGAGTTTGCTCGTCTGGCAGAGGAGTTGGGCTGATGCGTATGCCGGGGCTGGGGCTGTTTAATACCGTAAAACATTTTGTGATGGGGTCGCGCGAAAGCGACACCACCAGCATGGTGCTTTACGACAGAACCTTGCTGTGGCTGACCTTTGGTTTGGCAATTATTGGTTTTGTGATGGTGACATCGGCATCGATGCCAATTGGTCAGCGTCTGGCAGGTGACCCTTTCCTGTTTGCCAAGCGTGATGCGCTGTATTTGGCACTGGCATTCGGTTTGTCGCTGGTGACTTTACGTATTCCAATGGATGTCTGGCAGCGCTATAGCAATATTATGTTGCTGATTTCAATTGTGATGTTGCTGGTAGTGCTGGTTGTGGGTAGCTCGGTCAACGGGGCATCCCGCTGGATCTCTCTCGGGCCGTTGCGTATTCAGCCGGCTGAGCTATCTAAGTTATCGCTGTTTTGCTACCTGGCCAGCTATCTGGTACGCAAGGTGGAAGAGGTTCGCAGTAACTTTTGGGGTTTTTGTAAGCCCATGGGCGTAATGGTTATTTTGGCCGTATTACTACTCGCGCAACCCGATTTAGGTACCGTGGTAGTACTGTTTATCACTACGCTGGCGATGTTGTTTCTGGCTGGTGCCAAAATGTGGCAGTTTTTAGCCATTATCGGTTCTGGCGTGTTTGCCGTTTGCCTGCTAATTGTTGCTGAACCTTATCGTATGCGTCGAGTGACATCATTCTGGAACCCGTGGGCGGATCCCTTCGGCAGTGGTTACCAGTTGACCCAATCGCTGATGGCTTTTGGTCGCGGTGAATTCTGGGGGCAGGGCTTAGGGAATTCAGTGCAGAAACTGGAGTATTTACCGGAAGCACATACTGACTTTATTTTCTCTATTTTAGGCGAGGAACTCGGGTATTTCGGTGTGGTTCTTGCATTGTTAATGGTATTCTTCGTCGCTTTTCGTGCTATGTCCATTGGGCGTCGCGCTTTAGAGATAGATCAGCGATTTTCTGGCTTTTTGGCCTGTTCGATTGGTGTCTGGTTTAGCTTCCAGGCGCTGGTTAACGTTGGGGCTGCTGCTGGAATGTTGCCAACCAAAGGTTTGACACTGCCGCTGATAAGTTACGGTGGTTCGAGCCTGATTATTATGTCAACAGCCATAGTGCTGTTGTTACGCATTGATTTTGAAACACGTCTGGCAAAAGCCCAGGCGTTTGTAAGGAGTGCCCGATGAGTGGCAAGACCAAGCGTTTAATGGTGATGGCGGGTGGCACTGGGGGGCATGTCTTCCCCGGTTTGGCCGTAGCTCATCATCTGATGGCGCAAGGCTGGCAGGTGCGTTGGTTAGGCACCGCCGACAGAATGGAAGCGTCATTGGTGCCCAAGAACGGTATTGAAATTGATTTTATTGAGATTTCTGGTTTGCGCGGTAAGGGCTTGATGGCCCAACTGACCGCACCGGTACGTATTTATCGCGCGGTGCGTCAGGCGAAGAAAATCATGCGTGATTACCAGCCGGATGTGGTGCTGGGGATGGGCGGTTATGTTTCCGGTCCCGGTGGTTTGGCGGCATGGTTGTGCGGTATCCCGGTAGTATTACATGAGCAGAACGGGATTGCGGGTTTGACTAACCGCTGGCTGGCCAGAATCGCGAAAAAAGTTTTACAGGCCTTCCCCGGCGCATTCCCAAATGCAGATGTTGTTGGTAATCCGGTTCGTACCGATGTTCTTGCGCTGCCATTGCCGGCGCAACGTTTGGTAGGCCGTGAAGGGCCGATTCGTGTATTGGTTATCGGTGGTAGCCAAGGTGCGCGGGTGCTAAATCAGACGATGCCGCAGGTTGCAGCAACATTGGGTGAACAGATAACTATTTGGCATCAGGTGGGTAAAGACGCATTACCCGATGTGCTGCAAGCCTACCAGCAAGCAGGGCAGGGTGATAAGCATCAGGTAGTTGAGTTTATTGATGACATGGCTGCGGCTTATGCCTGGGCTGATGTGGTGGTTTGCCGTTCCGGTGCGTTGACGGTCAGCGAAGTTGCCGCAGCAGGGTTACCGGCGATTTTTGTGCCGTTCCAACATAAAGACCGGCAGCAATATTGGAATGCATTGCCGCTGGAAAAAGCCGGTGCCGCCAAAATTATTGAACAGCCACAATTTACAGCACAAGCGGTGAGTAACCTGTTAGCCGAGTGGGATCGTCCCACCTTATTAGCGATGGCCGAGCAAGCAAGACTGGTGGCTATTCCTGACGCGACTGAGCGAGTGGCCGCCGAAGTGGTCGCTGCCAGTAAGTGATACAGAAAAGATAGTTATCGCTCGCACTTATGCGGGCTATGAATATGTAACAGACAAAAAAGTGAAGAAAAACGTGAATACACAACAACTGGCGAAACTACGTACTATCGTGCCCGAGATGCGTCGCGTCCGGCACATTCACTTTGTTGGCATCGGTGGTGCCGGCATGGGTGGTATCGCTGAAGTGTTGGCAAACGAAGGTTATCAGATTAGCGGTTCAGATTTGGCACCCAATCCGGTCACTCAGCATTTGACTTCATTAGGCGCACAGATTTATTTCCATCACCGTCCAGAGAATGTGCTGGATGCCAGTGTGGTGGTGGTTTCAACAGCAATTTCTGCGGATAACCCGGAGATTGTTGCAGCTCGCGAGGCGCGTATTCCGGTAATTCGTCGTGCTGAGATGCTGGCTGAATTGATGCGTTTCCGTCATGGGATTGCGGTTGCTGGTACGCACGGCAAAACGACCACCACAGCGATGGTTTCCAGCATTTATGCCGAAGCAGGTTTGGATCCAACATTTGTGAATGGCGGTTTGGTGAAAGCGGCGGGCACTCATGCCCGGTTAGGTTCCAGCCGTTATTTGATAGCCGAAGCTGATGAGAGTGATGCGTCATTCCTGCATTTGCAGCCGATGGTGGCGATTGTCACCAACATCGAAGCCGACCATATGGATACTTATCAGGGCGACTTTGAAAATTTAAAACAGACATTTATTAACTTTTTGCACAACTTGCCATTCTATGGCCGTGCAGTGATGTGTATCGACGATCCAGTGGTGCGTGAGTTGTTACCACGGGTAGGTCGCCATATCACCACCTACGGTTTCAGCGATGACGCCGATGTACAGATCGCCAGCTACCGGCAAGAAGGCCCACAGGGGCACTTCACACTGAAACGACTGGATAAGCCGCTGATGACAGTGACCTTGAATGCACCGGGCCGTCATAACGCGCTAAATGCGGCTGCGGCAGTGGCTGTCGCGACCGAAGAAGGTATTGAAGACAATGACATCCTGCGTGCGCTGGCAGGGTTCCAAGGGACTGGCCGCCGCTTTGATTTTCTTGGTAACTTCCCGCTGGCACCGGTCAACGGAAAAGAAGGTAGTGCAATGCTGGTGGATGACTATGGTCATCACCCGACAGAAGTGGATGCCACGATTAAAGCTGCACGTGCTGGCTGGCCGGATAAACGTATTGTGATGGTATTCCAGCCGCACCGTTATACCCGAACACGCGATTTGTATGACGACTTTGCTAATGTTCTGTCGCAAGTTGATGTTTTACTTATGTTAGATGTGTACGCCGCCGGAGAACCGCCAATCCCTGGCGCGGATAGCCGCTCGTTGTGCCGTACCATCCGTAATCGTGGCAAATTGGACCCTATTTTGGTGTCAGACAGTGATACGGTGCCCGAGGTGTTAGCGCAAGTGCTGAATGGCGATGACCTTATTCTGGTTCAGGGCGCAGGCAACATTGGTAAGATTGCCCGTAAATTGGCTGAGCTTAAATTGCAGCCACAGACAAAAGACGAGGAACATCATGGCTGAGAAAGTTGCGGTACTGCTGGGTGGGGCCTCTGCTGAACGTGAAGTGTCATTGTTATCAGGCGAGGCGGTATTAGCGGGCTTGAGAGAGGCTGGTATCGATGCTCATGGTATTGATACTAAAGACTTCCCGGTGACACAGCTTAAAGAGCAAGGCTTTGATAAGGTCTTTATCGCTTTGCATGGGCGTGGTGGTGAAGACGGCACGCTGCAAGGGGTGTTGGAGTTTCTGCAATTGCCTTATACCGGCAGTGGTGTGATGGCTTCAGCGCTGACAATGGACAAATTACGCACCAAATTGGTATGGCAAGCTTCAGGTTTGCCAATTTCACCGTATATCGCGTTGAATCGTCAACAGTTTGAAACACTTTCGTCAGAGGAATTGGCGGCGTGTGTCGCTAAGCTTGGCCTGCCATTAATCGTTAAGCCAAGTCATGAAGGCTCTAGCGTAGGAATGAGCAAGGTTGATCAGGCGAATCAATTGCATTCTGCTCTGGTTGAAGCTTTCCGTCACGACACTGATGTGCTGATTGAGAAATGGTTGAGTGGGCCAGAGTTTACCGTCGCGATCCTTGGTAATGATGTTTTACCGTCAATTCGCATTCAGGCTCCCGGTGTGTTTTATGATTATGAAGCTAAATATCTGTCTGATGAGACCCAGTACTTTTGCCCAAGTGGCTTGAGTGCTGAGTTAGAACAACAGTTGGCTGCATTGTCATTACAGGCCTATCAGGCATTGGGTTGCAGCGGCTGGGGCCGAGTTGACGTTATGCAAGATAGCGATGGCCGTTTCTACCTGCTTGAAGTGAATACTTCACCGGGTATGACCAGCCACAGTTTAGTGCCGATGGCTGCCCGCCAACATGGGTTGAGTTTTTCCCAGTTGGTGGTCCGAATTCTGACGTTGGCTGACTAATATGTCGCAAGCTGCCCTAAATGCGCGTGAACGTGCGGCTGAAAACAGCGCAGCCCGGCGCAGTAACGGAGGCCAATTAGCTGGGCTGATTTTCCTGCTGATGGTGCTGGGTACCATCCTCTGGGGGGGCTGGGTGGTAGTAGGTTGGATGAAAGATGCCAGCCGATTGCCACTGTCTAAACTGGTGGTGACCGGTGAGCGCCATTACACCACCAATGACGATATTCGCCAGGCGATTCTGTCATTGGGCGCACCGGGTACCTTTATGACGCAGGATGTCAATATCATCCAGCAGCAGATTGAACGGTTACCTTGGATTCAGCAGGCCAGTGTGCGCAAACAGTGGCCGGATGAGCTGAAGATCCATCTGGTGGAGTATGTGCCTTTTGCCCGCTGGAATGATTTGCATATGGTGGATGAGCAAGGGCGGTCATTCAGTGTGCCGTCTGAACGAGTCGGCAAACAGAAATTGCCATTACTGTATGGCCCGGAGGGTAGTGAACAGGATGTTCTGGAAGGCTACCGGGCAATAAATAAAGTGTTAGCGGCCAATAAGTATCAGCTAAAAATGGTGGCGATGAGTGCCAGACATTCTTGGCAGTTGGCCTTAGATAATGATGTTCGGCTGGAGCTGGGACGGGATGACCGGATGGGGCGTTTGCAACGTTTCATCGAGTTGTATCCGATGTTGCAACAGCAGCCAGATAAACGGGTCAGTTATGTTGATTTGCGATATGAAACAGGGGCTGCAATAGGTTGGGCTCCGGTATTTATCGGCAGTCAGGGTGGTGAGCCACCAGTAAATGGCCAGCAGAACAGTAATCCGCAACAGAATCAGGCACAGGCAAAACAACAATGATCAAGTCGACGGACAGAAAACTGGTAGTAGGTCTTGAGATCGGAACGGCAAAGGTCTCCGCATTGGTAGGGGAAGTTCTGCCCGATGGCATGGTCAATATTATTGGGGTTGGCAGTTGCCCATCCCGTGGCATGGATAAGGGTGGGGTTAACGACCTTGAATCGGTAGTGAAATGCGTTCAACGCGCTATCGATCAGGCAGAGTTAATGGCGGATTGCCAAATTTCATCTGTCTATCTGGCATTATCGGGCAAACATATCAGTTGTCAGAATGAAATAGGGATGGTTCCTATTTCAGAAGAGGAAGTAACTCAGGAAGATGTAGAGAACGTAGTGCATACCGCGAAGTCGGTACGTGTGCGTGATGAACATCGTATCCTGCACGTTATTCCGCAGGAATATGCCATCGATTACCAAGAAGGCATCAAAAATCCGGTGGGCCTTTCTGGCGTGCGGATGCAGGCTAAAGTGCACCTGATTACGTGCCATAACGATATGGCGAAGAATATTGTTAAAGCGGTGGAGCGTTGTGGTCTGAAAGTGGACCAACTGATTTTCGCCGGTTTAGCGGCAAGTTATGCAGTATTGACCGAAGATGAGCGTGAGCTGGGTGTCTGTGTGGTCGACATCGGCGGCGGTACCATGGATATGGCGGTTTATACCGGTGGGGCGTTGCGCCACACCAAAGTTATCCCTTACGCCGGGAACGTGGTGACTAGCGATATTGCGTATGCCTTCGGAACACCGCCTACCGATGCGGAAGCGATTAAAGTTCGACACGGCTGTGCGCTCGGGTCGATAGTCAGCAAGGACGAAAGTGTAGAAGTGCCAAGTGTTGGCGGACGCCCTCCCCGTAGTCTGCAAAGACAGACGCTCGCTGAGGTTATAGAACCACGCTACACCGAACTGCTGAATTTGGTTAATGACGAGATTTTACAATTGCAGGAGCAATTACGTCAGCAAGGCGTGAAGCATCATCTGGCAGCCGGTATCGTGCTGACAGGCGGAGCGGCACAAATTGATGGTTTGGCTGAATGTGCTCAACGGGTATTTCATGCCCAGGTTCGCATCGGCCAACCGCTCAATATCACCGGGCTGACGGATTATGCACAGGAACCTTATTACTCCACTGCTGTTGGGTTGTTGCACTATGGTAAAGAATCTCATCTCAGTGGTGAGTCAGAAGTAGAAAAACGTGCCTCAGTGGGCAATTGGTTTAAACGCATCAATAGCTGGCTGAGAAAAGAGTTTTAATGTTTCAACAAAGAGATCATGCTGAACATATTTTTTGATCTCGAAGCGACAGGCACAAAACGGAGAGAAACTATGTTTGAACCTATGGAACTAACCAATGACGCGGTGATTAAAGTCATCGGCGTCGGTGGTGGCGGTGGTAATGCCGTCGAACACATGGTGCGCGAGCGCATCGAAGGTGTTGAATTCTTCGCCGTTAATACAGACGCTCAGGCGCTACGTAAGACGGCTGTTGGCCAAACCATCCAGATTGGTAGCGGTATTACCAAAGGTCTGGGTGCTGGCGCGAACCCGGAAGTGGGTCGCAATTCAGCAGAAGAAGACCGTGAAGCTCTGCGTGCAGCTCTTGAAGGCGCAGACATGGTCTTTATCGCCGCAGGCATGGGCGGTGGTACTGGTACCGGTGCGGCTCCTGTTGTTGCTGAAGTGGCAAAAGAACTGGGTATTCTGACAGTTGCCGTGGTTACCAAGCCTTTCAATTTCGAAGGCAAGAAACGCATGGCATTTGCTGAGCAGGGTATTGCTGAACTGTCCAAACATGTGGACTCACTGATCACTATCCCGAACGACAAACTATTGAAAGTTCTGGGTCGTGGCATCTCGTTACTGGATGCATTCGGTGCAGCTAACGACGTATTAAAAGGCGCTGTTCAGGGTATCGCCGAGTTGATTACCCGCCCAGGCTTGATGAACGTCGACTTTGCTGACGTGCGCACTGTAATGTCCGAAATGGGTTATGCCATGATGGGCTCAGGTGTGGCTTGCGGTGAAGATCGTGCTGAAGAAGCAGCAGAAATGGCGATTTCCAGCCCGTTGCTGGAAGATATCGACCTGTCTGGCGCTCGCGGCGTGTTGGTCAACATCACTGCTGGTTTCGATTTGCGTTTGGATGAATTCGAAACTGTGGGTAACACCATTCGTGCATTTGCATCCGACAATGCGACCGTCGTTATCGGTACATCGTTAGACCCGGAAATGAACGACGAACTGCGCGTAACTGTGGTTGCAACCGGTATCGGCATGGATAAACGCCCTGAAATCACGCTGGTTACTAACAAGCAGACACAGCCTGTTATGGATCACCGTTACCAGCAGCATGGCATGTCACCTTTACCTCAGGAAGTTAAGCCTGCGGCTAAAGTGGTCAATGACCCCACTGCTCAAACCAATAAAGAGCCCGATTATTTGGATATTCCGGCATTTTTGCGTAAGCAAGCCGACTAATTTCCGAAAATATTGGAATCTCCGCTCTTTGTGCTAAACTGTCCCGCCGATCTTGTTATAAGCTTGGTCGGTAGGATGGATAACATTGCGAGATAAAACGATGATCAAACAAAGGACTTTAAAACGTATTGTTCAGGCGACTGGCGTCGGTTTGCACACCGGTAAGAAAGTCACACTGACAATGCGACCCGCGCCGGCTAACACCGGGGTCATCTATCGTCGCACTGACTTGAATCCACCGGTTGATTTTCCGGCAGATGCAAAATCCGTGCGTGATACCATGCTCTGTACTTGCCTGGTCAATGAGCATGACGTGCGTATTTCTACTGTTGAGCATCTCAACGCTGCTCTGGCAGGGTTAGGGATTGATAACATTATTATTGAAGTTAACGCTCCCGAAGTACCGATAATGGATGGTAGTGCCAGTCCATTCGTGTACTTGCTGCTGGATGCGGGTATCGAAGAGTTAAACTCTGCGAAGAAATTCCTGCGTCTGAAAGAGACTGTGCGGGTTGAAGACGGTGATAAATGGGCTGAATTGTCTCCATTCAATGGATTCCGTTTAGATTTTACCATTGATTTTAATCACCCGGCGATTGACTCCAGTACGCAGCGCTACCGTTTAGATTTCTCGGCCGATTCATTCGTCCGTCAAATCAGCCGTGCGCGTACTTTTGGTTTCATGCGTGATATCGAATACTTACAGTCCCGCGGTTTGTGCCTGGGCGGTAGTTTCGATTGTGCCATCGTGGTAGATGATTACCGCGTATTAAACGAAGATGGCCTGCGCTTCGAAGATGAATTTGTTCGTCACAAAATGCTGGACGCCATTGGCGACCTGTTTATGTGTGGCCACAATATTATTGGCGCGTTTACTGCGTACAAATCAGGTCATGCCTTGAACAACAAGCTATTGCAGGCTGTTTTAGCTAAGCAAGAAGCTTGGGAATTTGTGACGTTCCAAGACGAAGCCGAAATGCCATTGGCATTCAAAGCTCCGTCTACAGTATTAGCTTACTAAATTTATTTATACCCAAAGTAATTGAAGTTGCAGGTAGGCAGCAATCGAATGACAAATTGGTTCCCGACCAATTTGAACAGCATTTATGCTAGCCCGTAGGGTGAGCCTCAAAGATGAGGCTCATTCATCCCGCTGAGCTGACTGAAATCAGTAATTCGGGTGAATAAGAGCAGCTAACAACCCTGCAAATTTAAGTAAGAAGGGTAAATTTATTTATCACTTTTGGTTGTGCTGGCACTCTCTCCGGCCAGCGCAGCCAATCGTTCCAATATCGTCCTCAGTTTTTCAGGGCTACGGCTCGCTAATCCTCTTAATTCCTTAGCGCTTTCCAAACTTAACTGACGTAATGGCGGCGATTTCTCAGTATTTCCTGACGATTTCTCGGCATTTTGTGTCATGTTATGACCGCTGGCCATTAACGACGGATTAATCCTGATGTCGATTGAAGACAATGATGGTAGAATTTGCGCTCGTAGTGCAGAGAGTAAAGCAGGTTGTTCATAACGCAAGCGCATTAACCAGCTGGCGTTCGCGGTTTCTAGCACTAAAACACTCTGGCGATAGTTAGCAACACGGCACCACGGCTGCAATTGTGAAGGGAGCAATCCTTTTACCGCACGGTTAAGTTTTAACAGTGCAGTAGCGCGTTGTTGTACGTTATGCAGCGGTCCGTTTTCTGCTGCAATTGCATCATCGAACAGAACATCTAATAATTGTGGGCGGCTTTCACGCATTGACAAGGCTCCGGCGGATTTTAAACTCGTGATCGGTATTCTAAATCGTTGGCGACAATTTGGCAGACGTTATTTCTGGCCGCATCTCCTGTTGGGGATGGTCGCGGCGAGTCTTGGCGTGCCATCAAACCTGTCTGGCGTTCCTGATCAAGCTGCAATACCGAACACATCATCAAGCCAAAGCCGTCAGAATTACGGTGCGACAAACTTTAGTAGTTTGGCATTGCTGCATGATATGCATCGTCGCCCTTCATTCAGCGTAGACTATTGGCAACAGCATGCACTGCGCACGGTTATTCGTCATCTTTCATTTGCACTGGCACCTCAAGTGGCTTATGCCCGGGTGCAAGAAGTGGCAGAGGCAGAACAAGTACAACCATCACAAATTCAGCAGCTTGCATTGTTGAATACGCTGAATGCGTTACTGACCCATGAGTTCAAACCACCCACTATTATTCGCTATACCGAGCAGATTAAACGGCCTGTTCTTTCGTTGCATAAACCGGGACTTTGGCTTGCACAAGTGCAAGGAATCCGTGCCGGGCCTGCCAATTTCATCTAATTATTCTCTTGGCTTCCCCCAATTTTATACAACTTTTGGCCACCGGTTTGGTGGTTTTGTAAGAGACATTAAGAATCATGCTAATTAAATTATTAACCAAAGTTTTTGGTAGTCGTAACGATCGTACACTGCGCCGTATGCGCAAGGTGGTTGATCTTATCAACCGTATGGAACCTGAAGTCGAAAAGCTGACAAATGAGGAATTACGTGCCAAAACTGACGAATTCCGTGAGCGTCTGGCGAACGGTGCCGTACTGGAAACATTGATCCCTGAGGCTTTTGCTGTCGTGCGCGAGGCCAGTAAACGCGTGTTTGGCATGCGTCACTTCGATGTGCAGCTGCTTGGCGGTATGGTACTGAACGAACGCTGCATCGCAGAAATGCGTACAGGTGAAGGTAAAACGCTGACTGCAACTCTGCCAGCTTACCTGAATGCGTTGAGCGGCCGTGGTGTCCACGTGGTTACCGTCAACGACTATTTGGCTCAACGTGACGCCGAAAATAACCGTCCATTGTTTGAGTTCCTGGGCCTGAGTGTGGGTATCAACTTACCTAATATGCCAGCTCCAGCTAAGCGTGCTGCTTATGCTGCGGATATCACCTATGGTACTAACAACGAATTCGGCTTTGACTACCTGCGCGATAACATGGCGTTCAGCCCAGAAGAACGTGTACAGCGCAAACTGCATTACGCGTTGGTCGATGAGGTTGACTCCATCTTGATCGATGAAGCACGTACTCCGCTGATTATCTCCGGCCCGGCCGAAGATAGTTCAGAGATGTATATTCGGGTTAACAAGCTGATTCCAAAACTGATTCGTCAGGAAAAAGAAGACTCCGATACTTTCCAGGGCGAAGGTCACTTCTCTGTGGATGAGAAATCACGTCAGGTGCATTTGACCGAACGCGGTTTGATCAAAATTGAGGAAATGCTGGTAGAAGCGGGCATCATGGAAGAGGGGGAGTCTCTGTATTCTCCAGCTAACATCATGTTGATGCACCACGTAACGGCAGCTCTGCGTGCTCATGTATTGTTCACCCGTGATGTTGACTACATTGTGAAAGACGGTGAAGTTATCATTGTTGACGAACATACTGGGCGTACCATGCAAGGTCGTCGTTGGTCAGATGGCTTGCATCAAGCGGTTGAAGCAAAAGAAGGCGTAGAAATTCAGAACGAAAACCAGACGCTGGCTTCAATCACTTTCCAGAATTACTTCCGCCTCTATGAAAAACTGGCCGGTATGACCGGTACAGCAGATACCGAAGCATTCGAATTTAGCTCCATTTACAAGTTGGATACCATTGTTGTTCCAACCAACCGCCCAATGATCCGTAAGGACCTGGCTGATTTGGTCTACATGACCGAACAGGAAAAAATTGGTGCGATTATCGAAGATATCCGTGAGCGTACTGCTAACGGCCAGCCGGTATTGGTGGGGACTATTTCGATTGAGAAATCAGAAGTGGTATCTGCTGAATTAACGAAAGCCGGTATTGAACACAAAGTTCTGAACGCCAAGTTCCACGCCATGGAAGCTGAAATTGTTTCCCAAGCGGGCCAACCGGGCGCGGTAACTATCGCGACCAACATGGCGGGTCGTGGTACCGATATCGTATTGGGTGGCAGCTGGCAGAGTGAAATTGCCTTACTGGAAAACCCAACAGAAGACCAAATTGCAGCCATTAAAGCCGCGTGGCAGATTCGCCATGATGCAGTGCTGGCCTCCGGTGGTTTGCACATTATTGGTACTGAGCGCCATGAATCTCGCCGTATCGATAATCAGCTGCGTGGTCGTGCGGGCCGTCAGGGTGATGCTGGTTCTTCCCGCTTCTACCTGTCAATGGAAGATGCCTTGATGCGTATTTTTGCCTCTGACCGTGTGTCTGGCATGATGCGTAAGTTAGGTATGAAACCAGGTGAAGCTATTGAACACCCGTGGGTGACTAAAGCTATCGCCAACGCGCAACGTAAAGTTGAAAGCCGTAACTTCGATATTCGTAAGCAATTACTGGAATATGATGATGTAGCCAGCGACCAACGCCGGGCTATCTACAGCCAGCGTAATGAGCTGTTGGATGTGGCTGATGTGAGTGAAACCATCAACAGTATCCGTGAAGATGTATTCAAAACGGTTATTGATAGCTACATTCCAACCCAGTCTCTGGAAGAAATGTGGGATGTCGAAGGCTTGGAACAGCGTTTGAAAAATGATTTCGACCTGGACATGCCAATTGCCCAATGGCTGGAAGATGAACCACAACTGCACGAAGAAACTTTACGTGAACGCATTCTGCAACTGGCGATTGCTGATTATCAGCGTAAAGAAGAAGTGGTTGGTTTTGACATGATGCGTAACTTCGAAAAAGGTGTGATGTTACAAACACTTGATTCGTTGTGGAAAGAGCATTTGGCGGCAATGGATTACCTGCGTCAGGGCATCCATCTCCGTGGCTACGCACAAAAAGATCCTAAACAAGAATACAAACGTGAATCTTTCGCGATGTTTGCTGCAATGTTGGAATCACTGAAATATGAAGTGATCAGCGTTCTAAGCAAAGTACAGGTGCGGATGCCGGAAGAAGTAGAGGCATTGGAAGTACAACGTCGCGAAGAAGCTGAGCGTTTGGCTAAACAGCAACAACTTAGCCACGAATCTGATAACAGCGCACTGATGTCACAGGAAGAAGCCAATGTGGCTGCCAGCCTTGAGCGCAAAGTCGGGCGTAATGATCCGTGCCCATGTGGTTCAGGTAAGAAATACAAGCAGTGCCACGGCCGCCTACAGTAATATTTTAGGCATAAGTTGATGCATTGATAACGAGGGCGGCTTAAACACCGCCCTTTATTTTGCTTATCTTTTTAGTACGAGTGAACTGGAAGAGTGCTCAAGCCAACATTGATGCTCTGACAGGAGAAAATAATTGAAACACTTACAAATTGCAGTTGGGATTATCCGTAATTCCCAGCAAGAAATTTTTATTACCCAGCGCGCTGCTGATTCTCATATGGCTGGATTTTGGGAATTTCCCGGCGGCAAAATTGAGCAGGGTGAAACACCAGAAGTTGCATTAAAACGTGAGCTATTGGAAGAAACAGGAATTGCGGTGAAAGAGGCGGTTTTGCTTAAAGTGTTAGAGCACACATTTACCGATCGCATCGTAACATTAAGTTTTTATATGGTTGAAGCATGGGATGGTGAGCCCTTTGGTCGCGAAGGCCAGCCGATGCGCTGGGTGAAACAATCTGACTTGTTGGCTGAAGAGTTCCCACCCGCCAATGCAGCCATTATTGAATTACTTACAGCATAGGCCGATGGGGCATTAAGATAAGTTAGATGGAGCAAAATATCCGTTTGCTCCATTTGGCCAGGCTGCGACTGCTAGTGTTGAAGAGGGTCTTCCTCGCTCCATTCATCACTGTCAGATAGCTCACCATTACTGGAAATGCGTTTTTCTTCGTCGGCCCACTCACCTAAATCAATCAGCTGGCAACGCTTGCAGCAGAATGGGCGATAAGGGCTTTGTTCACCCCAGATAACAATCTTGCCGCAGGTCGGACAGTTGACCTCGATGACTTCGGTTTCCATGTTTTCTCCTAAAATCTATCCAATGCCAGCGACTAATTACAAACTCAGCAGCAGGCTAATTCAAACGATAAACGTGCTGGCACGGTACCATTTTCACTATCGAGTGGTAAGAAGCGAATTGCATATCTGGTTTTATGACCGGAAATCTGTGGATACAACTGCGGGTCTAGCGGCAGGCGTAATCTCAGTAAATCAGCCCCTTCGGCATTGTCCTGGAAGAAACCATTTAAGCTGATTTGTGCCCGCAGAGGGCCGGATTGGCGAATTAAATTTAAAATAATAGTTAGCGACTGATTGAGCGGGGTCAGGCTTGTGAGCAACTTATCGATGTGCTGATTGCGTTGTTCCTGAGGCTGATGCAGCCAGGTGTGCAAAGTGGGTAAGTCGAAACTACAGCAGCCACCTGGGATACTCAGGCGCTGGCGAACAACGCTGATTAAGCGATCTTCTTTTAGCGACTGCCCGATGCGCGGTGCTGACATCAATACTGAAGCCCGGCTTTTTAACTGACTACGCAAGGAATCCACCAGCGACATATCAACACCGGGCATATCTGCCCATAGTTGTAACTTCTGTTGTTGGCGCTCTAATTCTTTAAGCAAATCAGTACGAACTTCACCGCGCTCCAGAACATCAATTAAATCAGATGCTGTGCGGAAAAACGTTAATGCACTGGCAATATTATCTAACGTACGCTGGCTTTCTAATTGTTGTAGTAAAAACTCCATTCTTAGCCAGGTACGCATTTTTTCATTGAGCGGGTGTTCAAAAAGTATTGTTGAGGTGAGGTCACTCATCTATGTAGATCCTGTTGGGCCGCAGCTGCCAATTTTAAATACTGCTGGTGTAATAAAGTAACTTGCGGGGCGATAACTATGGGATCGCCGCTATTGTCAATAATGTCATCAGCACAGGCTAGCCGCTGTTGCCGCGAAACCTGTGAAGCTAAAATATCTTCTGCCTGTTGGCGGGTAATACCATCTCTCGCCATTGTTCGAGCGAGTTGTATTTCAGGTGCCACATCTACCACTAACACACGATTAGCACGGCGATGTAAACCATTTTCAACCAACAAGGGGACAACCCAAAGTACATAGGGCTCATCAATATTGGCGAGCTGGCTCTGGGTTTCCTGTTGGATCAGTGGATGCAACAATGAATTTAACCACGCTTTTTCCTGCGGCTCACTGAAAATTTTCTCGCGTAATGCTGCACGATTCAATGTGCCATCTGTGTGCAAGATATTTTCCCCATAGCGGGAGGCGATTTCCATTAATGCCCGCGTGCCGGGCTCAACCACCTGACGAGCAATAATATCAGCATCAACCAGAGGGACACCGAGATTGGCGAATGCATTTGCGACTGTGCTTTTACCACTGCCAATTCCACCAGTGAGAGCCACAATATAGGTCATTGCCTAGCCTTGCATACAGTTAGTGAGTGGCCGAATTGTATCTGAAAGCAGGTGCCAAGGCATAGCAAGGTGTGCATTCTGTTTGCGCTACGTGGAAAAATAAGTGAAGTGAGTACGAGGATAACTGCGGGATTGAGACTCTTCAGGTAATTTGTGGGATTGTAGCGCAAATAAAGGTGGATTCGCAGTCTTGCCGTAGAATTATTCATGCGTATGATAGCTTCACTGGGATGGCGTGATTTACGCCCGATCACATTTTGCGATCTATCGCCAATAACCAGGAATAATTAGCCATGCGTATTGAAGAAGGTTTGAAACTAGGCTTTAAAGATGTGTTAATCCGCCCTAAACGTTCAACACTGAAAAGTCGCTCTGAAGTCGAATTGGAACGCCAGTTTACCTTCAAACATTCAGGTTGGAATTGGTCTGGTGTACCTATCATCGCTGCTAATATGGATACTGTTGGCACCTTCCGCATGGCAGAAGTTCTAGCCTCATTCGATGTTTTGACCGCAGTTCACAAACACTACACTGTTGAGCAGTGGGGCGAATTTGTGAAACGAGTTCCTGAATCAGTCTTACGTCATGTCATGGTCTCTACCGGGACATCTTCTGCTGATTTCGACAAGATGAAACAAATTTTGGCGTTATCACCTGCCTTGAAATTTATCTGTATTGATGTGGCTAACGGTTATTCCGAGCATTTTGTTTCCTTCTTACAAAAAGCTCGCGAAGCATGCCCAGATAAAGTTATTTGTGCGGGCAATGTGGTGACTGGTGAGATGGTAGAAGAACTTATTCTGTCGGGCGCTGATATTGTTAAAGTTGGGATTGGCCCAGGTTCGGTTTGCACCACTCGCGTGAAAACAGACGTTGGTTATCCGCAGTTGTCGGCGGTTATTGAGTGCGCTGATGCAGCACACGGTTTGGGCGGACAGATTGTTAGTGATGGCGGTTGTTCCGTGCCGGGTGATGTTGCGAAAGCTTTCGGTGGTGGTGCTGACTTTGTCATGTTGGGCGGCATGCTAGCTGGGCATGATGAGTGCGAAGGCCGAGTTGTTGAAGAGAATGGCGAGAAGTTTATGCTGTTCTACGGTATGAGTTCAGAGTCAGCCATGAAACGCCATGTTGGTGGTGTTGCTGAGTACCGCGCGGCGGAAGGTAAGACGGTTAAATTGCCATTACGTGGATCCGTTGATAACACCGTTCGCGACATTATGGGCGGTTTGCGTTCCGCTTGTACCTATGTGGGTGCATCACATTTAAAAGAACTGACTAAACGCACCACTTTTATTCGCGTAGCAGAGCAAGAAAACCGTGTGTTTGGCAGTAACTGATATTGGGTTTTCGAGAGTAAGTTGTACTCTGATAAAGTTAGCAATCACGAGCCTGTGATTGAGATGAAAAGAGGCGTTGAACTACGCCTGAGGTTAATGACAAAGTGCCCGTAACGGTGAAAACAGGCAGATCGTAAAGACGCCGTAAACCCCTCCCTGGGGACTCGACCCGCGCCATCCCTGGCGCGGACGCTTTACTCTTCTACCTGTCCTCACCTTGCAAGATCGAGTCGTTGGGGTTTGTCAGCAGTCTGAGGAGTTGAACTACGCCTCTTTTCAATAAAATCCCACCGGATAGCCCTCCTCTAATAACATTATTTACCCGATAACATCCCCTAGCTGGAATATCGGTAAATACATCGCGATTACCAGTACCCCAACAATACTGCCAATAATTAACATCAAAAGTGGCTCCAGCATTTGCGTGAGATTGTCGGCCAAATCCTGTGTTTGCTGTTGCTGCCAACCTGCCAGTTTCTCTAGTAGCACATCCAGAGCACCAGACTCCTCGCCCACACGAACCATTTGTTGGCATAATGGGGGGAATAGAGGGTGCTGGGTGATGGCGATATGCAGTGGAATCCCTTGCTTGATTTGTTTTTGAATACTCCTCAATGCTTGCTGATAAGTGTCATTATTGATGGAACGGAGTGCCGCATCTAATCCGGAGGTTAGGGGTAACCCTGCGTGCTGAGTGATAGCCAGAGTTTGAAAAATTTGACTAAGGCAACTGCCACGAATCAATGCTGATACTAATGGAATACGTAATAGAAGTTTCTGTTCCCATTGTTGGCAGTGAGTCTGATGTCGCCGTAGATATATATAACTAATACAAAATAAGGTTAATAATGCGATTAAGTATGGCCCATATGCAGTAAGAAATGCGGACATAAATAGAAGTGTGGCAGTTAGCACGGGTAATGGTGTATCGAACGATTGGTATATTTGTGCAAATTCGGGCAGAACCAAAACCAACATGACAGTACTGACAACCAGCGCAACAATACAGACAAATACTGGATATTTAAGTGCTTTAATGACTTTTTTTTGCAGTTTTTGTTGCCGTTCCTGGTGTAGGACCAATTGTACGCAGCATTGCTCAAGATTACCCGTCAACTCCCCCATTGCAATCACGGGGGGATATAATTGAGGGAAAGTATGAGGGTAATGGGCCATTGCCTCTGATAATGACTGCCCCTGTGATACTTGCTGACTTATTTCCTGTAATAAGCACTGCCAGGGTAAGGCATCTATTTCTTGTGCCAGCAATTGCAAACAATTCACTAAAGGTAGGCCCGCTTGTAATAATGTTGCTAATTGGCGAGTGATGGCAATCAGACGTTCACCGCGCCAATAGCTAATCGATAATCTTTTTCCACCCTTAACACCCAGTGGTTGTAGCCCATTATGGCGCATATATTCATAGACAGTATTTCTCTCCGTCGTCAGTAATGCTCCTGTCTGTAATTGCCCCGCAGTATTAATTGCTCTCCAATAAAATAAGCGCTGATAGCTCACGGTATTGCCTCAACTTGTATTTGCAGCCCCACAACACGATTAATTTCTCTGAGAGTGGTTATACCGTTTTCGACCAATGCCAGACCCGCCGAAAGTAATGTGACTTGTTTTTGTTCTTGCGCAATCCTGGTGAGTTCTGCTGGGCTGACATTATTAAGTAAAGCTTGTTGGATTGGCGGGGTGACATTTAACATTTCGTAAATTCCCGTTCGACCATAATATCCGGCACAGCAATGTTCACAACCAACGGCAAGATAATGTTGCAGTGGACTTGCCCATATATCTGGTGGTGTCAGGAAAGGGACTGATGACGCCTGACGACAATGCAGGCACAATTTTCGGACTAATCGTTGGGCGATAACTAATATTAGGCTGGAAGCAATTAAGTGACGCTCTACGCCCATGTGTGTCAGGCGTATCAGTGTTTCAGCTGTGGAGTTGGTATGCAAGGTTGAGAGAACCAGATGCCCCGTTAGTGCTGCTTTAACTGCTATTTCTGCGGTTTCATTATCACGAATCTCACCGAGCATAATGACATCAGGATCCTGACGCAGCATGGCACGCAATACATTAGAAAAATCCAGCCCAATTTTACTGTTGGTCTGTGTTTGATTTATACCGTCAACCTGGATCTCAATAGGATCTTCAACGCTACAGATGTTTATTTGTCCCTGATTGAGCTGCTCCAGGCTGCAATAGAGAGTTACTGTCTTACCACTTCCTGTTGGCCCAGTAACCAGAACCAACCCCTGAGGCGCTGATAGCGCTTGAGTTAATTGCTGGTGGGCCACTGTTGTAAGTCCCAGTTTTTCCAGAGTAGGCTGCTGCTTCATATTGAGAATTCGCAGCACGACTTTTTCACCATATTGCACGGGGAGGGTCGCTATTCTCATTGAGTAGCGAATACCGTCTAATATCAGTGCTAACTGACCATCTTGCGCTAACCGTTTTTCCGCAATATTCAGTTTAGACATAACCTTCAGGCAACTGCTAATACGACGAGATAGCTCAACTGTAGGCGATGGGGATTCATGTAATACGCCATCAATTCTTAGACGAATGCGGTAGTGATATTGATAAGGTTCAAAATGGATATCTGATGCACGTTTCTGAATCGCCAACCTGAGTGTCTGCGTTATAAATTGAATAACAGGTGTATCGTTTTCATTATCAAGTAATGTGTCATCAGCCCCCTTTATAGGTACGTTAGTTTCTAAGTGCTGTTGCGTTGATGGGCTCAAATTGAGTGATTGCTCAATTCTGGCCTCCGGCCAGTATTCCACCTTGATTTTACGGCCACACGCAAAACGCAGTGCAGTTAGCAACGCCTCATTGACTGGGTGAGACGAAGCTATGGTCAGGCTCTGGCCATCAAGTTTTAAGGCTATTGATCTATAACGGCGGCAAATGGTGTGTAATTCATCATTTATTGTCTCGTGTGGACATTCCATGAGTTCGGTCATTTGATTAGACCTTATCATTGAAACGGAATACGGTCTTACAGTTTTCAGCAATGCTGTTATTTGTTGCGGTACATGTTCTTGCCCAGACTATATTTCCACTATTATTTAGGGTGGGTGACATAGCCAAAGTTAGATTGGCAAGTGTTTGCTGGCCAGTAAATGTAATGACGCCTTTATCTATAGTGGTTGCGCTGACATAGCGCGATGATTCTCCCGCCGGTATACCGTGACTCCCTCCATTACAGCTATCAAGGCTGGCATGTTCCAGTGCGCAAAGTTCCACCGCCATTTTGTAGGGAACCATAGCTTGCAACATGTCGGTGAGGGCTGCTTTTTGGATGTAGCGTTGATAAGACGGAATACCTATACCACTGAGAACCGCAATGATGGCGATCGCAACCATCAATTCAATTAATGTAAAACCGCGTTGATTAGTCATTTGACACTCTCCATGTGTGTGAGAAAACGTGGGCAGAGTGCACTTTTTGAATGAATGTTAACAAGAGGGGATTGAGGGTTTTGCGAAGCGTGCTGTCGGATATTTAGCTTGTTGCAACTGAATCACAGATAATTTCGGCGGTGCTCGCAAAACAGAATAAGGGCCTGCTATTACGAGCCATCCGCCGAAAATAATTTGGTAGGATTATTTAAAACGCATGGAAAGGTCCAAGGCAGTAATATGTTTGGTCAGCGCCCCGACTGAAATGAAATCAATACCTGTTTCAGCATAGCTGCGTAGGGTTTCCAGTGTGACATTGCCGGAAACCTCCAGTTGCGCGCTGCTCTGAGTTTTGGCAAGTTCATCGCGCATGTTTACCGCTTCACGCATCATTGGAATAGTGAAGTTATCTAACATGATGATGTCAGCACCTGCTTCCAGGGCTTGTTGTAGTTCATCAAGGGATTCAACTTCAACCTCGATAGGAACATCGGCATGTATCCAAAATGCTTTGGCAACGGCCTCTTTAATTGAACCAGCTGCGATAATATGATTTTCCTTAATAAGGAAAGCATCAGATAAGCCAAGCCGATGGTTATTACCACCCCCGCAGAGGACGGCATATTTCAAGGCAGTACGCAGCCCAGGCACTGTTTTTCGGGTATCAAGCAATTGGGTCTTCAAGCCAGCGAGTGCGGCCACATAGCGGCTTACTTCAGTTGCTACGCCCGATAAAGTTTGCAGGAAGTTTAGTGCGGTGCGTTCACCTGTCAGCAAAATGCGGGCGGGGCCAGTCAGATGGCAAAGAACCTGATCAGCAACCAGTTTGTCGCCATCGTTAACTTCCCATGTGACCGACACTTGGGCACCAAGTTGAATAAACACTTCATTCAACCAGCGTTCACCACAAAAAACACCCGCTTCACGGGTAATGATGGTTGCCTCTGCCTGCTTACTTGCTGGCAGTAATTGCGCGGTGAGGTCGCGGTCGGCGTTGACTTCGCCACCCAGGTCTTCACTCAAGGCTTGAGCAACAGTTGAAGGGATATCGCGTTGAATTCGTTCCAATAGCTCGGCGCGGCGGCTGTCGGCATTATAGCTGCGGGTCGGCATAGAAAACTCCGAAATGGCGGATAGATAGTTGTCCAAACATGCTACTCTGTTGCTGGCAGAAGTGCCATAAAAGAGCCGGTTGCAGTGTACTATTTAGGTTAGGGGGCTTAGGTAAACTATGCAGTTAGAAAATAACTGGCAGTTAGATAATGGCTGGATTTATGGGGTCAAACGGGTCGTTTCCCCTCATTGCGACCAGCGGCCAGAAGGTGAAGCTCCTTCTCTGCTGGTGATTCATAATATTAGTTTGCCTCCTGGTGAGTTTGGCGGCCCGTATATAGATCAACTGTTTACTGGCACCCTTAATCCTGATGAACATCCTTATTTTGCCGATATTGTTCATCTGCGGGTGTCAGCTCATTGCCTTATCCGCCGGGATGGTGAAATTATTCAATATGTTCCATTTGATAAACGTGCCTGGCATGCTGGAGTATCTGTTTTTGCCGGACGTGAGCGGTGTAACGATTTTTCCATTGGGATCGAGTTGGAAGGGACGGATGTGTTACCGTTTACCGCCGCACAATATCGTAGCCTGTCTGAGGTAAGTGCTCTGTTATTTGCCCATTATCCGATAACCGCAGAGCAGGTTGTAGGCCACAGCGATATTGCGCCGGGGCGCAAGACTGACCCAGGCCCTGCTTTTGACTGGGCGTTGTATCAACAGAGTTTAGCGAAGTCATCTTTACCATCGTAATACGGAAGTCATGCAGTATTAACCAGAGGTTCATGGTCGAGCACGAATTAGATTGTCACCTCGTCTGATAGAGTCGTTTATGCATGCCGGGAGGCGTATGCCCTGTTTGTGGGCGGGTTAAGTACAAAGGGAGAGTAAGAGCTAATGACACTGTTTACGCTGTTGCTGGTGCTAGCATGGGAGCGCTTGTTTAAACTGGGCGAACATTGGCAACTAGATCATCGCCTTGAAGTGGTATTTACGCGTTTACGCCACTTTTCGTTGGTACAAACAATTTTACTGACCGCTGTGTGGATGGTGCTGGTAGGGCTGGTTTTGCGGCTAGTGCAAAACATCATGTTTGGTTTACCCCTTTTGCTTATCTGGATACTAATTTGCCTGCTGTGTATTGGTGCGGGTGGAATACGTAAACATTACCGCGCCTATTTGAAAGCTGCACGTCAAAATGATGCTCATGCTACGGATAAAATGGCTGAGGAGTTGGCACTTATTCATGGCTTACCGATGGATAGTGGTGAAAAAGCTCGGCTGGAATCTCTGCAAAATGCATTGTTATGGATAAACTTCCGTTACTATTTAGCGCCGATCTTCTGGTTCGTCGTTTGTGTTAGCTATGGCCCCGTGGCATTAGCAGGGTATGCGATGTTACGTGGGTATCAAACTTGGTTGGCGCGTCATCATACTCCTTTACAGCGCTCACAATCTGGCATTGATCGCATTTTGCATTGGCTTGACTGGATACCGGTGCGGTTAGTCGGGGTTGCCTATGCATTATTGGGGCATGGGGAAAGAGCCTTACCCGCTTGGTTTGCTTCATTGGGTGACTTTCGTTCCTCGCAGTACCAAGTGTTGACTCAATTAGCACAGTATTCTTTGGCACGAGAGCCTCATTTAGATCCGGTGCAGACACCCAGATCGGCGGTGTCTTTAGCGCGAAAAGTCACGGTGGCCGTCATTGTGGTTGTTGCTTTACTGACTATTTATGGTGCGTTAGTTTAGTTAATAATGCGTTGGTTTAATGAGTGGGGCTGGATAATTATTTATCAGCCCTTTTTTAAGATAACTTCCTGTTAGGAATTATCTCCACTTTATCTTACCAATAAAAAACCAATTCATATTTGTTTTTTATTGTTATAAATCAATTGGTTAATTTTGATTTATTGTGTTTTTCTGTGAAGCTTATCTGATATCTAGTTTGGCTGAGTTATATTTTTTCTTTTTGGAAAATCTCTGAATTAAAATAAAATCCCATTATTTCTATCATTTATTATTAGTCCGATTAAATTCCGAGTTATTCCTTTTTATCATTTCATTCTTCGCTTTATTATCCGCCTGATCAATTTCTATTGGCTTATTTCTTCATGCATTACTCAACTTATTGTCATCTGTGTTTATGTTTCAAACCCCTTTGAATTAATGCGAGTCGATTATGCCGGTAACAAATCAGGAATTTTATAATGGGTTCAATTTTTAAAGGCATAGAACGTTACTTGTGTGCTGGCTTCATGAAGAAAGCCATTGCCTACACGCAAATAATTTTACAAATATTATTGGGTACGCTTCCACTGTATTCGATGAGTTTTAGCACTCAGGCGAACAGTGATATCACGAAGAAAACAGTGCTTTTTAAGCAACTCCATACGCTCACCCCAACTGACACTCTGGAGTCAGTTGCAGCAAGCTATGGCTTATCTGTTGATGAGCTTTGGGCGTTAAATATCAATTTATATAACAATCGCAGTGCGTTTGACGCAGTCAAATACGGTGCGGTGGTTTATGTTCCTAATCAGGAAGAAGAGCAACGGGCCACCCAGCAAGCCTCTTTGGTTGCTTCTCATTTGTCCCAGGTAGGGAATTCGTTGAGCAGCGAGAACCGTGTCGATGCATTCTCTCGTTTAGCCAAGGGGATGTTGTTATCGTCTACGGCGAAAACGGTCGAGGAATGGTTAGGCCATATTGGTCAGGCCCAAGTTAAATTACAGACTGATGATAAGAATGATTTCAGTGGCTCAGAAATAGATTTATTTATCCCTCTCTATGATCAACCTGATAAGTTAGCCTTCAGCCAGTTTGGTTTTCGTCGTATTGACCAACGCAATATTATGAATATTGGGTTGGGGCAACGCCATTATGTGTCTGACTGGATGTTCGGTTATAACATTTTCTTTGACCAACAAATATCCGGTAATGCCCATCGGCGCGTAGGATTTGGCGGTGAATTAGCGCGGGATTACCTTAAGCTGTCAGCCAATAGTTATCATCGTTTGGGCGGGTGGAAAAATTCTGCTCGACTGGAAGATTATGACGAGCGTGCGGCTAATGGTTACGACATTCGTACCGAAGCCTATTTACCTCATTACCCGCAGTTAGGCGGGAAGTTAATGTATGAGCAATACTTCGGTGATGAAGTCGCCTTGTTTGGCATTAACGAACGGCAGAAAAACCCATCGGCATTAACTGCTGGTGTCAGCTATACCCCGATCCCACTGGTAAGTTTAGGTCTTGACCATACTATTGGTAACGGCGGTAAAAAGAAAACTGGAGTGAATGTTGCCGTCAATTACGAAATTAATACCCCTTGGCCGCAGCAGATAGATCCCGCAGCGGTGCAAGCGACCCGGACTCTGGCCGGTAGCCGCATGGATTTGGTCGATCGCAATAACAATATTGTACTGGAATACCGTAAGCAGCAGGTGGTGACATTAAATTTACCGGAAAAAGTCAGCGGTAAAGAAAAACAAGTTGTACCGATAAATTATACTTTTAATGCCCGTCATGGATTAGATCGTATCGAGTGGGATGCTGCCGATGTGATTAAGGCCGGTGGGCAAGTTAGCAATGTGGGTAATTTGGCCTATCACGTCGCTATGCCACCCTATATTGATGGTGCGGCGAATGCCTATGTATTAAGCGGGCGTGCGATTGATAAAAAAGGGAATTACTCCACTTCCAGCTCCACCAATATTTATGTTACCGGCGTCAATATTAATCGTATTAACAGTACTATTTCTTTGAATCCGGCCACCTTGCCAGCTAATGGGACCAGCCGCAGTATCATTCAATTGAAATTAAATACCGATGCTGGTCAGGCGGTCAGTGGCGCGTCAGGTCAAATGACATTTGCGATACGGGATTCTTCTGGCCGAGTATTTAAAGCCAGAACTTTGCTACAGCCTTTGGTTATTGATGATGTGCAGGAAGTTCAGAGCGGTGTTTATGAGGCTTCTATTACCAGTGGTTTCCTGACTGGGCGTTTTGAAATTACCCCAACTGTGCGTGGGGTTCAACTAAACCCAATTATTCTTACCCAATCAGCCGATAAAACGACGGCGACTATTACTGATAGCTCGGCGGTGACTATTTCGACGCCATCAATTACTACCAATGCGACCGATAAAACCAAACTTGAAGTGTTAGTGACTGACGCACTGGGCCATCCGGTGCCGGGCGTTGAAGTTAAGTGGGTCAGCGATTTAAAGTCGCCGGGCCTTGAACATGCCATCAGTATCACTAACGAGCACGGTATTGCAGAAAACAATTTCAGTTCAACCGTTACCGGAACTGCCAATATTACAGTGCAGGTAGGCACTGAGGCCCCGGTTCAAGCGGGTGCGATTGAAATAAAAGCAGATAACAGCACCATGACGGTGAAGGCCAATGACTTTACTGTTGCGGCCACACCAGTGGTGGCTGATGGCACCAGTAAAGCGGTTTATAAACTGAAGGTTACCGACAAGCAGGGCAATGTTGTCCCTGGTGCCGCGGTGGAATGGTCGAGCAATATCGGCTCCTTTGTTCAGGGCAGCAGCACAACAACCGACACTAACGGCGAAACCTTTATTGAGCTGGTGAGCACCAAGGCAGAAACGGCCAAAGTCACGGCGACTGTCGGCGGCAAGCCCTATAACGCAGGTAAGGTGGTCTTTGTTGCTGATCGTCAAAGCGGCAAGATTACGTTACTTCCTGTGAGCAAAAACAGCGCAGCGGCCAATGGCATAGATAGCATTACTCTCAATGCCAAAATTCTCGATGCCAACGGCAACCCGATTAAAAATGAAGAAATTGAATGGGATGCAGCCAGCCATAAGGTGACGTTCAGTCCCGCAACCGGAAAAACTCAAACCAACGATTTGGGTGAGACACAAATTACTCTTACCAGCACTGATGTGGGTGATATCACCCTTAACGCGCAGGTCGTGAAAAACAATCTGTTAGTTAATCAGGCCAGTGAAAAGCTGAGCTTCACTGCTGACACTGTCACTGCCAACATCTCTGCCTGGTCAGCGCCAAGTGTTAAGACTCTTATCGCCGATGGTCAGTCGCAGGTGATTTACAAAGTGGTGGTAAAAGACAAAAACGGCCACGTTGTGGCGAACAGTCCGGTGCTGTGGGAAACCAACCTGGGCGAGTTTGTTCCAGCACAGCCGACGACCACAATGACTAGCACTAATAGTCAGGGTGAAGCTACAGTGGTGCTTGCCAGTATTAAGGCGGGTTTTGCCACGGTTAAGGCCTCGGTTAATGGTAATAAAAACACATCGCCTACCCAGGTTGAGTTTACTGCTAACCGCAGTACCGCAAAAATCACTTTAGCACCAATGACTCAACGCGATTTCGTTGCTAATGATAAAGACAAGGTGACTTATAGCGTTACAGTAGTTGATGCCAATAACAACCCGGTGAAGGCGGAAGCGATAAGCTGGAAAGCCGAGAACGGGCATCCGGTTAAAATTGAACCTGCCTCCAGTCAAACGGATGAACAGGGTAAGGCCACTGTCAATATTGGTTCTGTGAAGGCTGGCAAGACGCAGATTCGCGCGACACTTGGCAATGCCGCCACGGCTATTGCTGATGCCATTACCTTTGAAGCCGATCGTAAGACTGCGGTGATTAAAACCGTGGAAGTGAAAGGTGACAATAAACCGGCACCTGATGGTTCCAGTTCTGTCAGTTATGTGACGACCGTGGTAGATGCCAATGGCAACCCAGTGGGTGGGATGACTCTAAGCTGGGACAGTAATATTAATAAGATTGCCAGCCAGATCACTACCACCGATATCAATGGTCAAAGTAGCCAAACTATCACCGGTACGCAGGTGGGTAAGGTTGAGGTTTCAGTCGCGCTAACCGAAGGCGATAATGCAAAAATTAAGAAGGAAAACATTGGTGAGGCTGAGTTTGTCGCGATAACACCGGTGGCCAGCAACGCAGAGCTGTTGTTACAACCGAATGTGATCATTTCCGATGGTAAACAAACTGCTACGTTGAGATTTACGCTGCGTGATGCCAACCACAACCCAGTTTCGGGCCTGGCGTCGAAGATCAATATCACTCAGTCAGTAGCTGATCATGTGAACGTAGGCACCATTAGTGAAACAACAGCAAAAGGGGTTTATCAAGCCACTATCACTGGTATGAAGGAAGGTGCAGTAGATTTGACCACCACAGTTAAGGGAAGCAATGTAAGCAAAATACAAACGCTAACCCTACAGGCTGATAATAAAACCGCCACATTGAAATCGGTCACATCGGATATCAAAAAAGCGGCTGCTGATGGCACTGCCAGTATTACTTATACCGCCACCGTGGTAGATGCTAAGGGTAACGCAAGCCTTGCTGATGTTTCAGTGGCCTGGATAACCAGTTTGGGTAACATAGCGGTAATGACCAGAACCAATGCATCGGGTAAGGCAACTGTCACCCTGACCAGCAAACAAACCGGTAATGCGACAGTTACCGCGATTGTCAGTAGCACCAGTCAGATGGATGCAGCACCAGTAACCTTTACCGCTGGTGGCATTTCCATTGCTCACTCATCCACTAGTTTCTCCTCTGTGGATCTGGTAGCGGATGGTGTTACCACCACCAAACTGACGGTTAAAGTCAATGATATCAACGGCAATCCATTAACCGGTCAAGGTGGGAAGATTAAAGTCACTGCGGCTAATTTCCCCGGTTTGAAATTGCCAACGGCATTTACTGAAGTGTCTACAGGGGTCTATAGCGCCACTATCACTGGTACTAAAGCGGGTGACGGTGAAATTGTTACTCAGTTGGATGGTACTGAGTTAGCTAAACAGAAGCTGAAAGTGATTGCTGATGTGCTTACTGCCAAAATTGCGCAAGTGGAATCGTTGCAGGCTGGGCCTGTTACGGTGGGTAATAAAGTCACTTATCAGGCGACCCTCAAAGATGCTAACGATAACCTGCTGGGTGCCGGTATTCCGGTGCATTGGTCAGTCAACCGCGACACTCTGATGAGTGGCAAGTTGATTAGCCTAACCAACCGTGCTGGCGTGGCAGAAGTTGAAATCAGCCGTGATTTGGTTGGTGATGCTCTGGTCACTGCGGCGGTAGGCAATAACAGTTTGCAGGCTACGGCAGTTAAATTTATCAGTGGCGGAGTGGACATCAGCAAATCCAGCATGCAGTTACTGCAAGGTAATATCACTGCCGATAATCTCGATATTGCCACTATTCAGGTTGATATCCGTGATAGCAAAGGCAATCCGTTACCTAATCTGGCAAACCAGATAACCACATCACCAAAAAGTGGGGAACATGGCTTGAAAATCGAAACCACTGCTAACCCATCCGGTGACGGTTATCTGGTCAAGATGAAAGGTACTAAAGCCGGTAATCATACAGTGACCGTCTCTGTGGCGGGCAAGCCTTTGTCAGCTAAGGTAGATATGGTGCTGAAGGGGGATGCAACCACGGCTAAATTAGAGTGGGTGAAATCAAGCAGCATTACATTTAAAGCCGATAATGTGGATACAGTGACCTATACCGCTAAGGTAGTGGATGCTAATAATAATCTGTTGGAGAATATCGCGGTTAGTTGGCGTTTGGCGCAGGGCGGAGGCCAGTATCAAGGCCAGAGCTACACTGGGAAAACCGGTGTTGCAGAAACCAAACTCAGAGCCAGCATTCTGGGCACATATAAAATGGAGGCGCAGGTTCGCCAACAGGTTAAAGCGGCAGCAGATGTCAACAGCACCGCAGGGGACATCGATCCAGCACAATCTGATTTTGTGGGAGATGTGACCAGCATTGATGCCAGTGGCAGCACTAAGGCTAAGTTAACCGCCACGCTAAAAGATAAGTTTGGTAACTTATTAATCGGCCAGATTGTTAAGCTAACTGACAGTAATAACCTGAAAGGCATAAAGTTCACTGCTGATCCAATGAAAGATAATGGTGATGGCACGTATAGCACTGAGGTTAGCGCAACCGCCAAGGGTAATACTCAAATAATTGCCAGCATTAACGGTGTTAATTTGACTCAGCAGCCGCAACTGCTGGTGGGGAATATTATTCCGCAGTTGAGTTTTGATAATAAAAACGTGGCGAGAGTCTTTACAAGAGCACTACAGCCAAAACAGTTGCTAAAGGGCTTACCTAAAGGGGTTACCGTACACTGGAGCAGTGGTAATTCGGATGTCGCCAAAGTTAATCCCACTACCGGTGAGATTGAATTGCTCAAAGCGGGCATAGTGGAGATTTCAGCGATGACATTGGCAGATAGTACCTATGCCGTGGGCATTGCCAGTTATCAACTTGAGGTTGAACGGGCTGATCCTAAACTTGCCTTTGCTAAACGGGTTAGTAGCACAACTTGGGGACAGGCTGTTACAAAAGAACAACCTAATGTGGGTAACTCTGATTGGGTAAGCTCTCAGCCTCAGCTTAAGTGGAGCAGTTCTGCGTTGGATGTCGCTAAAGTTGATTCCAGTGGCAGCATTACATTGTTGAAAGCTGGTGATACGCTGATTAAAGCGACAACAGAACAGACAGATCAATTTAAAGCCAGTGAGGCGGAGTATGTATTAAATATTAACAAGGCAAATTTAGTGTTGAATTTTAGTCAATCGTTGAAGCAATACTCGGTAGATAGCCAACCAAGTAATGTCCAATCATTAAATTTACCAAGTGATTTACCAACTCGCGCTGTACGCTGGAGTTCAAGTAATCCAAGTGTTATGAACATCGATTCATATGGCCGTATAAATCGCGTTTCAGCTGGTGAAACGGATATTAAAATAGAAATAGATAAAAATGATTTCTATTTGGAAAATAGTGCTAAATACTTAGCAGAAGTCTATAAAAAACCTAGTATATCCATAAGTAGTACCAATATAGTCAGTAAAGGTATATCTAGCTCTAACTCCTCAGAATGGAAACCTGCATTTAAAGGTGACCAGATGGTGGTTAATTGGAGAGTGTCAGGTTCCGGTAAGTTTGAAGGCCCTCAGAAAGTTGTCGTGCAATTTATTGAGGAGAATTCAGGGAATAAACTGTTTGAAAAAGAATCTACATCTAACTTAGCTTCTGGCTCTACAACAATTGAAGATATTAGAGTTAAAAATTTGGTAGGCAAGCGGGGACGATTTGTCGTCAAAACCGAAGGTATATCTGGCTTAAGCTCCCAAGAAAAAACTAAAGTCATTGATGTGAAAAGGCTTTATCCAGATGAAATCTGGAATAAAGTGCGTTTCAGGTCAGGGTATAGCATATACCATAAAGGCAAATCAGTTGGCGATTGTAGGTTGTCAAAGCTACTGTGGAACGCAGAGCACCACGTTAATATGAACTGGGATGTTGGTATTGATCTTGGTAATAATGAATTGATCGAAGGGATGGAAGTTAAACTACGTATTGATAAAGTTAAGAGTACATATATCTCTCCTAGAGTTATTGCTATTAGGAATATACTTAAGACCTTTAATGAGAAGAGTGAACCTGGCTCAAGTGGTGTTCCTGAAACATTACATACAGATTGTTTTCTTTCTCATAATGATTTAGTAGAGTTAGTCTTGGATGTGGATTATCTCGGTAAAACGACAATGTATAATGCTGGTGAGGTCTATTGGGAGGGAGAAGGACGATACAAGGAAAGTTTTGTTGAGGCTAAGGTAGAGCGTAAGTAGGATTATAAATTACTAGATAAAATGCTGAGTTTATAATCAATGGTCTGACCTCACCAGAGATGAGATTCGTCAGGAGTTATAAAACAGGGCAGTAGTGAAAACTACCGCCCTGTTTTTTTATGAGTCAATAAATTTAATTAACACTTATTTTTCTGTTTAACCCCATAACCCAGCGCCAACACCACTACCCATACCGGAATCAACAGTACTGAAATCTGGATACCCGGCGTCAGATACATAATCACCAAAATACCGGTTAGGAATAGTAAACACAGGTAGTTACTAAACGGATACCAGAATGCTTTGAATTGCGGGATAACGCCCTGACGGTTTTTCGCCGCACGGAATTTAAGGTGTGCCAGGCTAATCATCGCCCAATTGATCACCAGTGCTGATACCACCAGTGCCATCAGCAATTCAAACGCGCGCCCCGGAATCAAATAGTTAATCAGCACGCAGAAAGCGGTGGCGAAGGCGGAAACGGCAATGGCAATAACCGGTACGCCGCGACCATCGACTTTCAACAGCATTTTCGGGCCATTACCTTGCTTGGCTAAACCGAACAGCATACGGCTATTACAGTAAACACAGCTGTTGTAGACCGACAATGCCGCCGTCAATACCACGACGTTCAATACCGTGGCCACCACATTACTGTTCAATGCATGGAAGATCAGCACAAACGGGCTGCCGCCTTCGACGACTTTGCCCCACGGGTAAAGTGACAGCAAAATTGCCAGAGAACCGATATAGAACAACAGGATACGATAGATAACCTGATTGGTGGCTTTCGGGATGCTTTGGGCTGGGTTTTCGGCTTCCGCTGCGGTGATGCCGACTAACTCAAGCCCACCGAAGGAGAACATAATTACCGCCATTGCCATCACTAACCCCATGATGCCATTGGGGAAGAAGCCGCCTTGCGCCCATAAGTTGGTGACTGTTGCCTCCGGCCCACCCTGGCCGCTCAGCAATAACCAGCCGCCAAATAGGATCATGGCAATAATGGCGACCACTTTAATGATGGCAAACCAGAACTCCATCTCGCCATATACTTTCACGTTTGCCAGATTGATGGCATTAATCGCGAGGAAAAATACTGCGGCAGAAACCCATGTTGGGATCTCCGGCCACCAATATTGTACGTAGATACCGACAGCAGTGAGTTCTGCCATCGCCACTAACACGTACAGTACCCAGTAGTTCCAGCCGGAAGCAAAACCGGCAAAATTGCCCCAGTATTTATAAGCAAAGTGGCTAAACGAACCTGCCACCGGCTCCTCAACCACCATTTCCCCTAACTGGCGCATAATCAGAAACGCGATAAAACCGCCAATCGCGTACCCCAGTAACACTGAAGGCCCCGCCATTTGAATGGTCTGCGCGATACCGAGAAATAGCCCGGTACCAATAGCGCCACCTAAGGCAATAAGCTGAATGTGACGGTTTTTAAGCCCCCGCTTTAGCTCCGCACCTTCCTGTTGAATACTCATTATTGCATCCTCTGTCGTTGTCACTATTCACCGGCAAAATGGTTGCCGCGTGCTATGCGTAAGATTTTGATTACATTATTTGTATTATTTTGTTTACGGTGGCTTTTTATGGAATTTGTTCCATTGGCTACCGTTTAAAAGAGAATAGTGGTAGGCGAGAATTATTGCATCTGCTTTTTATTTTATCTGGCTAATTTTTAGTCAAAATACCAATAAAAATGTTGATGCGTGATCAAGCTGTTGTTTTCAGAAAAAGCAGTAACACGCGTTTATTGCGCAAAATGTCACCAGTTAGCCGTTTTTATAATGGTCAAACCAGTGTTCAGGAGAAAGAGAGGGAATAGACAGGATTTTCTTGTTCTTGTGTGAATTTAAATTCATTTAAATAGTATTTAAATTCACAAATAAAATAACTATAACGCTTCAGCTTGCCTAAATATCCGTTTCATAAAAGTTAAAACTCCCTTGTGTCAGGTAATGGTATTACCAACGAGACGTTATCACTTTGCATCACGCTGTCAGTAAAGTTGTTAAAATGTGCTGGGTTTCATGATTTTGGTCAAGGTCCGTATGGACAGGTAGTGAATACTTTGTTACTTTATCGTCACGTTTTTGAAATTGGTATTACCAATTGACTCCGCACTACTCGCAGAGACGATTCACTCAATACGGCTTACAGCGCGTTTACAACACGACTTATAATAAAAAATATGGCCTACAACAAAATACGTCAGCCCAAATTATCAGATGTCATTGAGCAGCAGCTTGAATACCTGATCTTGGAAGGGACGCTACGCCCGGGTGAAAAGTTGTTGCCTGAGCGCGAGTTGGCGAAGCAATTTGATGTTTCCCGACCTTCTCTGCGAGAAGCAATCCAGCGCCTGGAAGCCAAGGGGCTGTTATTGCGCCGTCAGGGTGGTGGCACTTTCGTGCAAACCAATCTGTGGCAAAGCTTTAGCGATCCGCTGGCTGAATTGCTGGCCGACCATCCAGAATCACAATTCGACTTGTTAGAAACCCGCCATGCTCTCGAAGGTGTCGCTGCCTATTATGCTGCACTGCGCGGTACTGATGAAGATCTACAACGTATTCGTGAATGCCATACTGTTATTCAGCAAGCACAGGATAGCGGCGATTTGGATGCCGAGGCTGATGCTGTTATGCAGTATCAAGTGGCGGTCACCGAGGCCGCACATAATGTAGTGTTACTGCATTTACTGCGTTGCATGGGGCCGATGCTGGAACAAAATGTTAAACAAAACTTTGAATTGCTTTACTCGCGCCGCGAAATGCTGGCAACGGTGAGCAGTCACCGCGCCGGGATTTTTGAGGCGATTGTGGCTCGTGAGCCAGAGAAAGCTCGCGAAGCCTCACACCGTCACTTGGCGTTTATCGAGGAAATTCTGTTGGACCTCAGTCGGGAGCACAGTCGCCGTGAGCGATCTTTGCGTCGGCTCCAGCAGCGCAAGGACTAAGAGCTTATCCTGCATTTGGGTCGGTTCTATATGCTTATTTTGAGCACGAAACGCGGCAACTAAACTGATGGGCCTATCTTCCGGTGTTTTCACCAGGGCACGTGCTTTAGCCTGGGGTTAAAGCACAGGAAGATAGGCTCCAAATAAACCATTAGAAACAGATAAGGAATACCACCATGTCAGAACGTTTAAATAATGACGTGGATCCGATCGAAACCCGCGACTGGCTACAGGCGATCGAATCGGTCATCCGTGAAGAGGGTGTTGAGCGTGCTCAGTATCTGATTGATCAGGTTTTGGGCGAAGCCCGTAAAGGTGGTGTGAGTGTTGCAGCTGGTTCAGCCAGCCGTGATTACATCAATACTATCCCGGTAGAAGAAGAACCGGCTTATCCTGGCAACCTGGAGCTGGAGCGTCGTATTCGTTCCGCGATCCGTTGGAATGCCGTGATGACCGTGTTGCGTGCATCGAAGAAAGATCTGGATTTGGGCGGCCACATGGCATCCTTCCAATCTTCTGCTACCTTCTACGAGGTTTGCTTCAACCACTTCTTCCGTGCTCGTAACCAAAAAGACGGCGGCGATCTGGTTTACTTCCAGGGTCACATCTCTCCGGGCGTTTACGCACGTGCCTTCCTTGAAGGCCGCTTGACACAAGAACAGATGGATAACTTCCGTCAGGAAGTTGACGGTAAAGGTTTGTCTTCTTACCCGCACCCGAAACTGATGCCTGAATTCTGGCAGTTCCCTACTGTCTCTATGGGCCTTGGCCCAATCAGTGCCATCTATCAGGCTAAGTTCCTGAAATATCTGTCTCACCGTGGTCTGAAAGACACTTCAGCACAGACCGTATACGCCTTCCTGGGCGACGGCGAGATGGATGAGCCAGAATCCAAAGGTGCGATCACCATCGCCACCCGTGAAAAACTGGATAACCTGGTTTTCGTTATCAACTGTAACTTGCAGCGCCTTGATGGCCCGGTTACCGGTAACGGCAAAATCATTAATGAGCTGGAAGGTATCTTCAGTGGTGCTGGCTGGCAGGTTCTGAAAGTGATTTGGGGTGGTCGTTGGGATGAGCTGCTGCGGAAAGATACCAGCGGTAAACTGATCCAACTGATGAACGAAACGCTGGATGGCGACTACCAAACCTTCAAATCCAAAGACGGCGCTTATGTGCGCGAACACTTCTTTGGCCGTTTCCCAGAAACTGCTGCATTAGTGAAAGACATGAGCGACGACGAGATCTGGTCTCTGAACCGTGGCGGTCATGATCCGAAGAAAGTCTTTGCTGCACTGAAAAAAGCACAAGAAACCACTGGCAAACCAACTGTTATCCTGGCCCACACCATTAAAGGTTACGGCATGGGCGAAACAGCTGAAGGTAAAAATATCGCCCACCAGGTGAAGAAAATGAACATGGAAGGGGTTCACCACTTCCGCGATCGTTTCAACGTACCTGTTGCTGATGCTGATATCGAAAAACTGCCATACATTACCTTCGAAAAAGATTCCGAAGAGTACAAGTATCTGCACGAACGTCGTCAGGCGCTGGAAGGCTATGTGCCAACTCGTATGCCTAAGTTCACTGAAAAGCTGGAAATGCCAGCATTGTCAGATTTCAGCTCCTTGCTGGAAGAGCAGAACAAAGAAATTTCTACCACTATCGCCTTCGTACGTGCGTTGAACGTGATGCTGAAGAACAAGTCTATCAAAGACCGCATTGTTCCAATCATCGCTGATGAAGCGCGTACCTTCGGTATGGAAGGTCTGTTCCGTCAGATTGGTATTTACAGCCCGAATGGTCAGCAGTACACCCCGCAAGACCGTGAACAGGTTGCTTATTACAAAGAAGACGAAAAAGGCCAGATCCTGCAAGAAGGGATCAACGAACTGGGTGCTGCTTCTTCCTGGCTGGCTGCTGCGACGTCATACAGCACCAACGACCTGCCAATGATCCCGTTCTATATCTACTACTCCATGTTCGGTTTCCAACGTATTGGCGATCTGTGCTGGGCAGCGGGTGATCAACAGGCACGCGGCTTCTTGATCGGTGGTACTTCAGGTCGTACCACGCTGAACGGTGAAGGTCTGCAACATGAAGATGGTCACAGCCACATTCAGTCACTGACTATCCCGAACTGTATCTCTTATGACCCTGCTTATGCGTATGAAGTTGCTGTCATCATGCATGATGGCCTGGTGCGTATGTACGGTGATGCGCAAGAAAACATCTATTACTACCTGACCACGCTGAACGAAAACTACCACATGCCAGCCATGCCACAGGGCGCAGAAGAAGGTATCCGTAAAGGTATCTACAAGCTGGAAACCCTGGAAGGTAAGAACGGTAAAGTACAGTTGCTGGGTTCTGGTTCGATCCTGCGTCATGTGCGTGAAGCCGCTCAGATTCTGGCTAACGACTACGGCGTAGGTTCTGACACCTACAGCGTAACCTCCTTCACCGAACTGGCGCGTGATGGTCAGGACTGTGAGCGTTGGAACATGCTGCACCCAACTGAAACTCCACGTGTGCCATACATCGCTCAGGTGATGAATGAAGCACCAGCGGTAGCGTCTACCGACTACATGAAACTGTTTGCCGAGCAGGTTCGTACTTTCGTACCAGCCAGCGATTATCGCGTACTGGGTACTGACGGCTTCGGTCGTTCAGACAGCCGCGAAAACCTGCGTCACCACTTCGAAGTTGATGCTTCTTACGTGGTGGTTGCTGCTCTGGGTGAACTGGCTAAACGCGGTGAAATTGAAGCTTCTGTGGTCGCTGATGCGATTAAGAAATTCAACATCAACCCAGAAAAAGTTAACCCGCGTCTGGCTTAAGAGGTACTGAATAATGTCTATCGAAATCAAAGTACCGGACATCGGTGCAGATGAAGTTGAAGTCACCGAAATTATGGTGAAAGTGGGTGATACCGTTGAAGCTGAGCAATCACTTATCACTGTTGAAGGTGATAAAGCTTCTATGGAAGTCCCTTCACCACAGGCCGGTGTGGTTAAAGAAATCAAAATTGCGGTTGGCGATACTGTTGCAACCGGCAAACTAATGATGATCTTCGAAGCAACAGGTGCCGCTGCGGCACCGGCTAAAGCGGAAGAGAAATCAGCGGCCCCTGCTCCGGCAGCGGCTCCTGCAGCATTGGCTGTTAAAAATGTTGAAGTACCCGATATCGGCGGTGATGAAGTTGAAGTCACTGAAGTGATGGTCAAAGTGGGCGACACTGTTGCGGCTGAACAATCTCTTATCACGGTAGAGGGCGATAAAGCTTCTATGGAAGTGCCTGCGCCATTCGCCGGTACGGTTAAAGAGATCAAAATCAACACTGGTGATAAAGTCAGCACTGGTTCTCTGATTATGGTATTTGAAGTGGCAGGTGCAGCGGCACCCGCTGCGGTAACTGAGTCAGCACCGGCAGCTCCTGCTGCACCGGCTGCCTCTGCTGCCAAAAATGTTGAAGTACCAGACATTGGTGGTGATGAAGTTGAAGTCACAGAAGTGATGGTGAAAGTGGGCGATAAAGTTGCCGCTGAACAATCACTGATTACCGTTGAAGGTGATAAAGCTTCGATGGAAGTTCCGGCACCCTTCGCGGGCATCGTGAAAGAGATCAAAATTAACACCGGCGACAAAGTGAAAACCGGTTCTTTGATCATGGTGTTTGAAGTGGAAGGCGCGGCACCTGCTGCTGCACCAGCCCAGCAAGCCGCACCTGCCGCTGCGCCGGCCAAAGCCGCTGCTGTATCGGCACCAACTGCCAGCAACAGCAAAGGCGAATTCGCTGAGAATGATGCTTACGTGCATGCAACGCCGGTTATCCGTCGTTTGGCCCGTGAATTTGGCGTAAATCTGGCGAAAGTGAAAGGTACTGGTCGTAAAGGCCGTATCCTGCGCGAAGACGTTCAGGCTTATGTGAAAGATGCGGTCAAACGTGCTGAAGCGGCTCCCGCAGCTGCCACCGGTGGTGGTCTGCCAGGCATGCTGCCTTGGCCGAAAGTTGATTTCAGCAAGTTTGGCGAAATCGAAGAAGTGGAATTGGGTCGTATCCAGAAAATCTCTGGTGCTAACTTGAGCCGTAACTGGGTCATGATTCCACATGTCACTCACTTCGACAAAACCGATATCACCGATCTGGAAGCGTTCCGTAAGCTGCAGAACGACGAAGCTGCTAAGCGTAAACTGGACGTGAAGTTCACCCCAGTGGTGTTCATCATGAAAGCTGTTGCTGCTGCCCTTGAGCAGATGCCACGTTTCAACAGCTCACTGTCCGAAGATGGCCAGAAGTTGACGCTGAAAAAGTACATCAATATCGGTGTTGCGGTAGATACGCCAAATGGTTTGGTCGTTCCGGTATTCAAGGATGTGAACAAGAAAAGCATCACTGAACTGTCCCGTGAACTGATGGCTATCTCGAAGAAAGCTCGTGATGGCAAGCTGACCGCTGGCGAAATGCAGGGCGGTTGCTTCACCATCTCCAGCTTGGGCGGTATCGGGACAACTCACTTCGCGCCGATTGTTAACGCGCCGGAAGTGGCTATCTTGGGTGTCTCCAAGTCTGCGATAGAGCCAGTCTGGAACGGTAAAGAGTTCCAGCCGCGTCTGATGATGCCGATGTCGCTCTCCTTCGACCACCGTGTGATAGACGGTGCTGATGGTGCGCGCTTTATCACTATCATCAACAATATGCTGGCCGACATTCGCCGTCTGGTGATGTAATCGACAAGGCCGGCTTAGTGCCGGCCTTATTACTATTACAGACAGACAAAAGACAGTTATGAACCGGCTTTGTCGGCTCGTTACATAAGTCGACAAGGTTGTTGAGACACTCGTCACGCGATGCGGCTTTTCAGTTTATTAACAATTCTGTAAACTGCCGCGTGTCAGTATCCCGGTGGATGAACGGCATTATGAAATTAATTAGCCTAACTAATTAGCCTAAGATACCCAATAGATTTCAAGTTGTAGGAAGGCGGCAAACGAGATAACTCCGATGAGCTTACACCAGTAAGTGATTCGGATTAGTGAGAGCAGCTAACGCGCCTACAGTTTGAAAGATGAAGGGTATTTCGCCGGACAAACAATTAAGAGGTCATGATGAGTACTGAAATTAAAACTCAGGTCGTGGTACTTGGGGCAGGCCCAGCAGGGTACTCTGCTGCTTTTCGTTGCGCGGATTTAGGTTTAGAAACCATTCTGGTTGAGCGTTACGCCACTCTGGGTGGTGTTTGCCTGAATGTCGGTTGTATCCCATCCAAAGCGTTGTTGCACGTCGCTAAAGTTATCGAAGAAGCTAAAGCATTAGCTGAACACGGTATCGTGTTTGGCGAGCCTAAAACTGATATTGATAAAGTACGTGTTTGGAAAGAGAAAGTTATCAATCAGTTAACCGGTGGCTTGGCAGGTATGGCTAAAGGCCGTAAAGTCAAAGTAGTTAACGGTTTAGGTAAGTTCACTGGCGCTAACACCCTAGTGGTTGAGGGTGAAAACGGCCCGACGACCATTACTTTCGATAACGCGATTATCGCCGCTGGCTCTCGTCCAATCCAACTGCCATTCATTCCTCATGAAGACCCACGTGTTTGGGACTCCACTGATGCGCTGGCACTGAAAACCGTTCCTGAGCGTTTGCTGGTCATGGGCGGCGGGATCATCGGTCTGGAAATGGGTACGGTTTACCATGCGTTGGGGTCGAAGATTGATGTAGTCGAAATGGCTGATCAAGTTATTCCGGCTGCTGACAAAGACGTAGTGAAGGTCTTTACCAAACGTATCAGTAAGCAATTCAACCTGATGCTGGAAACCAAAGTGACTGCGGTAGAAGCCAAAGAAGACGGTATCTATGTCACGATGGAAGGCAAAAAAGCGCCAGCAGAACCACAGCGTTATGATGCAGTGCTGGTGGCTATCGGCCGTGTCCCTAACGGTAAATTACTGGATGCAGGTCAGGCTGGCGTTGAAGTTGACGAACGTGGCTTTATCCACGTTGATAAACAACTGCGTACCAACGTACCGCACATCTTTGCTATCGGTGACATCGTGGGTCAGCCAATGCTGGCACATAAAGGTGTTCACGAAGGCCATGTTGCTGCTGAAGTTATCTCCGGCATGAAGCATTACTTCGATCCGAAAGTTATTCCATCCATTGCGTACACTGAACCAGAAGTCGCATGGGTTGGTTTGACCGAGAAAGAAGCCAAAGAAAAGGGCATCAGCTACGAAACCTCCACCTTCCCGTGGGCGGCATCAGGTCGTGCTATCGCGTCTGATTGTGCAGACGGTATGACCAAATTGATTTTCGACAAAGAAACACACCGTATCATCGGTGGTGCAATTGTCGGGACTAACGGTGGTGAACTGTTAGGTGAAATCGGTCTGGCAATCGAGATGGGTTGTGATGCTGAAGATATCGCATTAACTATCCATGCTCACCCAACGTTGCATGAATCTGTCGGCCTGGCAGCAGAAATCTACGAAGGTAGCATTACTGACTTGCCTAACCCGAAAGCGAAAAAGAAATAAGTTTTCGCTGACGCAGTAAGATAATAGACGGCTCCTGAATAGGGGCCGTTTGAGGTTAATGACAAAGTGCCCGTAACGGTGAAAACAGGCAGATCGTAAAGACGCCGTAAACCCCTCCCTGGCGCGGACGCTTTACTCTTCTACCTGCCTTCACCTTGCAAGATCGAGTCCTTGAGGTTTGTCAGCAGTCTGAGACGGCTCCTGAATAGGGGGCGTTTTTTTGTTTAAGGGATGGTATAAATCAGGCGCTTTTGATCGCTTAGTTTTTAACGATCAATAACTTTAGCGATCAATAATTTTAGCGATCAAAGATAACCCCAACTCGTAATTGGCTGGGCGAAATATCGAAAGTGCGGCGCAACGCCGTAGCGAAATTCGCCGGGCTGGTATAACCCGCAATAGTTGCCGCTTGATCGATAGTGATCCCTTCTTTCTGGATAGCCAGCATGGCGCGCTTTAAACGGCAATGGCGTAAATACTCAAATACCGTAATGTTGTAGCTTTCACGAAAACGCCGCTGCAAAGTGCTTTGACTCATATTGACCAAACGCGCCAATTCACTCATCGATAGATGGTCTGCCTCGCCACTTTCCAGCCAATCACGTACTTGCTGGATTCGATTCATGCCACGTAAAGAGACTTTATTTTGCTGTAACGCCTGCTGCTCCAGCGAACTGAATGCTTCGATAATTAAGCCAATACATTGTGTTTCACAATGCAAACGTTCCAGTGGAGTTGCAAAGGGCGGAGCACTCGCTATTTTCTGGGCGATGGCTTGGGCGTGAACTGATGGCCGCCATAAATGAATCGCCAGATGTTGCTGAGTAAAGTTGTATAACGTATCCCAAGAACCGGCTTGCGGTAATAGATCGCCATACAGCCATTCACGGTCAAAGGTGAGGGTCAGAGTGCGCTCATGGCTATTGTTCTTACCGTGGCGAGTAAATAGGGTGTTTTCAGTCAGGGAAACCAGTGAGGCATCGCCCTTTTCCTGCAAATGCAGTTCTTTACCGCCAAATGAGATATGTGCACTGCCACTGACCACAATTGCTAGCTTCAGCGCCGGATTGAGCTGATTCTGAGTTTTGATATCGTAGAGGTTAGTCACATTCGCGGTATGCAGGATCAGATGCGGATTCAGACGTAATACTTGAAAATCGCCATACAAAACCGGATCAGTGGACAATGACTTCGCGCCACTCAGTTGATAGTCGCTGGCCACCAGATTTGACTGTTGCACAATTTGGTCGCGATAAATCGGTTTGGATGACGGGGAAATATTGCGCAACTTGTTTTTCTTCACCGCCGACATGATGGCCTCTCTAAAGATATTCATGTTTTGACAACATTGACTTTATAACAAAGGGTTTTGCTGTTTGCACAAACCATTTTTCTGATGGCAAATGTAACAATTAGCCAGATGAATTGATAATGAAAATAATTATCAATCTTGTTCGTTTTTGTTGCCCTATGAATAGATTGGCAGAGACTTTCCTCTGCTGACATTTGCTGTGGGCGTTTGCATCGGGGAAAGTGTAATGAAAGTAAAATGGCAGCGGCGCTCTCTGACGACCTTAGCGAGCTTGATTGGTATCTGCATTTCGACTCCGCTTTGGGCGCAGACACAAGATACCACTCAGGCAGGGTCTGATACAGCCGCAACACAACAAAAAGAAACAACGGCGACTGACAACAAAGCAACCACTGGCGATACCTTGGTAGTCACGGCCCAGCAGCAAGTCCGTCAAGCACTTGGCGCCTCGACTATCACGGCGGAAGATATCCGCAAACGACCTCCAGCTAATGATTTGTCTGAAATTATCCGTACCATGCCTGGCGTTAACCTCTCCGGTAACTCAGCCAGCGGTCAGCGCGGGAATAACCGCCAGATCGATATTCGCGGCATGGGGCCTGAAAATACCCTAATTATGATTGATGGCATTCCCGTTTCGAGCCGCAATGCGGTGCGTTATGGCTGGCGTGGTGAGCGCGATACCCGTGGTGATACCAACTGGGTTCCGGCGAATATGGTTGAGAAAATCGAAGTATTACGTGGGCCAGCCGCCGCGCGCTATGGTAATGGTGCCGCCGGTGGGGTGGTGAATATCATCACCAAACAGCCGGACAAAGAACTGCATGGCAGTTGGAATGCTTACATGAATCTGCCGCAACATAGCGAAGAGGGCGCGACCCGTCGTACTGACTTCAGCCTGTTGGGGCCACTCAGTGATACCGTCAGTTTCCGTTTATACGGTGGATACAATAAAACTGATGCTGATGATTGGGATATTAACCAAGGCCATGAATCTGCCCGAACCGGTAATCAGGCTGGCACATTGCCTGCTGGGCGTGAAGGGGTTCGTAATAAAGATATCAACGGGTTACTGCGTTGGGAGTTTGCGCAGGGCCAATCCCTGGAGTTCGAGGCGGGCTATAGCCGTCAGGGGAATATTTATGCTGGTGATACACAAAATACCAACAGCAATGCCATTGTGCGCAGCCTATATGGCGCGGAAACCAACGTGATGTATCGCGATAATTTCTCGTTAACGCACCGTGGTTTTTGGGATAACGGTGTCAGTACCACCTCCTATGTACAGTATGAAAATACCCGCAACTCACGTATTAATGAGGGGCTGGCAGGGGGTACCGAGGGTATCTTCTCAAATAATTATTTCAGTACAATCAAGCTGGACAACTATCTGGCCCATTCCGAGGTTAACCTGCCATTTGAGTTAGGGGTTAATCAAGTGCTGACTGTCGGTGCGGAATGGAATGACCAGAAAATGAATGACCCGACTTCCAACACCCAGACGACGACTGAGGGTGGCAGTGTCAGTGGTTTAACGGGAACAGGCCGAAATACGCGCACCTCAGCACAGATAGCGTCGGTGTTTGTTGAAGATAATATCGAGCTGACAGACACCACAATGCTGACCCCAGCGCTGCGTTTTGACCATCACAGTACCGCAGGGAGCAATTGGAGTCCGGGGTTAAACCTGTCACAGGAACTGGGCGATTACTTCACCATGAAAATGGGGATTGCCCGCGCCTATAAAGCGCCAAACCTCTATCAAACCAACCCAAATTATCTGCTGTATAGCCGTGGTCAGGGTTGCTATGGCGGCGGCGGCAGTTGTTACTTGATGGGTAATGACGATTTGTCAGCAGAAACCAGCGTCAACAAAGAGATCGGTTTCGAATTCCATGATGATGGCATTATTGCGGGTATCACTTATTTCCGTAACGATTACCGTAATAAGATTGAGCCAGGTTTAGTCTCCCTGGGGACAGCTAATGGCGGTACCGGAACTTATGCTAATTCCGATATTTTCAAATGGGAAAATGTGCCGAAAGCCTTGGTTGAAGGGCTGGAAGGTAACCTGACGGTACCCTTCACTGACACGGTGCAATGGAGCAGTAACCTGACCTACATGCTGGAGTCGAAGAACAAATCTACCGGTGATTACTTATCTATCACACCGGAGTTTACCCTGAACAGCTCAGTGAATTGGCAGGCTACGGATGATTTGTCCTTACTGTCTACCGTGACATGGTATGGGCGTCAGAAACCGAAGAAATATGACTATCAGGGTCTGCCAGTCACCGGTACGGCGCGCAATGAAGTTAGTCCGTACGCCATCTTTGGTCTGAGCGCCAGCTACACAGTGACCAAAAATGTCAGTGTGACCACCGGTATTGAAAACTTGTTCGATAAACGCCAGTTCCGTGAGGGTAATGCCCAGAACGTCGCAAATATCGCCGGTGCCGGTGCAGCAACCTATAATGAGCCTGGCCGGACATATTTTATTAGCTTGAATACCCAGTTTTAACCGTTAGGAAAATCACCTAAAAATAGTGGTTTTTCATAGCAATAACGGAGTTGATAAGCGGGGAAATGTACCGAATGGGTCGTAGCGGCTTAGGCCGCCGGAGCGCCCATCGGTGCAGTCGCCCCGCCAGTCACCGGGCTATTAAATCCGCTTTACCCGAAAATGCAGGAACCGTCATTATCGGCTGTTTCTGCTTCATTTATCGCCACAATATTTTCTCCTCCTCATTCCGCGTTCTAAAAGCCCTATCAACAGCACGAGATTTTCACCGAGAGATGGTATCCATTCCTAATGTATGGTTATTATGCGGGGAGGTTTTGCGGATATTTGCCCTCTTGCAAGGGGCTAACTGAGAGCGGTTATCAATAGTTCAGGTGATTACACTGTGCTCAACGATTCAGCAAAAATTTAATGTTGCTTTTATGTGAACGAATTAACACTGAGTTCAAATACTGGTATGCTGGCTGAGCGAAACTGGGCATCTTACCTTACACCTGGTGCATCATTGATGATGGCTGGTGACTACAGATAAGCCAAGAAAAATATATGACAATAAAAGCGAGGAGAGAGTCGTGCTAGAAGAATACCGTAAGCACGTGGCCGAGCGTGCCGCTGAGGGTATCGTCCCCAAGCCATTAGATGCATCACAAATGGCAGCGCTGGTTGAATCATTAAAAAATCCGCCGGCGGGCGAAGATGAATTCCTGTTAGATCTGCTGATTAACCGTGTCCCCCCCGGTGTTGATGAAGCAGCTTATGTTAAAGCCGGTTTTCTGGCGGCCATAGCCAAAGGTGAAGCCCACTCCCCACTGATTACCCCTGAGAAAGCAATTGAACTGCTTGGTACCATGCAGGGTGGTTATAATATTCATCCGTTGATTGATGCGTTAGATAATGAAAAGCTGGCGCCGATTGCGGGCAAAGCTTTATCTCACACCTTGCTGATGTTTGATAACTTCTACGATGTAGAAGAAAAAGCCAAAGCAGGTAATCCTCACGCCAAGAAAATTATGCAATCCTGGGCTGATGCCGAATGGTATCTCTCCCGCCCACCTTTGGCTGAGAAAATCACGGTAACCGTATTCAAAGTAACCGGTGAAACCAATACCGATGACTTGTCTCCGGCTCAAGATGCCTGGTCGCGCCCTGATATCCCACTGCATGCGCTGGCGATGCTGAAAAATGCCCGTGAAGGCATTCATCCGGATCAACCGGGCAGTGTTGGCCCAATCAAACAGATTGAAGAGCTGAATAAAAAAGGTTTCCCACTGGCTTATGTTGGCGATGTTGTCGGAACCGGTTCTTCTCGTAAATCAGCCACCAACTCGGTACTGTGGTTTATGGGCGACGACATCCCTTACGTGCCGAATAAGCGCGGCGGTGGTGTGGTGCTGGGCAGCAAAATTGCGCCAATCTTCTTTAACACCATGGAAGATGCGGGTGCATTGCCAATCGAAGTAGATGTCAGCAACCTGAAGATGGGCGATGTAATTGATATCTTCCCGTATCTGGGCGAAGTGCGACACCATGATACTGGCGCAATTTTAGCCACTTTCGAACTGAAAACTGACGTGTTGTTGGATGAAGTGCGCGCCGGTGGCCGTATCCCATTGATCGTCGGCCGCGGTTTGACCACCAAAGCGCGCGAATCTCTGGGCCTGCCAGTTAGCGAAGTGTTCCGTGTGGCGAAGCCGGTTGCTAAGAGTAACAAAGGTTTCTCGCTGGCACAGAAAATGGTCGGTCGTGCCTGTGGCGTTGCAGGTGTGCGCCCAGGTGAATACTGCGAACCTAAAATGACCTCGGTCGGTTCACAAGATACCACCGGCCCAATGACCCGTGATGAGCTGAAAGACTTGGCGTGTCTGGGCTTCTCCGCTGATCTGGTGATGCAGTCATTCTGTCATACTGCGGCCTATCCGAAGCCTGTAGACGTGACCACTCATCACACATTACCTGACTTTATTATGAACCGTGGCGGCGTGTCACTGCGCCCGGGTGATGGCATCATCCACTCATGGCTCAACCGTATGTTGTTACCGGACACTGTCGGTACCGGTGGTGACTCCCACACCCGTTTCCCTATCGGCATTTCCTTCCCGGCGGGTTCTGGTCTGGTGGCCTTTGCGGCAGCAACAGGCGTAATGCCTCTGGACATGCCTGAATCGGTGTTAGTGCGCTTTAAGGGTAAAATGCAGCCGGGTATCACCCTGCGTGATCTGGTGCATGCTATCCCTTACTACGCGATTCAGGAAGGCCTGCTGACAGTTGAGAAACAAGGCAAGAAGAACATCTTCTCTGGTCGAATTCTGGAAATTGAAGGCTTACCAGAGCTGAAAGTTGAACAAGCATTTGAGCTGGCTGATGCTTCCGCCGAGCGTTCTGCTGCCGGTTGTACCATCAAACTGGATAAAGCGCCGATCATTGAATACTTGCAATCCAACATTGTGTTGTTGAAGTGGATGATAGCGGAAGGTTACGGCGACCGTCGTACACTGGAGCGCCGTGCCAATGGTATGGAAAGCTGGTTGGCTAACCCAAATCTGCTGGAAGGTGATGCGGATGCGGAATACGCTGCGGTGATCGAAATCGATCTGGCGGAAATAACCCAGCCGATTCTCTGTGCGCCTAATGATCCGGATGATGCCCGCTTACTGTCAGATGTGGCTAATAGCAAAATCGATGAAGTGTTTATCGGCTCCTGCATGACCAATATTGGGCATTTCCGTGCGGCCGGTAAGCTACTGGATCAACACAAAGGCCAGTTGCCAACCCGCCTGTGGGTCGCGCCGCCGACCAAAATGGATGCCGCGCAACTGACCGAAGAGGGCTACTACAGTGTCTTTGGTAAGAGTGGTGCCCGTGTTGAGATCCCAGGCTGCTCGCTGTGTATGGGTAACCAGGCACGTGTAGCAGATGGGGCGACGGTTGTTTCTACTTCGACCCGTAACTTCCCGAACCGCTTGGGGAATGGGGCGAATGTTTATCTGGCTTCGGCTGAACTGGCAGCAATTGCATCACTGCTTGGGCGTCTGCCAACTCCTGATGAATATCAAACTTATATGGCTCAGGTTGATAAGACCGCAGCAGATACTTACCGGTATCTGAATTTTGATCAGTTGAGCCAATATACGGATAAAGCGGATGGTGTGATTTTCCAAACCGCCGTGTAAGCCGCTATACCTGCAACACCAATTACCTTGGGTATTGATGTATAATACCTATCTGACGGGAGGCCTATGGCCTCCCGTTTCTATTTTAAAAGTGAAATATTGCCGCTATTTACTGGCTTTGCGAGCTTGCGCCAAGTGAGATAACTCAATACGGTTACAATAATTAGAAGGGCATCAGGAGGACGTGCTATGGACTATGAATTTTTGCGTGATTTAACCGGGCAAGTACTGGTCAGATTCTCCATGGGACATGAAGTGATCGGCCACTGGCTCAATGAAGAAATTAAAGGCGATTTAGCCAAACTTGATCAAATTGAAGCCGCCGCAGCTGAAGTCAAAGGCAGTGAACGCCAGTGGCAACTGGATGGTCATGAATATACCTTGTGGCTGGATGGTGAAGAAGTGATGGTGCGCGCCAATCAATTAGATATTGAAGGCGACGAGATGGAAGAAGGGATGAATTACTATGACGAAGAAAGCCTCTGCCTGTGTGGTTTAGAGGACTTTCTGCGGGTGTTGCAAGGCTATCGTAACTTCATCATTTCTAAATAAAATATTTACTCCAAGATCGTGGAGTTGCTGCCTACCTGCGGCTTCAAATCCGAAGGGGTGTGCGGCTGGCAGACCAACATAACAACGAGCCGAGCACTACCATAGCAACACCCGGCCAGAATGCGGCTGAGGGGGGAGTATTGAGCCATAAACTGGCAATCAGTATTGATAACAAAGGTGTGAAGTAAGACAGGGCAGCGACCAGTGTGGCGTTGCCTTTTTTCATGGCGATATCCCAGCATAGATAGGCCAGTGCGGTATTGGCCCCCATCAGCAGCAGTTCAAAAGTGGCGCGTTGGGTGAAATGCAACTTACCGGGTGTCAGCATAAAGAACATCACCCACAGGCATAGCGCACAGGCGAGCAGAAACAGTGGCAATGCCCCAGGCCCTCGGCTGTATACCCGCACCAGATTGGAGTAACCGGCCCAGGTAAAGGCCGCAATTAGCGCCAGACTATAAGCCAATGGGTTACTGCTAACATTGGCACTGAGCACTTTGATATCCAGCCCATTCCCACCACTGACCACCCAAATCACACCAAACAGGGCCAGCGCTGCGCCCGGCCAGAGCCACCATCGTGCACGGAGTTTAAGTAACGGTACCGCCAATAGCAGCGTCAGGCTTGGCCACAGGTAATTGATCAGACCGATTTCGAGAGTTTGCTGGCGATCATTCGCCATTCCAATGGCTAAGGCAAAAGCCACCATATACACCACAAACAGCAAACCACAACCGTATAGATAAGCCGGATGTTGCCCGCGTACGGTCGGTTTACCCGCCACCAGCCACACCAAAATACCACTGACGGTGTAAATGGCTGCACCCGCGCCAAATGGCCCTAACGTTTCAGATAACCCACGCGTCAAGGCGACACTCATGCTCCAGAGTAGGATCGCAATAATGCCATACAGGGTCGGGAGGCGGTTCATAACAGGGGCATCATCCTTGTGCGATATTAGACGGAGAAAATAGGATCTTCTTATACCTTGCGGGTCAGGGCGATGGGAATAGTGGGAGATCAATTATTGCTTAATTATGTCATAGATCCACCACCGTTATTATTTAATCGAGATCTGTGCTTTCTGATTATCCACTAATAAGTTTTAGTTTAATAAACAATAAATTAATAAATAAACTCAGCCAAACCACGATAAAAAACCGCCCCGAAAGTGGTTAAAATACGAGCTATTCCTGAGTTGTATCTTTAATTGACGGAATAAAGGATAACCGGCAGAAGTGATAGCACTCTGCGACTTCTTCAGTACACATATCAGGACGGTGATGTTATGGCAGAATTCAGTAATGCACGGATGCGCATCGCCAGTTGGCTTCTGATTTATCTTACCGCAGTACAGCCGCTGCACCCGGCAATTGCTGTGGGGTTTAAAGGGTTTAATACTCTTAATCAGAACAATGTGGCAATCATCAGTCGTGGACTAAATCTTCACGGTGAAATCCGTGCTAATCAGCTTGATGTGATACTGGCTACCAATCAGGTTGGCTATCAAAACGGTGATATCCAGCCACTATTATCAAAAGAGACAAAGCCCTTAATAGTATTAGATACCAAAGAGTTGGGCGGTATGTATGCTAATAGTATTCGATTAATATCAATGGAAAAAGCGAACACTGTTAATGCTAAAAATATCGTCAGCCATAAAGGTGATATTAGGTTTGATGTCGCAGGTGATATTAAGGGAGGTTATTGTTCCAGAGTCCGTAGGTTTCAAATATGTCAAATTGGCCTGTGAAAAGTATCTCCAACTTCATCCTGAAGATACCGATAAAGTTAAAACCCTACTTGCTCAACTGCCTTAATCAAAAATCCCGGCGAAAAACCGGGATTTTAGACTTGATATTACCCAAACGACATCACACTTCTGGCACATTGCGGCCATAGTAGATTTCCTGCATTTCTTTATAAAGCAGGTGGGTAATTCGTTCTCTCTCTTCCGCGCTTAGCTCTTCTGGCTTGGCGTTAAACAGATAATGCTTCAAATCGAAATCTTTCAGCATCATTTTGGTATGGAAGATATTTTCTTGATAAACATTCACATCCATCATGTGATACAGCGATTTCATATCGTCAGACATGAAGTTCTGAATCGAGTTGATTTTATGATCGATGAAATGTTTTACCCCGTTGATATCACGGGTAAAACCACGCACCCGATAATCCATGGTGACAATATCGGATTCCAACTGGTGGATCAGGTAATTCAGTGCTTTCAGCGGTGAAATGACGCCACAGGTCGAGACTTCGATATCTGCACGGAAAGTACATAATCCACCTTCAGGGTGGCTTTCCGGATAGGTATGGACGCAGATATGGCTCTTGTCCAGATGGGCGACAACGGCACTTGGCAGCGGGCCTGGGTGCTCTGATGTATCAACATCGCGTGGATCAACCGGCTCTTCGCTGACCAAAATCGTGACACTTGCCCCCTGAGGATCATAATCCTGGCGGGCGATATTCAAAATATTCGCGCCAATGATCGAGCAGGTTTCAGTCAAGATCTCAGTCAGGCGGTTGGCATTATACTGTTCGTCAATGTAGGCGATATAGCCATCGCGGTCGTCTGCGGTCTTGGCATAACAAATATCGTAAATACAAAAACTCAGGCTTTTAGTCAGGTTGTTGAAGCCGTGCAGTTTAAGCTTGGACAATTTAGTTCACCTCCTTACGGATTATCAACGTTTGGTCGTTAAGGCATCCAGCAGATACTGCGGCAAAGCAAAGCTGCCGACATGAATGGCTGGGTTATAGTAGCGGCAGGTCAGACCCGCTTCGACAAAACGCTGTTGTAGCGTGGTGATATCCAACTGGCGCAACTGTCGGTTTTGCGTCGCCCAGGCGAAGGTCATGATACCGCCGTAATATGTCGGAATGGCTGCCTGATAAAAACTGACATCTTTAAAATAATGGCTAAGCTTATTATGGCTATCAACCGCTTCATCTTGTTGCAGGAAGCACACGCCGTTTTGTGCAACAAAGATGCCGCCTTCATTCAAGCTACGGGCACATCCTTCATAGAAAGCCGATGTGAACAGGCTTTCCCCTGGCCCAATGGGGTCAGTACAGTCAGAGATAATGACATCGAACTTTTCCGTCGTTTGATTAACGAAGTTGACGCCATCATCAATAACCAGCTTGAAACGGGGGTCATCATAGGCTCCCGCGCTATGATTGGGCAGATACTGGCGGCAGAACTCGACCACACCGGCGTCAATTTCTACCATGGTAATCTGTTCGATATTTTTGTGACGGCTAACTTCGCGTAGCATCGCGCCATCGCCGCCACCGATGATAAGCACTTTCTTTGCCTGACCGTGGGCCAACAAAGGGACGTGTGTCATCATTTCGTGATAGATAAACTCATCGCGTTCGGTGGTCTGCACCACGCCATCCAACGCCATTACCCGACCCAGCACAGGGTTCTCAAAAATCACCAAATCCTGGTGCTCGGTTTTCTCGCGGTACAGTACATTTTCTACTGAAAAATACTGGCCGAAGTTGGCATGTAATGTTTCATACCATAGTTCTTTCTGTGACATGTTCGGGGCTTCTCCTTCGCAGTAACAGCCATGAAAAATGGGGGCAACATCATAGCCAACTCTAGCTGAGGTTGCACGGCTGAATTTTAGGCTGAAAGGGTAAATGCGGGATCGCTAGTTAGCGTAGGCCAATAAACTTAAAGAGTCACGAGCCAGAGATTTGCATTTGGTAGGAGCTGGGATCGCAATGCCCCGCAGGTCGCGATAGCTCTCTTCGCCCAAGGCTTTCATATTAAAGCTATTGTAGTTACGCAGATCCCAGCGATTTTGTTGAGCAAAATAGACAATTGCCCGTTTGATTTCATTATTGGGTAATTCGTTATAGCCACAATCATTTTTCAGATAAACGAATACCGCAGTCAGATCGGCAAGATCTTCTGCTTCAGATTCACTTAATGCAGAACTGGCAGATGAGAATCCGCACAGAGTGAGCAGCAGCATAACTAATGTTGTTCTTTTCATAGCGGAGACTGGCTTATTCATTGTTAGCAGACGTTATCACACTGTGATGGTTCAGAGTAAATTTTATTATGCTCCCCGTGTGGGTATATACGGGGATTGATTCACAAAGTGATTGATTACTCCTTGACCTTCCCTCAAGGGGAAGGTTTATGCTGGCGTACAATGCTGTTTTTGTACCCTGTAGGCACTTACGCACCATCACTTACCCACAATCAAGAATGGAGACGACCATGCATCGCCGTGATTTTATTAAGTTAACGGCAGCTCTTGGAGCCGCCACTTCACTGCCTTTATGGAGCCGCGCGGCTTTGGCCGCAGATTTTTCACCTTTACCCATCCCGCCATTACTTCAACCCGATACCCGTGGCAACATTAATCTGAACATCCAAACGGGTTCTATGGCCTGGTTGCCCTCTGCCGCCACTCAAACCTGGGGCTATAACGGCAACTTATTAGGGCCAGCGATCCGCTTGCAGCGCGGTAAGCCGGTCACGATTAATATCACCAATTCCTTACCGGAAGCCACAACGGTGCACTGGCACGGACTGGAAATTCCCGGCGACGTCGATGGTGGGCCACAGGCGCTGATTCAGCCGGGGGCCAAACGCCAGGTAGCATTTACAGTAGAACAACCCGCCGCCACCTGCTGGTTCCATCCCCATACCCACGGTATCACCGGCCGTCAGGTCGCAATGGGGCTAGGAGGATTAGTGCTGATAGATGATAGTGACAGCGAAAAACTGCCGCTGCCGAAACAGTGGGGCGTGGATGATATCCCGGTCATTTTGCAGGATAAATTATTCGGTAAAGATGGCCAGATTGATTATCAACTGGATGTAATGACGGCTGCGGTGGGGTGGTTCGGTGATCGAATGTTCACCAATGGTGCTCAGTATCCGCAGCAAATTACCCCGCGTGGCTGGGTGCGCTTGCGGCTGCTGAATGGGTGTAATGCACGATCTCTGAATCTGGCTCTTAGCGATGGCCGCCCAATGTATGTGATTGGCAGTGACGGTGGTCTCTTGGCCGAACCAGTTGCGGTGCGCGAATTGCCGATACTGATGGGCGAGCGTTTCGAGGTGTTGCTGGATACCTCAGATGGCAAGGCACTTGATTTGGTCACTTTGCCGGTAAAACAGATGGGCATGACATTAGTGCCATTTGATAAGCCACTGCCGGTATTACGGCTTCAACCTTCATTAGTTGCAGGCAGTAAAGTGCTGCCAGATTCATTGGTCGTGGTGCCGCCACTTGCTGATGCCACAGGGCTGCAAGAGCGTTGGTTCCAACTGATGATGGACCCTAAACTGGATATGCTGGGCATGCAGGCGTTGATGAGCCGTTATGGTATGCAAGCTATGGCAGGGATGAGCATGGATCACGGCAATATGGGCGGGATGGATAATGGCGGCATGGCAGGGATGGACCATGGCAATATGAAAGGTATGAATCATGGAGCGATGACCGCGGCTCCTGCTTTTGATTTCAGCCATGCCAATATGATCAATGGCAAAGCCTTTTCCATGACCGAAGCAGCATTTGATGCCAAACAGGGCAAATATGAGAAATGGACGGTTTCCGGTGAAGGCGACATGATGTTGCATCCATTCCATGTTCACGGTACGCAGTTCCGTATTCTGACCGAAAACGGCAACCCACCTGCGGAGCATCGCCGTGGTTGGAAAGATACCGTGCGAGTGGAAGGCGCTCGCAGTGAAATATTGGTGCGTTTTAACCACCTGGCCCCAACCAGCAACCCTTATATGGCTCACTGTCACCTGCTGGAACATGAAGATACCGGCATGATGCTGGGCTTTACTGTCAGTGCTTAGGGCTATCAACAGGTTATATCTGCGGCGGGTGAGTCCGTCGCAACCTGGCTCAGGCTATGGTAAACTCAGCGGCTTTCTTGTGGCAAGCAACGTAAAAAAGCGACGTTAATACCTATGAAACACACTGTAGAAGTCATGATTTCCGAGCAGGAAGTCAAAACCCGAATTGCCGAACTAGGCCGCCAAATCTCCGAACATTACCGCGACAGTGGCAGTGAAATGGTGCTGGTCGGGTTGCTCCGTGGCTCATTTATGTTTATGGCTGATTTGTGCCGCGCCATTGATGTTTCCCATGAAGTCGATTTTATGACCGCCTCTAGCTACGGCAATGGCATGAGCACCACCCGCGATGTAAAAATCCTCAAAGACTTAGATGAAGATATCCGCGGCAAAGACGTGTTGATTGTTGAAGATATCATCGACTCAGGTAATACCTTAAGTAAGGTGCGTGAAATTCTGCAACTGCGTGGCCCGAAATCATTGGCTATCTGTACGTTGTTGGATAAACCCGAGCGCCGCGAAGTACAGGTGCCGGTTGAGTGGGTCGGCTTCACTATTCCTGATGAATTCGTGGTGGGTTACGGTATTGATTATGCTCAGCGCTATCGGCATTTACCCTATGTCGGTAAAGTTGTCATGTTTGACGAGTGATCGAGAGCGGCTACTGCGTGCCGGCATTTTAGGCTGATTGAGCCGAGTAGTTAATGGGAGAGAGTTAATGGGAGAGGGTGCGTTTGAACACCCTCCCATAACAACTTATTAGTTTTGTCTGTTTGGTTGCAGTATTTTAGCCATTGCTTCGCGGTACTTGATTTCTAGTTCGCTGAGGCTGGTACTCGAGATATTTAAATCCGTCAGTTTGCCGTCTTCAATACCATAGACCCAGCCGTGAATCATGGCTTTCTGCCCGCGCTTCCAGGCGGAACGAACAATAGTCGAATGGCCCAAGTTATACACTTGCTCTACCACGTTGATTTTACATAGCATATCGCTGCGTTCTTCGGCTGGTAGTTCACCCAACAGCGTGCTGTGTTTAAACCAAAGATCGCGAATATGCAGTAACCAGTTGTCGATAAGCCCTAATTCAAGGTCTTTTTTCATTGCGGCTTCAACACCGCCACAACCAAGGTGACCACAGATAATGATATGCTCGACTTGCAAAACGTCGATGGCATATTGCACCACGGACAAGCAGTTCAGATCAGTATGGATAACCAAATTGGCAACATTGCGGTGAACAAACAATTCCCCAGCTTTCAGGCCGGTTAACTGTTCTGCTGGGACGCGGCTGTCTGAACAACCAATCCACAAAAACCGAGGTTTCTGGGCTTCCGCCAAGTGTTCAAAAAAACCAGGATCGTCTTTACTAATGGCTTTAGACCAGACGTCATTGTTCGCGAGGAGCTTCTCTATTTCTTTCATTAATGTAAATAGCCTGTAATGAACGGATTGCGATAGGATAATATACGACAAGGATCACGATTTTAAAATCGGAACAGTGACTTTGTTGTTGGTACAATTTTTGTCTGCGCAACATCTTCTCTGTATCTAACTGCTTCCCTTTGCCCCCGTAACTTGCCCTGACAGGGAGGGTTAAGCAAGTCACGGACATGCAGTGACCGCTGGGAACTCATAGAATAAGGTTCTTTTTTACTTATGACATATGCACTGGAAATAACGCAGCTGACCAAAACCTATGCGGGTGGCGTTCAGGCTCTGCGTGGCATTGATCTGCACGTAGAGGCAGGCGATTTTTATGCACTACTTGGGCCTAATGGCGCGGGTAAATCCACCACTATTGGTATTATCAGCTCATTGGTGAACAAAACTTCTGGCAAGGTGACAGTTTTTGGCTACGACATCGATCAAGATATCGTCAATGCCAAACGCCAACTCGGGCTGGTACCACAAGAGTTCAACTTTAACCCGTTTGAAACAGTATTACAGATTGTGATTACTCAGGCTGGTTATTACGGTGTCACGCGGCGAGAGGCGATGCAACGAGCTGAAAAATACCTTAGCCAGTTGGATTTATGGAACAAACGTAATGAGCGCGCTATTCGTCTTTCTGGTGGGATGAAGCGCCGTTTGATGATTGCTCGTGCTCTAATGCATGAACCTAAATTACTGATTCTCGATGAACCGACCGCAGGGGTAGACATTGAGTTGCGTCGCTCCATGTGGGGGTTCCTCAAAGAGCTAAATGCGCAGGGGACTACCATCATTCTGACCACTCACTATCTGGAAGAAGCGGAAATGCTGTGCCGCAACATTGGCATTATCCAGAATGGTGAATTGGTGGAAAATACCACCATGAAACAGTTGCTTGGCAAGCTTGAGTCAGAAACCTTTATTTTTGATCTGGCGATTAAAAGCCCGCTGCCGAAGCTGGAAGGGTATGGTTATCGTCTAACAGATACCTCAACGTTGGAAGTTGATGTTAAGCGTGAACAAGGCCTGAATGGTCTGTTCAGCCAACTGAATGCTCAGGGAATACAGGTACAAAGTATGCGTAACAAGGCTAACCGTCTGGAAGAGCTATTTGTCACCTTGGTTAACGGCAACGGGGGAGAAAAAGCATGACCCGCCTGTATTGGGTAGCACTACAGAGTATTTGGATCAAAGAGATCACCCGTTTTGCTCGCATCTGGATTCAAACTCTGGTGCCACCGGTGATTACTATGTCGCTCTATTTCGTTATTTTCGGCAACCTGATTGGTTCCCGAATTGGTGATATGGGGGGCTTTGATTATATGCAGTTTATTGTGCCAGGCCTGATAATGATGGCGGTGATAACAAACTCCTATGCTAACGTCGCAGCCTCATTTTTTGGCGCAAAATTCCAGCGCAGCATTGAAGAATTGCTGGTTGCCCCAGTTCCTACCCATATCGTAATTGTGGGTTATGTGGGCGGTGGGGTAGCGCGTGGGATCTGTGTCGGCATCCTGGTGACCATTGTTTCGCTGTTCTTTGTGCCGCTGCATGTCCACTCTTGGTCAATGATTGCACTGACATTAATGCTGACGGCAATTCTGTTTTCGCTTGGCGGATTGTTGAATGCCGTGTTCGCCAAAACATTTGATGATATCAGTCTGGTGCCGACCTTTGTGTTAACACCCCTGACGTATCTGGGCGGGGTATTTTATTCGCTAGCCTTGCTGCCACCGTTCTGGCAAGCGGTATCAAAACTTAATCCTATCGTGTACATGATCAGTGGCTTCCGTTACGGATTCCTCGGAATTACTGATGTGCCACTGGTATTTACCATAGGTGTATTAGTAGTGTTTATCGCGGTATTTTATGCTTGGGCATGGTATTTGATAGAGCGTGGTCGCGGCCTACGCACCTAATCCCCTGCGGCCTTGGCGCTACAGCGGTGTTGGCTACGTCCACTTACCCGAATCACTTACTAATGTAAGCTCATCGGGACGCGTTGACTTGCCGCCTTGCTGTAACACCAATGACTTTGGGGATGTTCTGCGGCCTTGGCGCTACAGCGGTGTTGGCTACGTCCACTTACCCGAATCACATTACTAATGTAAGCTCATCGGGACGCGTTGACTTGCCGCCTTTGGGGGATGTTGTGCGGGCTAGACGTTGCAGCGGTGTTGGCTATGCGCATCTCTGCAACGTCAGTGACTTTGGAGCGCATCCTAAAGCTCACTCGTAAATCATTAGTTAGTTAATTGTTGTTAATGCTGGAATTTAATCATAATAAATAATGTTCCCGTCTAATATCGTCTTTCTCAACTTCAAGTGTCTCGTGCTATGCTGGCGCACCAGATTTTCCCTTTTTTAATTCAGCGCCAAATGCGCATAAGTAGAACGATAATGTGGCATAAAAACAGAATAGCTATTGGGATGCTACTCGGTATTGTCATGTCGGTAATAATGCCGGCAACCCATGCAGATCTTCTGCCAGACGAAGCAGTTCTTACCCCTAAATATATGGTGACAGCCCGTGACAGCGAAATATATTCGCTGGTGGGTGAACAGGTCATTCCTGTCGGTGAGGTTAAGGAAGATCAACTTATTCAGGTTTTGCCCGCAGCGGCAGAATACTATGAGTTTAAATTTGGTAACGGTATCGGCTTTATTGATAAAGACGATTTACGTGATATCAATAAAGCGCGAAAAAACAACGATATATTGGGGGATTTGAATAAACCTCTACCGAACCAAAATATTATTATCAAGCGCGAAACGCCGGTTTATCTGACGGCAGATGTCGACAGCGAACAATTTGCTACCTTGGGCGAAAATTTGCGCTACCCGATTGTGGGTAAGTTGAAAGACAAGCTAAGTAATACTTGGTATCAGGTTAATATTGGCGATCGTTTGGGCTATGTCAGTAGTAGTGATGCTGAAATAGATAATGGCATTCCTATCCTGACTTATCACCATATGTTGAAGAATGAGGAAAATAAACGTTTCCTTAATACCTCGACGACAACCTCTGATGCCGCGTTTAGTAACCAGATGACTTATCTCAAGCAGACAGGTTACGACACGATTTCTCTTTATCAGCTTGAAGGTTATCTCAATAACAAGATTAATCTGCCAGGGAAAGTGGTAGTGCTGACATTTGATGATGGCCTTAAATCAGTCCATCGTTATGCTTATCCGATTCTAAAAGAAAATGGTTTCCGGGCTACCGCTTTTATTATTTCATCACGTATAAAACGTCACCCACAGAAATGGAATCCTGACTCATTACAGTTTATGAGTATTTCTGAATTGAAAGAGATTCAGGATGTATTTGATATTCAATCTCATACACACTTCTTGCACCGGACGGACAATAAACGTAATCCAATCTTATTGAGCCGCTCTTATCACAATATTGTTTTTGATTTTGAGCACTCTCGCCGTGCATTATCGCAGTTTAATCCGCACGTGGTTTTCCTGTCATATCCGTTCGGTGGCTTTAATTAAACGGCGATTGATGCTGCTAAAAATGCCGGTTTCCATTTGGCGGTAACGACGATGCAGGGCAAGGTTAAACCCGGTGATAATCCGTATACCCTCAAACGGCTTTATATTCTGCGTACGGATTCAATTCCGACTATGGCAGAGCGTATTGCCAATGAACCTGGCCAGCCGGTTGCCCCTGCACCTGCGGTGATGGAATCTGATTAGTTATTTCATTGTGTAATATGAAGATAAGAAAAAGGTGCTTTAATTAAGCGCCTTGAGGTTGCTGACAAACCGACTTTGTAGCTCCGAGACTGGCGGGTTGACTGCACCGATGGGCGCTCCGGCGGCGCACGCCGCTACGACCCATTCGGCACATTTCCCCGCCCTGCTACTTTGTCAACGGTCTGAGGCGCTTTAATTAAGCGCCTTTTTTTATTGTGCGGCTTCAAGTACAAAAGGTCATTAAGCGACCTGAACGGGGACGGCTTTAGCCTTGCGTTGCAGCTGATTTTCACCTTCAAAATACGCCACTTTGGGGTGGTGCAGGCGGGCATCAGCATCAGACATCTGGACATAGGAACAGATGATCAATTTATCACCCACACAGGCACAGCGTGCTGCCGCACCATTCACCGAGATAATTCGCGAACCGCGTTCGGCGGCAATGGCATAAGTCGAAAAACGCTGACCATTATCAACGTTATAAATATCAATGGCTTCGTATTCTAAAATCCCAGCGGCTTCCAGAAAATCCTGATCAATAGCGCAGGAACCTTCATAGTGCAAATCAGCTTGAGTGACTTTCACCCGGTGCAGTTTGCCTTGCAACATAGTGCGTATCATAACTCTTACCTTTGACCCCGGTTATTGCCCAGAATAAGTCTGGCACCTTATCCCATCATCGACCGATTTAGGGAGAAGTGCTCAGTTTTGCTGATTTTATATCGCTTGTCTATGGCTGACTTTATATGCTGGTTTCGCCATAATCTACTTTTTGAAATTAACTATGTAAATCAACCTGTTGATTGTCAATTAGGCGTGCTTTACCCAGCCAGGCGGCCATGAGAATTATCGCTTGTTTGCTGTCAACCGTCAGTGGCTGTAAGCTTTGAGCATCGCGGATAAACAGTTCATCTGGGGTAAAGCCAGCATCACGTAATTGTTCTGCGGTATCAGCCAGTAAATCATCAATCTGCCGTTCGCCCAAGGCGAGTTTCTCAGCCAACGCCTGCATTATCTTATAAAGCTGTGGTGCGATTTTACGTTCTTCAGCGCTCAAATAGCCATTGCGAGAGCTGAGTGCCAGGCCATCTTTGGCTCGCACAATGGGCACGCCGACAATATTGATGTCATAGCCCATATCCGCCACCATTTTGCGGATCAGCGCCAGTTGTTGGTAATCTTTTTCACCAAAACAGGCTACATCCGGCTGAACCAGATTGAACAACTTGCTAACGATAGTCGAAACACCACGGAAATGGCCGGGGCGGCTGGCGCCTTCCAAAATGGTCGAGAGGGCAGGGACGTCAACATAAGTCTGAGCTTCCAGACCCGCCGGGTAGACATCAGCGGCTGCCGGTGCAAACACTAAATCAACGCCGTGGCGGGTTAGCTTCTCGCAATCTTCTTGCAAAGTGCGTGGGTAGCGGGCCAAATCATCTGGGCGTTCAAATTGCAGCGGATTGACAAAAATACTCACGACGACAACATCGGCACGAGTTTTGGCATCTTCCACCAATGTCATATGCCCTTCGTGCAGGTTGCCCATAGTAGGCACCAGTGCAACTCGCTTACCCTCTTGACGCCAACGGCGGATTTGCTGGCGTAACAGTGGCAAAGTTTCAATAATCAGCATTCTTTTCTCCGTATACCCGTCATCTTTCAAACTGCAGGTGTGTTAGCTGTCCTCATCACCCGAATCACTGATTTGTGTCAGCTCATCGGGATGATTTCGCTTGCCGCCTTCCTGCATCTTGCAATCTATTGGGTATAAATGGGATGTAATAGCAGTGTATTATCAACAAAAACTTATTGAAAAGTATGTTCTTCAGCGGGATAAGCACCGCTCTCAACTTCTTGAATATACAGCTTAATGGCAGCACGAATATCGCCCGCACTTTGCGCCAGGAAGTTTTTGCTGAATTTCGGTGTATGACCACCGGTAATACCCAGCGCATCATGCATGACCAGAATCTGCCCATCGGTAACATTCCCCGCGCCAATACCAATCACCGGGATAGCCAGTGCTTCCGTTACGCGCTGTGCCAGTTCCACCGGGACACATTCCAGTACCAATAGTTGTGCGCCAGCATTTTCAAGCGCTTGAGCATCTTTCAATAGCTGGTTAGCCGCCACTTCTTCGCGACCCTGAACTTTGTAACCGCCGAAAATATTCACTGATTGTGGTGTTAACCCCAAATGCCCACATACCGGAACAGCGCGTTCTGCCAGCATGCGAACGGTATCGCACAACCAGCTACCCCCTTCCAATTTGACCATATTGGCCCCGGCACGCATCAACTCGGCAGCATTAGCAAATGTTTGCTCAGGTGTGGCGTAACTCATAAACGGCATATCTGCCAATAACAGGCAATGAGGCGCACCACGGCGTACGGCACGGGTATGATAAGCCACATCGGCAGTTGTGACCGGCAGGGTAGAGTCGAAGCCTTGTAATGTCATACCGAGCGAATCACCCACCAGCAGAACCTCAATTCCCTGTTCGGCAAATAGCTGAGCAAAGCTGGCATCATAGGCAGTCAGTGTGGCGAACTTACGCTTTTCGAGTTTCCATTGGCGCAAGTGGCTCATGGTGGTGGCTTTCATCACTCTTTCTCCTGAGACGGTAGGTTAAAATGGTGGGATATCAGATAGGTATACCCGTCATACTTCAAGCTGCATGTGTGTTGGCTGCCTTCGTTACTCGGCCCATATATGGGCCTCGCCTCTTCGAGGCCGCTGCAAACAGCGTTCAAATCGGTTATCACCGATTTGTCGCTCAGTTGCCGCCTTCATACAACTCGAATTATTTAGTGGATATATAGTGTGTTGGATTGAGTCAGTTACCAAGGCACCAGGCCATTTTTATCCACGAGCTTAAGGCGGTCTGATAGGGGTTCACCATCGGGGAAAATAAGGTCAGGGGCGATATCAGCCAGGGGGTAGAGCATGAACTCCCGCTCTTTCAGGCCATAATGTGGCACGATCAGACGATCGGTTTTTATCACCTGATTGCCATATAGCATAATATCGAGATCCAGGGTACGTGGCCCCCAACGCTGTTCTTTCCTTACGCGCCCTTGGTTGCGCTCAATGGCTTGGGTGCTATCCAACAGTTGTTCTGGTGGAAGGGCGGTATCTAACGCCACGACCGCATTAAGGAAATCCGGCTGATCCTGTGGCCCTAACGGCTTAGTGCGATAAAACGGCGAACAGGCCACCAACCGGGTGCGCGGCAGATGCTCCAGCGCTTCCAGTGCGGTTTTGACCTGTTGCAATGGCATGGACTGATTACTGCCTAGCGCAATATAGACCCGGATCATAGTGCGTATTATGCCCCTTCTTTACGTGGTGCTGGCTTACGTGGGCGGCGAGGACGAGAGCGTCGCGGTGCCGGATCAGCCCCTAAAGTATTTAGCATATTCTTCTGTTGCAGCGGCGTTGCTTCCTGGAATTCTCCCCACCACTGCGCCAGGCGCTGTAGTTCATGGTTGTTTTCCACTTCTGCCCGCAATACGAGTAAATCGTAAGCCGCACGGAACTTTGGATGCTCCATCAGCTTGTGCGCACGTTTACCCTGACGGCGCGACAGCCGCAATTGCAGCAGCCAGATATCACGCACCAATGAGGTAATACGTTTTGGAATGGCCAGCGAACGGCACTCTTCATCCAGCACATCATTCATTGCCAGTGCGAAAGCATCGTAATAGGCCAAGCCGCTTTCTTGTGTCAGCTTCTGCGCATGTTCGATAAGCGGATACCAAAGCATAGCGGCAAATAAGAATGCCGGATTGACGCGCTTATCATTATGCAAACGATGGTCGGTATTTTTCAGCACTTGAACCAAAATACGTTCCATCGCTGAATCATGATGTTCGGTAAAATTACGGGCAATCAGCGGGAATAGCGGCTGGAAAAGCTGATATTCACACAGTTTTAAATAGGTTTTATAGCCGTAGCCCGATTGCAGCAGTTTGAGTGATTCTTCAAACAGACGAGCAGGTGGGATCTCATGCAGTAGCGAGGCCAGACGCGGGATTGGCTCTGCTGTTTCCGGGCTGATCGTCATATCCAGCTTGGCGGCAAAACGGACTGCGCGCAGCATCCGCACCGGATCTTCACGATAGCGGGTTTCAGGATCACCAATCAGACGGATAATACCCTCTTTCAGATCACGCAAACCGCCAGTGTAGTCGCGCAGTGCAAAATCAGAAATACCGTAATAGAGACTATTAATGGTGAAATCGCGGCGTTGGGCATCATCTTCAATCGTGCCAAATATGTTGTCACGCAGCAGCATGCCATTTTGTGCCTGTTGAGAAGAATTTTTGTCACTGTCTTCTGTTTGTTGCTGTTCGTGGTGACCACGGAAAGTCGCGACTTCAATGATTTCCGGGCCGAACATTACATGGGCCAGACGGAAGCGGCGACCCACCAGGCGGCAGTTACGGAATAACTTTCGTACTTGTTCTGGGGTGGCACTGGTGGTGATATCAAAATCTTTCGGTTTTTTACCCAGTAACAGGTCACGGACACCGCCGCCGACCAAATAGGCTTCATACCCTGACTTATTCAGGCGATAGAGAACCTTCAGCGCATTATCGCTGATATCTCTACGGGAAATATTGTGCTGATCTCGCGGAATAATCGTCATCGCACTTTGTTGTGAAGAAAGCTGTTGTGAAGCAGGCACCGCATGATTCTTGCGGCCAGTATTCGTTCTGGCAGGCCTTTTCTCTTTGCGGGCCACGTTATCTTCACCGGGCACTTTATCTTTACGGGCACTGCTATCACGGGCCGTGTCTTCACGGACAGCTTTGTTATCGCGAGCTGATTTATCATCGCGAATCAGTACCTTACGGCAGAAATTGGCTACTCGGGTAAAAATGGTACACCTCGATAGTGGCTAATAAATTACAGAACAACAGAAAAACAGCGGCTAATCATAGCTCACCGTGGTTCCTTTGAGAATGCCGTTGTGTTTTCAGTGGTGGTTATCGCCCCTTGAAGTGGGATAGCTGCCAATGTCCAATTTTCGACTGCAAAACGTAATAATAACGGCAAATCAAGATCTTGCCAGCATTCCGGTAGTGGTTGATGCAAAAACTTCAGCGCTTCCACCAAAATCGGGCGCGGATCGCCATTCGGCAGCGGCGGCGCATGATTTTGCTTAGAGAGTTTATTACCATCATGGTTTAGTGCCAGTGGCAAGTGCAAATAGCTGGGTACCGGCTGTTGTAGCTGCTGATAGAGCGCTATTTGGCGCACGGTTGGCTCGATTAAATCGGCTCCGCGTACAATCTCGGTCACACCTTGAAAGGCATCATCAACCACTACTGCCAGATTATAGGCAAACAAGCCATCTCGACGACGAATAATAAAATCTTCTTCGGCTAGCGCAGGCACAGCATGTAGCTCGCCAAGTAATTTATCACAAAAGGTATAAACCGGATGAGTCTGGCGTAGACGAATGGCCGCCCCCGCGGGGGGTAAATGGCGATCGCGACAATGGCCGTCGTATAAGCCGCCGATCTGCTGAATTCGGCTGCGGGTACAGGTGCAGTTATAACTTAGCCCTTGTTGCTCTAGCCAGTCTAAGGTGGCGCGATAGGCTTCGTGGCGCTGGGATTGGTAGATAATCGGGCCATCCCAATGCAGGCCGTAGTGGTCAAGAGACGCTAAAATACGGGCCGCAGCACCAGGGATTTCACGGGGGGGATCAATATCTTCAATGCGCACCAGCCAGCGTCCACCTTCAGCGCGAGCTTGCAGATAGCTGCCCAATGCTGCAATCAGCGAACCGAAATGCAAATCACCAGAGGGAGACGGTGCAAAACGCCCTACATAGCCTGATTGTCGAGTATTGATATTTTCGGACATAAAAGGGAAAGAGAGATCCAGCGTGATAAATGCGGTGCCGGAGGTGGCTCTGGCACCGTGTCACATCCTTCGTATTTGAAGCTGTAGGATTTTAGCTACCTATAGCTCCAACCTCTTTGGATATACATATTATTGCTGTGTTAGCCTGCCATCTGCTTTTCGCGGATTTCGGCCAGAGTTTTACAGTCAATGCATAAATCTGCAGTTGGCCGTGCTTCCAGACGGCGAATGCCGATTTCTACGCCACAAGACTCGCAGAAACCGAAATCGTCATCCTCGACTTTTTTCAGCGTCTTCTCGATCTTTTTGATCAGTTTACGCTCGCGGTCGCGGTTACGAAGCTCAAGACTAAACTCTTCTTCCTGCGCGGCGCGGTCAACCGGGTCTGGGAAATTAGCAGCTTCGTCTTGCATATGCGATACAGTACGGTCCACTTCATCCCTGAGCTGGTTGCGCCATGCTTCAAGAATAAGCTTGAAATGCGCCAATTGGGCGGCATTCATATACTCTTCGCCTGGCTTCTCTTGGTATGGTTCTACCCCAGCGATGGCGAGAATGCTCAAGGACGAGGTTTTACGTTTTTGCCCTTCTTGCATGATGCTTCTCCTACATTCATACGCACTATCGAAATCCCCAATACGGGGAAAAATCAGGCCGCTATAAATAACAGAAGGAAGGTGGGTTGGCAATTATTCCTGTCGCCTGCTTGACAATGGTGTGAAGGAAGGCGTATTTGGCGAGCAACTTTATCCAATAATCGCTTCTTTATTCAGCGTTATGAATTTGGTGTTTCGTCCAGTAATAACGGTAGGCGAGCATCCAGCGCAATACCGTCAGGCGATAGTTGAAAACCGTAGCAAATAACCTCCACTCCTGCTTGCTGAGCCTGGGCCAGCAATTCTGCATAGCGATTGTCAATGTGTCGGGCAGCGGCAACTTGCCTGATACCCGTATGCAATACGGCAAAAAAAAGTACCGCCCGGTGACCGTTGGCAACCATGCTTTGTAACTCCCTAAGATGCTTCTGACCCCGCAGGGTGACGGCATCCGGAAAATACCCACACTGTTGCTGTAATAAGGTAACCGACTTGACTTCAATATAGCAGTTAGACCTATTTTCTGCCTGCAATAACAAGTCTATACGGCTGTTCTCATCCCCATATTTAATCTCCCTTTTGACAGAAGTGTAACCAGATAATTCAACTATCTGATTATTATCTATCGCTAAGCTTGCTAACTCATTGGCACGTAATGTATTTACGCAAATCCAGTCACCGATTTGGGTCTGTGTTAATTCCCAACTATGGGGATACTTTCGTTTTGGGTTATCCGAAGTCGAATACCAGACCGTATCTCCTGGCGTGGCACAACCCGTCATTGCCCCAGTATTAGCGCAATGAATGGTCAGCACTTCTCCAGCGGGCGTCACAATATCAGCTAAAAAGCGTTTATACCGCTTAATAAGTGTGGCGGGCTGTAACCGTGGGTTAAAAGATAACAATTTTGTGTCCAGCGGCATTCAATTTCCTTTTATTCACTGTCAGCCAGCGGCCAGCTTTGCACCATGTTATAACGCGTGCGGCCACGCGCATATACCGACTCATATAACGAAAAATGGTCCGCCCGAAAGCTTTCATTGGTGGTTTTAGCCGGTATGGCGACGGGGCGAATAGCTCCGCGGAATAAGGAGACATGAGGATGAAATGGCTGCGGTGTTTGGTAACAACCGCTGCGTGCCGCTTGGGAGCGCAGCAATTGAGCCAACTGTAACAACCCACGCGGGGGATTCTTACACCCGAGCCACACCACTCCGGAACCGGGCCAATGGCCGATATCATCCAGTGTCACATTAAAACCTGACTGACTTATGCGCCCGGCTTGTTGCTGTAAGACCTGTGCTTTGGCATGAGTGACCTCGCCGAGAAACGCCAGCGTCAGGTGGAGGTTTGCTGCAGCAATAGGGCGGCCAGCTTCTGGCGGAAAGTTATCTGCTCGCCATTGCACAATGCGCTGTTGCAGGGAATCAGGCAGTGCCAAGGCAAAGAACAGACGTTTGTTAACGATAGTTTTATCAACAGCATTAATCATTAGGTTGGCATAATCACTCGGCTAAATACGCTATACGGTCATGATGTTACAATGGCTGACGATGAAAGTAGAGAGTATGGGGAAGAATGTGGTGAGTCAGAGAGAAAATAATGCGCAGATGGGCGCTTTACCGGTAGGTGAAGTGCTCAGTGATATTTTGTCTGCGTTGCGAACCTCACCGCAAGTTTTGCTCCACGCTCCCACCGGAGCCGGTAAATCGACGTGGCTACCGTTGCAAATTCTAAAATATAGCGGATTGCCAGGCCGGATTATTATGTTGGAACCCCGACGGCTGGCGGCGAAAAATGTGGCTTACCGTTTGGCTCAGCAATTGGGGGAACAGCCGGGCCAGACTGTGGGCTATCGGATGCGAGCCGAAAGCAAAAGCGGGCCGAATACCCGCCTTGAGGTGGTAACCGAAGGTATTTTGACCCGCATGCTCCAGCAAGATGCCGAGTTGACCGGCGTGTCTTTGGTTATCCTCGATGAGTTTCATGAACGCAGTTTGCAGGCTGATTTAGCACTGGCGCTATTGCTTGATGTGCAGCAAGGGCTGCGTGATGATCTCAAATTGCTGATTATGTCCGCAACGCTGGATAACCAACGCCTTTCTACACTGCTGCCATCAGCCCCTGCGATTGTTTCAGCGGGGCGCAGCTTTCCTGTCGAGCGCAGCTATCAGCCTTTGTCTAGCCACGAACGGCTGGAGGATGGGGTTGCCAATCGCGTTAAACGATTATTGAACGAGCAATCTGGCTCTTTGCTGCTATTTTTACCCGGTGTTGGCGAAATTCATCGTGTTATGGAACGGTTGCAAGGCGACGTCGCCACAGACACCGACCTTTGCCCACTGTATGGTGCTTTACCACTCACTGAGCAGCAGAAAGCCATTCAACCGGCTCCTGTGGGGCGGCGAAAAGTGGTGCTGGCGACCAATATTGCTGAAACCAGCCTGACGATTGAAGGTATTAGGCTGGTGGTCGATAGTGGGTTGGAGCGGGTTGCGCGCTTTGATGTCAAAAACGGCCTGACCCGATTAGTGACTCAGCGTATTAGTCAGGCCTCAATGGTACAGCGAGCTGGGCGAGCTGGGCGACTGGAACCGGGGATCTGTTGGCATCTGTTTGCTAAAGAACAGAGCGAGCGGGCGGCAGAATATAGCGAACCAGAAATTCTTAACAGTGAGTTATGCAGTTTGTGGCTGGAATTGCTGAATTGGGGATGCCAGGACGCGGCACAGCTCAGTTGGCTGGACTTGCCCCCACAAACGGTACTGGGCGTTGCTCAAGATTTACTACGCCGTTTGGGGGCTATCGACTCTCAGGGGCAGCTTACCGGTACTGGGCGCAGTATGGCAAACTTGGGTTGTGAACCACGGCTGGCCGCCATGTTGTGTTTTGCCGCTGGGCAAAGTCCAGACGCCTTGGCCACGGCGGCACTGCTAGCCGCGATTCTGGAAGAACCACCTCGTTCCGGAGAAATTGATTTACATGATTGGCTTAGCCGCCCACAGCCGCATTGGCAGCGGCGCGCGAAGCAATTGGTACAAAGAATTAATGCTCGGGTAGGCGTTGTGGACAGTGATCTGGCTGGTCAGTTGTTGGCGCTGGCTTATCCGGATCGCATCGCGCAACAACGTGGGCAAGATGGCCGCTATCTGTTGGCTAACGGTATGGGCGCTGCTATGGCGCAAGACGAGGCGTTATCACGTGCGCCTTGGCTGGTGGCTGCCAGCTTATTGCAAAGCAACAGCGGGCCGGATGCGCGCATTTTATTGGCGCTGCCAATTGAGGTTGAACAGCTGGCGAAACAGTTACCCCATTTGGTTGAGGAGCAAACCGCGGTCGAATGGGATGAAGATAAGGGTACATTACGCACCTGGCGACGCTGGCAAATTGGGCGATTGACCCTACGCGCACAACGCTTAGCAAAGCCGAGTGATGAAGCATTGCAATTCGCGTTGTTAAACTGGGTTCGTGAGCAAGGGTTGCAGATCCTGAATTGGGATGAAAATGCCGAACAGCTACGCACCCGTATACAATGCGCCAGCCGCTGGCTACCCGAAGAGCAATGGCCCGCGGTAGATGATGACAATTTACTGGGCAAACTTGAACTGTGGCTACAGCCGTCGTTGTTCGGCGTGCGAGATTTACGCGGGCTGCGGCAGGTGAATATCGCGGAAGCACTGACTCGTTTGTTGAGCTGGCAGTTACGTCAACGGCTGGATACTGAACTGCCAACTCATTACACTGTGCCGACCGGTAGCCGTCTGCCAATCCGTTATTATGTCGATCGGCCACCGATACTGGCAGTGCGTTTGCAGGAAGTTTTTGGTGAACAGCGCAGCCCGATGCTTGCCAATGGGCGGGTAGCCGTAGTGCTTGAGTTACTTTCACCCGCGCATCGCCCATTACAGATTACCGGCGATCTGGCCGCTTTCTGGCAGGGAGCGTATCGCGAGGTACAAAAAGAGATGAAAGGGCGCTATCCCAAACATGTCTGGCCGGATGATCCCGCGAACACCCGGCCAACACGCAGAACCAAGAAGTATCAGGATAACTGAGATCACTCGGCCTGGAGCTAATAATTTCAGATGTTTCCCCTTTCTATTCGATGAATTGGGGAACACATTAAGCCGCAATAATCGCCAATGCGCGTGGAGAGAAAGACATGTCTGGGGATGACCGCGAGCCGATAGGGCGCAAGGGCAAGAAAGCCCTACCCAAAGCCACACCGAAACGGCCATTGCGCCGGCGGCGTGATGAAGATGAATACGAAGAAACTTATTTTGATGATGAAGAGCGTCTGGATGACGAAGACCACGACGATGATGACTATGATGATGACGAGGAAGAACCGATGCCAAGAAAGGTAGCATCACGTCCACCCCGCAAAAAACGCCGTTGGCTTGGGTTATTTATCAAATTGTTCTTGGTTGGTGCCGTGGTATTGGCAATCTATGGGGTTTACCTGGATTCGCAAATCCGCAGTCGAATTGATGGCAAGGTTTGGCAATTACCTGCTGCCGTCTATGGCCGCATGGTGAGCCTTGAACCAGGGATGTCCTACAGCAAAAAAGAGATGATCGATTTGCTGGAAGGGATGCAATACCGTCAAGTCACTCGAATGACTCGCCCGGGCGAGTTTACCGTGCAGGGTGACAGTATTGATATCTTGCGCCGCCCGTTTGATTTCCCAGACGCGAAAGAAGGCCAAATTCGGGCGCGTTTGGTGTTTAAAAATGATCAATTGGCTCAGATCCAAAATCTGGATAACCAGCGCGATTTCGGCTTCCTGCGCCTTGATCCTAAATTGATCACCATGCTGCAATCGCCAAATGGTGAGCAGCGCTTGTTTGTACCACGTGCCGGTTTCCCTGATTTACTGGTCGATACCTTGCTGGCAACAGAAGATCGCCATTTCTATGAGCATGATGGTATTAGCCCGTATTCCATTGGCCGTGCGGTGGTGGCCAATCTGACTGCTGGTAAGGCCGTTCAGGGGGGGAGTACGTTAACGCAGCAGTTGGTCAAAAACCTGTTCCTGACCAATGAGCGTTCACTGTGGCGTAAGCTCAACGAAGCCTATATGGCATTGCTGGTGGATTACCGTTACAGCAAAGACAGAATTCTGGAACTGTATCTGAACGAAGTCTATCTCGGCCAAAGTGGCAGTGATCAGATTCGTGGTTTCCCCTTGGCGAGCCTGTATTACTTTGGTCGGCCAGTGAATGAATTGAGTCTCGATCAGCAAGCCATGCTGGTGGGGATGGTAAAAGGAGCATCGCTGTATAACCCGTGGCGGAATCCGACTCTGGCCCTCGAACGCCGTAATCTGGTGCTGCGCTTGTTACAGAACCAGGGGGTGATTGATGCCGAGTTGTACACCATGCTTAGCGCACGCCCATTAGGTGTGCAGCCAAAAGGGGGAGTAATCACCCCTCAACCGGCCTTTATGCAGATGGTGCGTCAGGAGTTACAGCAGAAACTGGGCGACAAGATCAACGATTTGTCCGGTGTGAAAATCTTCACCACGCTAGATCCGGTTTCACAGGATGCAGCAGAAAAAGCTATCGAAGATGGGATTCCGGCATTGAAAGCGGCCCGCCATTTGGATGATTTGGAAGCGGCGATGGTGATTGTTGACCGCTTCAGTGGTGAAGTTCGTGCCATGGTGGGCGGCGCACAGCCGCAATTTGCTGGCTTTAACCGCGCGATGCAAGCCCGCCGTTTGGTTGGTTCACTCGCCAAGCCACCGACCTATCTGACTGCGTTGAGTGAACCGGATAAATACCGCCTCAATACCTGGCTGTCGGACCAACCGCTGTCGATCAAATTACCCAACGGTTCATCATGGCAACCGAAAAACTATGATCGCCAGTTCCGTGGTCAGGTGATGTTGGTCGATGCATTAGCTAACTCGCTAAACGTGCCGACAGTTAATCTGGGTATGTCAGTCGGGCTGGATCAGATAAGTGCCATGCTGCAACGCTTGGGCATTCCGAAAGACGTTATTCATCCAGTTCCAGCGATGTTGCTGGGGGCGATTGACCTGACGCCGGTTGAAGTCGCACAGGAATATCAGACTATCGCCAGCGGCGGGAATCGTGCGCCGTTATCTGCCGTGCGCTCGGTCATCGCCGAAGATGGCACTGTGTTGTATCAAAGCTTCCCGCAAGCGGAACGCATGGTTCCCGCACAGGCCGCTTATCTGACTCTGTACGCCATGCAACAAGGGGTAGCCCGTGGGACATCTCGTTCATTGTCAGTGAAATTCTCTAAATACAATCTGGCGGCCAAAACCGGTACCACCAACGACCTGCGAGATAGCTGGTTTGCGGGTATTGATGGCAAAGAAGTGGCGATTGCCTGGGTGGGGCGTGATAATAATGGCCCGGCTAAATTGACCGGTGCTAATGGTGCACTGACCTTGTATCGCCGCTATCTTGAGAATCAAACTCCATTACCGCTGGTATTGCAGCCACCGGAAGGGATTAGCCAGATGAATATTGATTCGGCGGGGAATTTTGTCTGCGGTGATGGGGGCGGTATGCGCTCAATCCCAGTTTGGACAGAGAATCCACAAGGGTTGTGCCAGGCTGCTCAGCCTGCGGGACAAGCCAAACCTGATGGCGATGGTGTCGCGGGTTGGATCAAAGATATGTTCGGCCAATAAAGCCCAAACAATTGGCACGGTTACTGTTATCGTGCCAATTGTTCATTTCTCTTCACTTTCACTCTTCGCACCTATCTTCTGTATTTCATCCGGATCAATCGGCTGGCATTGCGCTTGCAGTTCATCATCGGTTACGCATAAACTACTCGCTTTGATAATTATTATCGTTTCGATTCACCTTCTCGTTATTTATCGATAACGTTCGGGTTGCAATAACAACAACACCCGTTAACTTTTTCAATTGTAGGGCACCATCTTGGACCAACAGGCAAGCCAATCCAGCGTATTCTCACTTCACGAGCTGAGCTTTTCGGTTCCTGGCCGAACCTTATTGCAACCTTTGTCACTGACATTTCCACAAGGGAAAGTTTGCGGGCTGATTGGTCATAATGGTTCCGGTAAATCGACGCTTTTAAAAATGCTGGGTCGCCATCAACCGCCTTCCAGTGGCAAGGTGTTGCTCAATGATGTGCCATTATCGCTATGGGACAACAAGGCTTTTGCCCGCGAAGTCGCTTACTTGCCGCAGCAATTACCGGCAGCTGAAGGGATGACCGTGCGCGAACTGGTCGCGATTGGTCGTTATCCGTGGCATGGTGCGCTGGGGCGTTTTCGTCAGGAAGACCGCGAACAGGTGGAAGAAGCGATTGCGCTAGTGGATTTAAAACCTCTGGCGAATCGGTTGGTCGACAGCTTATCCGGTGGTGAACGCCAACGCGCCTGGCTGGCGATGATGGTGGCGCAAAATAGCCGATGCCTGCTGCTTGATGAGCCGACCTCGGCACTCGATATCGCACATCAGATTGAGGTGCTGGGGCTGATTCAGCGCCTTAGTCGCGAGCGTGGCCTGACAGTTATTGCGGTATTACACGATATCAATATGGCGGCCCGTTATTGCGACCATTTGGTGGCGCTACGTGGTGGTGAGGTGATAGCGCAAGGCCCTGCTGACAGCCTGATGCAAAGTGCTGTTCTGGAACAGATTTACGGTATTCCTATGGGAATATTACCCCATCCGGCCGGTGGTGCGCCGGTAAGTTTCGTGTATTAATGAAAATGCATTTACCCATCAAACACATCCATCTGACGCCGCCAGACTTTACCCGCCGCAGATTGCTCACTGCGCTGGCCTTATCGCCATTATTGTATTCATTATCCGGATGGGCAGTGAATCCCCCTAAGATTGATAGCCAAAGGGTGGTTGCTCTGGAATGGTTGCCTGTTGAATTACTGCTGGCTTTGGGAGTGACGCCGTATGGTGTGGCAGATACTCATAATTACCGGCTATGGGTTGAAGAACCAGAATTACCTACCAGTGTCATTGATGTAGGCCAGCGCACAGAACCTAATCTGGAATTGCTACAGCAAATGGCTCCGTCACTGATTCTGATGTCTGAAGGTTTCGGCCCTTCAGCGGAAAAACTCGCTCCGATCGCCCCTTCGATGAGCTTTGCTTTTAGCCAACAGGGTAGTACCCCTCTTGCCGTCGGTAAAAATTCACTGCGCGCGCTAGGGGAGCGTCTTGGATTAGAGGCCGCTGCCGAACAACATCTCAATGATTTTAATCAATTTATGCAAGCTGCTCGCCAACGTTTCTCCGCTAGCCGTAACACATCATTACTGATGTTTTCTCTGTTGGACTCTCGCCATGCCTTGGTCATCGGTCAAGGTAGCTTGTTCCAGGATGTATTAAACGAGTTGAATATTAAAAATGCCTGGCAGGGTGAGACTAATATCTGGGGCAGTGCAGTGGTGGGAATCGAACGTTTAGCGACAGTAAAACCAGGGCGAGCAATGTGCTTTGTTCACGGTAATAGTGAAATGCTACAACAGGTTACCCGCACACCATTATGGCAATCCATGTCATTCGTGCGTCAAAATCAATTACAGATACTGCCTGCGGTATGGTTCTATGGCGCGACATTATCCGCCATGCGATTTGTGCGGTTATTAGAGTCGGCATGGGGCAAATCTTCATGATGGCCAAGACTCTGCGTAAAAGCTGGTTTCTGCCAGCCGGCTTACTGAGCTTACTGCTGATTTTTGCCGTGGCGTTGACGTTATACAATTTTAGCCAGGTATTACCAGCCTCGCTCTGGGGGGCCGCGCTATGGCAGCCTGACAGCGATGATGTGCGCCAAATGTTATTCCATTACAGCCAACTACCTCGGCTGACGGTGGCATTGTTAACGGGCGCTGGATTGGGGCTGGTGGGGGTTTTGTTCCAACAAGTCTTACGTAACCCACTGGCTGAACCTGCCACATTGGGCGTGGCTGCGGGAGCCCAGCTTGGCCTGACTATCGCGACGTTATGGATGCTACCCGGTGGTGAATTAACCCGCCAACTGGCAGCAATGGCCGGTGGCATCCTTATTGGTGTGTTGGTGTTCGGTGTGGCTTGGGGTAAACGCATGTCACCCGTCACACTGATACTGGCGGGATTGGTACTCGGTCTTTACTGTAGCGCGGTCAGTAATCTGCTGGCGCTATTTAATTATGACCAACTGCAAGGCTTGTTCCTGTGGAGTAGCGGTGCTCTGAATCAACAAGATTGGAGCACGGTACAGTTTTTACTGCCTCGCTTGCTGGTAACCGGTGTATTGGCTGCTTTATTGATTCGCCCTTTAACCTTGCTCGGGCTGGATGATGGTGTCGCTCGTAATCTCGGGTTAGGGTTGTCATTAGCACGTCTGTGTGCGCTGGGATTGGCAATCCTATTTAGTGCCATGTTGGTCAATGCTGTCGGGGTGATTGGTTTTATTGGCCTGTTCGCACCTTTGTTGGCAAAAATTCTCGGTGCTCGCCGCTTATCGCAACGCCTGATTTTGGCACCTGTATTGGGGGCTTTATTGTTGTGGGTAACGGATCAAGGGCTAATCTGGTTGGCACAGATTTGGCAAGAAATTCCCACAGGGGCGGCGACTGCGCTGATTGGTGCACCACTACTATTATGGCTGTTGCCCCGCTTACATAGCGCGACGGCCCCCAGCATGGATTTTGGCGATAACGTTCCCGCTGAACGGCAACATTTGGGCTTATGGATCAGCGGTGGTTTACTCATCCTGCTCGCTGGATTAGCTGCGGCACTGATGTTTGGTCGTGATAGTTACGGTTGGAATTGGATTAGCGGTGGTGACATTCAGGCATTATTACACTGGCGCTGGCCACGAGTATTAGCGGCATTGGCCGCCGGTATGATGCTGGCGGTCGCGGGAACATTAATTCAAAAACTAACAGGTAATCCGATGGCCAGCCCCGAAGTACTGGGGATAAGCTCTGGTGCATCTTTTGGTGTGGTGATCATGATGTTTATCGTGCCAGGTAATGCACTGGCATGGTTGCTACCCGCAGGTAGTTTAGGCGCTGCCGCGACCTTATTATTGATTCTGATCGTTGCTGGGCGGGGCGGTTTTTCTCCTGGGAGAATGCTATTGGCCGGGATTGCACTGAGCACCGCTTTTACCACGGTAATCACCATGTTACTCGCCAGTGGCGATCCACGAATGCGCGGCTTGCTGGCATGGATTTCAGGCTCTACCTATGCTGTTGATGGTTCGCAAGCACTCAGTACCGGTGTTATTGCTCTGGTTCTGATCGCATTAGCACCGCTGTGCCGCCGTTGGTTAATGATTTTGCCATTGGGGAGTGTGACGGCAAGAGCATTAGGCGTAGCGCTGGCACCTAGTCGGTTAGCTATTTTGCTATTGGCTGCCATTATGACAGCGGCAGCCACACTAACAGTTGGGCCATTAAGTTTTGTCGGCCTGATGGCGCCTCATATGGCTCGCATGTTGGGATTTCGCCGAGCCATTCCACAGCTATTTATTGCGGCCATTTTAGGTGGTTTATTAATGGTATTTGCTGATTGGTGCGGCCGGATGTTGTTGTTCCCGAATCAGATCCCAGCGGGTTTATTGGCGACATTTATTGGCGCACCGTATTTTGTTTATTTATTGCGTAAACAGGGGCGGTGATCTCATCAATCTGTTGATTCAGCCTGGCTTTATAATTAGTTAATGGCACTTCGAACATCATATTTATAGATATCCGTCATTTTTTAAACTACCAGTGTGCTGGCTGTGCTCCTTAATCGGCCCATCCCTGGGCCTCTCTGGTTGTCATTTGTTGTTTTCTTGTATCTTGAAATTTATTGGATCTTTTTTGGGGGGATTAAGATTTTTTGCAGCACTGTGAGATACGGCCTTAATTCAACTTTGGGCTTTCCTCTTGGTTGTTGTAATAACTCTCATTAACATAATTTATTTCGGCCATAAAACAGCCAAGTCACCGCGATAGATAAGATATAGAGCACAAAAATACCCAACATAGCAGTAATGACTGAACCGCTCATTGCGAGTGAAGATCCCATTATTTTAGGAATAAAAAAACCACCAGAAGCGCCGATAACCGAGATGAAGCCTAATGCAGTGGCTGTCTCTGTCACTGCATGGTGCTGAGCATCTTCATCGCTGCCGCCTTGCGCCTTAATTCGAGCAGCGCTGACTTTGCGAAATACCAGCGCGATCATTTGGTAGGTTGAGCCGCTACCAAAACCGGCAGTAATAAATAGCATCATAAAGATACTGAAGAAAAGGATAAATGAACCGCCATTATTATCTGGTAAGGTGAAGGTCAGCATCAATATTAAGACTGCCATCAAGGTGAAATTCGCCGCTGTTACCAATGCTCCACCAAAGCGGTCTGCCAGGATACCTCCTAAAGAGCGAGCTAGTGCACCAAGAAACGGCCCAAAAAAAGCAAAGTATAAGATTTCCACTTCAGGAAACTGGGTTGTCGATAGCATGGCAAAAGCAGCAGCATAACCAATAAAGGAGCCATAAGATGCGAGATACAATAAACCCAGCCCCCATAAGTGGCTATTTTTTAGGATATTAAACTGACTCAGTAACGAAGGTTTAGGTATTGCCAGATCATTCATACCGAACCAAGCCAACAACGTTGCAATACAAAGTGGGATAACCCAAAACCACGCAGCATTTTCCAGCCACATAATCTCACCATTTGCCAATTCTTGCCCTCTGCTGCCGAAAAAGCTGAATAATGAAACAGAAATAATAATTGGAACAATCAATTGCATCATGCTTACACCCAGGTTACCGAAGCCGCCGTTATAACCCAAAGCTTGTCCCTGCTTATCTTTCGGATAAAAGAAGCTGATATTTCCCATACTAGAGGCGAAATTAGCCCCAGCAAAACCACAAAATAGTGCAAGAAGGATAAACGTTTCAAAAGTTGTTGCCAGATTCTGTACGGCAAACCCTAGCCAGACACAAGGAATAACCAAAAGACCGGTGCTAAATGCAGTCCAGCGACGACCACCGAAAATTGGCACCATGAAGGAATAGGGAATGCGTAATAATGTTCCAGACACTGAGGGAAGTGCGGCGAGTAGAAATAATTGATCTGAAGAAAACGTAAAGCCAATGTGATTCAAGTTAATAGCTAATGCGCTAAATAACATCCAGACGCAATAAGCTAATAACAGACAAAAAATAGAAATCCATAAATTTCGTCTGGCTATATATTGCCCGTTGGATTTCCAAAAAGTTATATTCTCCGGTTGCCAGTGGGGAATTAAACCGTGTTTGGGGTTAGTACGTGTAACAGAATGTTGCGTCATAATTTCCTCTTTCTAATTCATCTGGGTTATCTCTTGTTTTTTCTGAACCATTACCAAAATCTGAAATACGTGTGTTAGCTCATTTCATATTTTGAGTATTGCTGTGGCTTATAACATGTATTAAATATGCATGTTATGGTGTTAATTAAAACTTAAGTTATTTTATTTTTATTAAATGTAATCAATTCAATTAATATATAAATAATTGAATTATTAATGATGTTACAGTCGATATTTGTCTTTTAGTCATGGCTAAAAGATGGGGGGAGCCATCTACATCAGAGTTTCGGTGGGTTAAGCTGAAAAAAGACCCAAATTCTGTAACGCACAGAACGTAGGTCTTTTTGTTTTAGCTTAAAATCTTTCCGTGAGGAGATTGCTTTCTATATATTTTGAATCACATATTCGTCAAGATTAAAGTTTAGCGAAGCACCGGCGAGCAGCATCCACCGTTTTCTGGATGTCTTCTTTACTGTGCGCCACTGACATAAAGCCTGCTTCAAAGGCCGAAGGGGCCAAATAAACACCTTCTTCCAACATTAAATGGAAGAAGCGTTTGAAGCGCTCGACGTCACAATTCATCACATCCTGATAGCAAGTCACGGTCGGGGCATCAGTAAAGAATAAGCCGAACATACCGCCAACGTGGTTAACCACCAGTGGGATATTTTCTTCTTTAGCCGCATCCAGCAAGCCATCTGCCAGTAAATTAGTCAATTCAGTCAGCGTTTCATGAATACCCACCTGCGCAACTTCGGTCAGACAGGCAAAACCGGCAGCCATGGCTATTGGGTTACCAGACAGGGTTCCTGCTTGATAGACCGGGCCAGTTGGTGCTAGTGCATCCATCACATCGCGACGACCACCAAAGGCACCCACAGGCATACCACCACCAATTATTTTACCCAGACAGGTCAAGTCAGGAATCACATTGTAGTAATCTTGCGCACCCGCTAATGCGACACGAAAACCGGTCATCACTTCATCGATAATCAACAGTGCGCCAAACTTGTCACACAATGCGCGTAGGCCCGGTAGAAACTCTGGCAATGGTGGCACGCAGTTCATGTTACCGGCGACAGGCTCGACAATAATACAGGCAATATCGCGGGGGTATTGCTCAAAGGCTTCACGCACAGAAGCTAAATCGTTATAAGTACAAGTCAGGGTATGTTTGGCAAAATCAGCAGGTACACCGGGCGAGTTAGGTTGACCTAGTGTCAGAGCGCCTGAGCCGGCTTTAACCAACAGACAGTCTGCATGGCCATGATAGCAGCCTTCAAACTTGATGATTTTATCGCGGCCAGTAAAGCCTCGGGCCAGACGAATGGCACTCATCGTGGCTTCAGTTCCTGAGTTGACCATTCGCACCATGTCCATAGTTGGGACTAAATTGGTGACCAACTCGGCCATTTTAACTTCCATCTCTGTCGGTGCGCCAAAGCTCAGACCACGCTCCACAGCTTCAATCACGGCCTGACGAATTGCCGGATGATTGTGCCCCAAGACCATTGGCCCCCAAGAGCCAACATAATCTATATAGGCTTTACCATCTACATCAAACAGATAAGCGCCATCGGCACGTTCGATGAATAATGGGACTCCACCGACACCAGTGAATGCACGCACCGGAGAGTTAACCCCGCCAGGGATCAACTGTTTAGCCTGGGCATACAGACTTTCGGACTTACTCATAAACTGGCTCCTGAATTTGGCGACATTAACCTTGGCATTAGCCTTGGTTATAACAATGCTGCTTATTCTAAAGGACTGGCAGCGGTTATCAAATGATTGGGCATATTTTGCGTGTAGCTTGCGCGATGTGCCGCAAACTCAAGAAAAAGGCTTTTTCTGAGCAAGATCATTTCATCGGCGTTTAAACAGGCGTACTAGCAGCGTGTAGGCTAGACTCATACAGCGGATTTGTATTACTTATTATTTAACTGACAAGCATACAAACTATGACTGATTCAACCCAAAATATACCTACTGAAAGTATTTCTGAAGTTAAGCGTGGTCGCTTTATTCACGCACTGGTTAATCGTGACACAACACCTTTGGTCATTCTTATCATGGCTGCTGTCGTTGGCGCAGTTACTGGTTTATTGGGTGTGGCATTCGATCGCGGCGTTGATTGGATCCAGCAAGAGAGATTGGCAACCTTGGCTAAAGTTGCTGATAGTGCGATTTTAGTTTGGCCGCTGGCTTTTATTATGTCGGCAGTGTTGGCTATGGTGGGCTATTTTCTGGTGCGCCGTTTTGCTCCTGAGGCGGGAGGATCGGGAATACCTGAAATAGAGGGTGCAATGGAAGAGATGCGGCCCGTTCGCTGGTGGCGCGTCATCCCGGTCAAGTTCATTGGTGGGCTTGGTACGCTCGGGGCTGGCATGGTATTAGGCCGAGAGGGACCAATGGTACAAATGGGGGGGCAACAGTGGGCGAATGGTTGTCGATATCTTCCGCCTACGCAGCGCTGAAGCGCGTCACTCATTATTAGCAACCGGTGCCGCTGCGGGGCTATCAGCTGCTTTTAATGCTCCGCTAGCTGGGATTTTATTTGTTATCGAAGAGATGCGCTCGCAGTTCCGCTATAGCTTGGTTTCAATTAAAGCTGTCTTTGTTGGGGTTATTACTTCAACGATCGTTTACCGCTATTTCAATGGTGAACGTGCAATTATTGATGTAGGTAAACTCAGTGATGTTCCTCTGAATACCCTATGGCTATATTTGTTGCTAGGCATTATTTTCGGCGCAGTAGGAGTGATATTCAATGCGCTAATATTTCGCACACAAGATTTGTTTATGCGTTTTCATGGTGGCGATTGGCGTAAGTTGGTACTGATAGGTGCTCTGCTGGGCGGGATGTGTGGCTTACTTGCATTGATTCATGGCGAGGCCGTGGGCGGTGGTTTTGCATTAATACCTATTGCTGTCGCCGGCAATTTCAGCATTGGTATGTTGCTCTTTATTTTTGTTGCCAGAGTGATTACCACTTTGCTGTGTTTTGGTTCTGGTGCCCCTGGTGGGATATTCGCCCCGATGCTAGCTCTGGGAACCATTCTGGGCACCGCTTTTGGTTTGTCCTGCGCGCACTTTTTCCCACAGTACAGCATTGATGCCGGTACTTTTGCTATTGCTGGTATGGGCGCGTTGTTTGCTGCCTCGGTACGTGCGCCATTGACTGGGATCGTGTTGGTGCTGGAAATGACCGATAATTATCAGCTCATTTTACCAATGATTGTGACTTGTCTGGGGGCGACTTTGATAGCGCAGTTTATGGGAGGGCAGCCCTTGTATTCAGCTATTTTGGCCCGCACATTACAAAGACAAGAGCAGGCAGCAAAGGCAGCAGAACGACAGGCAGCGGTTGAAAGTAGCACTCAAACAGGTAGATAATATATAACATTAAGCCACAATACTTGAATGAATTACTCGGGTATTAGATAATCAATACACAGATCAGGCTGCCATTGTAGTAACCTGCACCTCGAACACCGGTTGGGAGTGATAAGTATGAGCGATGAAACAGTACTGCCCCTGCAGTTTACCGAGGCAGCGGCAAAAAAAGTGAAACTGCTGATTTCTGATGAGGAAAATCCAAATCTGAAGCTGCGGGTTTACATTACCGGTGGTGGATGCAGCGGGTTCCAGTATGGCTTTACTTTTGATGATCAGATCAATGATGGCGATATGACTATTGAGAAGCAAGGTGTCGAGTTGGTCGTTGATCCCATGAGCCTACAATATCTGGTTGGTGGTGCAGTGGATTACACGGAAGGCTTAGAAGGATCTCGCTTTATCGTGACTAACCCGAATGCGAAGAGTACCTGTGGGTGCGGTTCTTCTTTCAGCATCTAACCTACCCTTCATCCTTGGTGCTACAGCTATGTTAGCGGTACTCATGCACCCGAATCACTTACTTGAGTAAGCTCATCGGGATTTACTCGTTTGCTATCTTGCTGTAGCACCAATGTTTTTGGGTATAAAATCACTGATTATTTTGATAAAAAAACCGCAACCTCCATAGTCGCGGTTTTTTTATATCTGAATATTACCATTCTACAGTAATCAATTGTGCCATCTGGTCGGCACGGGTTTTGCTAACATGCGGGCCATTTGATGCAATAAAAGAATGGCTGATTTTAGGTTCTGTAACCAATCCATTTCCTCTATGACACTGTATTTCTGGATAATTTATTTTTGGGGCATTAACTATGTGTTCGTTTTGATTTGGCGATTGTACCTGACAAGATGGCACTATAGTCAGTTGTACATTTATTGTGCCGCTTAGCCCCTGGGCTAGCGACGGACTGGCAAGAAAGACCAGCCAAAACATCAACAAAAAATATTTCATGATTTATAACAACATTTTTAACTGCCGCTACCGGAGTTGGTAGCGAGAACTCTAGATATCGGCTAATTATTTAAAAACTTGAAGATTTAACTCACACTAAAAACGTATTTCATTTTTGTTTACAGCACTTGTAGGCTCAGTAAGAGCCTACAAGGAAGCATATTGTATAAAAAATAATCTACACCTGACAATCAAAAACTGAAAATTATGGCTACTACTCTATTTCAAATGTGGGTAGTTTTAAGCGCCAGCGGATAGCGGCAAGCCGGATACCAAGGGTTATCACCATGCCCAGCATCATTGCTTGTTGCAGTGGCATACCAAAAGTATAAAACGCAGTAGCATGCACAATGCCACCAATGATGCAGGCAGTGGCATAGATTTCAGTACGCAGGATCATTGGGATCTCGCGGGCTAATACATCACGGATGATCCCACCTCCGACGCCGGTTATCACCCCCATACAGATAGCGACTAGCGGGCTGGCATCAGCAGCAAAGGCTTTATTGACCCCGATACCCACGAATACCGCCAGACCAATAGCATCCAGTACGGGCAGGATCCATTTTGGGGTTCGCCGTGGTTGCCGCACCAGCAAAATAGTTGCCAGACAAGTTACCATCGCAACAACCAGATCTGTAGGATCTTTCACCCAAAATACTGGGCCATTGGCTAAGGCCATATCGCGAATTGTGCCACCACCAACGGCTGTCACCACACCCAATACCAGCACACCAAACGGATCCATACGCAACTTCCCCGCCAGCAATACACCAGAGATTGCAAATACCGCAGTACCTAAAATATCCAGCCAATAAACCAGCATTAATGTGACTCCGCCACAGAGGATGGAAGGCTGGCCATTTGTTGGCACAGCTGTTTAGCGGCCAGCAGAATACGTGGGCCAGCGCGATTAAACCAGTCCTCATTGAGAGTTATTATTGGTACTGCAAGTTGGGGACGCCAGAAAGCGCTGATGTTATCTGCTTGAGACTTATCACCGCTGACTACGATCACCTGTGGTTGGCGGATCATCACTTGTTCACGGCTGACCTGCGGCCAGGGAACGCGACTACCAGCAAAAATATTTTCACCACCACAAAGGGAAATAACCTCACTCTGCAATGTATGTCCAGAACTGGTAAACAGTGGCTGAGTACCAAATTGCAGGAACGTGCGTAATGGTTGGCTGCGCGCATTATGGCTACGTAACTCGCGAACTTCCTGGCGTAGCTGTTGCGCAGATTGATGTGCTTGCTCTGGATATGGGCTGTATTGGGCCAATTTATCCAGATCATCCGCTATCTGATCAATATTAACGGGATCAGAATAGAAGATCGGAATACCAAAAGAGGCTAATTGATCCAGTGGACGTTGCGGATTCCCCCCACGCCAGGCGAGGATCAAATCAGGCTTTAATGCCAGAATACGTTCGACATTTACCCCCTGCCACGAAGCAACATGTTCTAGTTTTTTAGCGGCTGCTGGGTAGTCAGAGTAAGCACTTACGGCAACCAGTTTATCCCCAAGCCCAGCGGCATAGGCCATTTCTGTAGTGCTGGGTGATAAACTGATAATCCGCTCTGCCGCTAGCACGGGTGAGTTAAACAGGCCAAGCAACAATAACATCGCTGCTTGGGGCAGGATTATTGTTGCTCGTAGCAAGGAGATAATATTAAACCGCACCATTAACCGCGTTTAGCCAGTGACGTTAACATTGCTTCTATCATCAGCGTCGACTGTTTAGCAGCGACAACCAGGAATTCATCAAAACTTAAATGAGATTCTTGATCAGCAACATCAGAAATAGCACGGACGACAACAAAAGGTGTCTTGAATAGGTAACAAACATGACCGATAGCCGCTGCTTCCATTTCAACGGCTGCAACGCTCGGGAAGGTGGTGCGAATGCGAGCCAAAGGAGCTGCACCATTGATAAAGGCATCGCCGCTGCAAATCAGGCCGCGTACTGCATTTAAATCCAATTGTTTGATGCAACTTTCAGCTAATTCAATCAACTTTAGATCTGCAATGAAAGCGGCTGGACAACCGGCCATTTGGCCAGGCTCGTAACCAAAAGCCGTCACATCAGCATCGTGATAGCGTACTTCTGTAGAAACCACGATATCACCGACTTTCAGGCTAGAGGCCAGGCCACCAGCAGAACCGGTATTGATAACAATGTCGGGTTGGCAATGTTCTAACAAGAGAGTGGTGCCCATTGCGGCAGACACTTTACCTATACCGGATTTCAGTAAGGCGACATCAATGCCATTGAGTTGGCCGGTGTAAATCTCACAACCCGCGCGAGACAAGGTTTGGCGATTTTCAATTTTGTCACGTAGCAATGTGACTTCTTCTTCCATTGCACCAATAATTCCTACTTTCATATGAATACCCGCCGATTTTAAAGAATGGATTAACCTGTAATGAGCAATGCACAGTTTATCAGGTAAGTGAGATGGTCGGGTAGTTCACCCAAGATAATGCGTAATGTGCCGCAGTTCATACGCAATCAGCCAAAGTTCACACGTAATCAATTGCATCTTCTGCTGAGAGTGAGTATCACTGTATTTAGATGAATGATCAGGGGGTAATATGTCCGGGATCGACTTTAAACAGAAAATTAGTGTTCAGCGGCCATTTGGTAAACCCAGTTCGGCTGAAGATGAGTATGAGATTACCCGGGTATTTGAAAGTGATCGCGGCCGAATTGTAAACTCTGCGGCTATCCGGCGTTTACAACAAAAAACACAAGTCTTCCCGTTGGAGCGCAATGCCGCTGTTCGTAGCCGTTTGACTCATTCGCTGGAAGTTCAGCAAGTTGGCCGTTATATCGCCAAAGAGATCCTCAATCGTTTTAAGCAAGATAAAAAAATCAGCGCCTATGGGCTGGATAAACTGCTGGATCCTTTTGAAAGTATTGTAGAAATGGCGTGTCTGATGCATGACATCGGTAACCCGCCTTTTGGGCATTTCGGTGAATCAGCAATTAATAATTGGTTTACTAAACAAATGGATCCTAATGGTGGCGGTGCTGAGCCGCGGGGTAAGGATCAATGCCTGGTTAATACATTAAAATTGCGGGAAGGGGAGACTGAGCTCAATATTCTACGTAGTAAAATTCGCCAGGATTTAAGCCATTTTGAAGGTAATGCACAAGCGATTCGTTTGGTTTACAGCTTATTAAAGCTTAACCTCACTTATGCACAGGTTGGCTGTATTCTTAAATATACCAAACCGGCTTATTGGTCTGGCGATATTCCAACCTCTCATAACTATTTGATGAAGAAACCAGGCTTTTATCTTGCTGAAGAAGAATATGTTAAAGATTTACGTCGCGAACTGAATATGGGGGAGTTTAATCGTTTTCCGTTGACCTATATTATGGAAGCTGCGGATGACATCTCTTATTGCATTGCCGATTTAGAAGACGCGGTCGAAAAAAATATTTTCAGTGTTGAACAACTTTATGATCATATGGTGCAAGAGTGGGGTGAGACTACTCATGGTGATTTGTTTGATAAAGTTGTTGGCGGTGCATTTCGTCAATTAGGTCGAGGGCAAGGTCGGCGTAGTTCGGAAGACCAATTCTTTATGTATTTACGGGTGAATACTGTCGGGAAATTAGTTCCGCATGCTGCTCAGCGTTTTATTGAGAATCTACCCGCTGTGTTTTCTGGTTCGTTTAATCAGGCTTTATTAGAAGATTCCAGTCCGGCGTGTAAATTACTGCAAATTTTTAAAAAGGTAGCAGTGAAACACGTATTTAATTATCCAGAAGTGGAACAGCTTGAATTACAAGGATATAGAGTTATTAGTGGTTTGCTTGATATTTATAGCCCGCTATTAGCGATGCCACAAACGGCATTTACGCAATTAGTCGCTGAAGACAGCCACCGGGAATACCCCATTGAGACGAGATTGTTCCATAAGTTGTCGACTAAACATCGCCTGGCTTATGCAGAGTCAACAGAGCGGTTGCGACATTTATCGCCAGAACAACATGAGATATATGAATATTATTACCGAGCGCGTTTAATTCAAGACTATATCAGTGGCATGACCGATCTTTATGCCTATGATGAATATCGGCGTTTGATGGCTGCGGAATAGTATGCAGGAAAACAAAAATGTCCGTTTAATTAACTATAGATTTGTAAAGACGGACAATATTTTTTACTTTTCTGATTATTGGTTCTCTGAACTTCATCCCCCATATTTAATCTTACTATGCAAGACGACTATATCCTTCTTAACTTGAATTGCTGCGTTGCATCCACCCGATTCACTAAATTGAGTTCGATTATCGGGTTCATCAGCTTGACCTGCGGCAAGGCCAATTATTATGGGATAAGTCTGTTATACACCATTTATTGACTCATTATTAATTGTATAGCGAGAGCCAGAATACATGAAAAAAACAACTTTAGTGTTAAGTGCATTGGCATTGAGCATCGGTTTAGCCATGGGGCCGGTTTCTTCTGTCGTTGCGGCAGAAACGGCCTCTTCCAGCAGCCAGCAGCTCCCTAGCCTGGCGCCAATGCTAGAGAAGGTAATGCCTTCGGTTGTGAGTATCAATGTGGAGGGAAGTGCTCAGGTAAGTAATGCCGGCGGCATACCACCACAGTTCCAGCAATTCTTTGGTGATGATTCGCCATTCTGCCAGGACGGTTCTCCGTTCCAAGGGTCACCAATGTGTCAGGGGGGGCCTGGTAGCAGGGGGGGAGCACCCAGCAAGCAGGATTTCCGTGCGCTGGGTTCTGGCGTAATTATTGATGCTGCTAAAGGTTATGTCGTCACTAATAACCACGTAGTAGATAATGCAACCAAAATCAATGTTAAGCTCAGTGATGGCCGTAGTTATGAAGCAAAAGTGATTGGTAAAGATCCGCGTACTGATATTGCATTATTGCAGCTGAAAGACGCTAAAAATCTGACTGCGATTAAAATTGCCGACTCCGATCAACTGCGCGTTGGGGATTATACCGTAGCTATCGGTAACCCATACGGCCTGGGTGAAACCGTCACTTCCGGTATCGTGTCGGCGTTGGGCCGCAGTGGTTTGAATGTGGAAAACTACGAAAACTTTATCCAGACTGATGCGGCAATTAACCGTGGTAACTCCGGTGGTGCATTGATCAATCTGAACGGTGAACTGATCGGGATCAACACGGCTATTCTGGCACCGGATGGTGGCAACATCGGTATCGGTTTTGCTATCCCAAGTAACATGGTGAAAAACCTGACCTCACAGATGGTTGAATTTGGTCAGGTGAAACGCGGTGAACTGGGCATTATGGGTACAGAGCTGAACTCTGAGCTGGCGAAAGCCATGAAGGTTGATGCGCAGAAAGGGGCCTTTATCAGTCAGGTACTGCCAAAATCTGCTGCAGCTAAAGCAGGGATTAAAGCGGGTGATGTGATTGTCAGCATGAATGGCAAAGCCATCAATAGCTTCGCTGGCTTCCGTGCCGAGATTGGTACTTTGCCTGTGGGCAGCAAAATGACCTTGGGTCTGTTGCGCGACGGTAAGCCTGTCAACGTGGAAGTGACATTAGAGCAAAGCAGCCAAACTCAAGTTGATTCAGGCAATCTCTACACTGGTATTGAAGGGGCTGAGCTGAGCAACTCTGATGTGAATGGTAAGAAAGGTGTGAAAGTTGATAGTGTGAAACCTGGCACTGCTGCTGCGCGTATCGGCCTGAAAAAAGGCGATATCATCATGGGTGTCAACCAGCAACCCGTTCAGAATCTGGGTGAGCTGCGGAAAATCCTTGATACCAAACCATCGGTATTGGCATTGAGCATTCAGCGTGGTGATACTTCACTCTATCTGCTGATGCAGTAATCACCACTGATGCAGTAACAAGTATTTATGTAGTAAAAGTATAGATACCGCCACAAAGGGCACAACCGCTTATCGTTGTGCCCTTTCTATTTAGGTTTTGTGGCGGCCGGTATTAGGCTGCGCCGAGATAATTCCGTGCAGCAAAGCGGACATTGTCTATCTCATCTAACAACTCAAGCCACTCAGGTTGTAAGTCTTGTACGTCAGTTTGTTGGCGCAATTGTTGTTCAATCGTCATGCACAATTGCCGCAGTCGCGGTACACCGCTACATGCGCAACTGCCATGAAACTTGTGAATCAGATTCAGAATATCATCGTCATGGCTACCGGCTAGAATCGCCTGCACGCGCTGTATCACTTGTGGCGTAAACTCTAACAACATGGTTAAAAGGTCTTTAGCCAGTGCTTCTTTATTTGCTGCTTGCCTCACCGCAAGTGGCCAGTCTATTGACTCTTTACATTCAGATTGCGGAACTGACTGAATATGAGCCTCACTTTCGCCCTGTTGTTGTAAGGTGTGGGATTGTTGTAAAACATGAGATTGTTGTAAAACATGAGATTGCTGTAAAGCGTGAGGCTGTTCATCATGAAGTTGTGAAGCACTATCAGGTAGATAACGCGAAAGAGCTTGTATCAGCCGAGCTTCATCAATAGGTTTCGCGAGATAATCAGCCATACCCAATTTTAGTAATTGTTCCTGCTGCCCTCTAACGGCGTGAGCCGTGACTGCAATGATCGGGGTGTCCTGATGATGTGACATCTGATGAATCACTTCACTGGCGCGGATGCCGTCAATTTCCGGCATTTGAATATCCATTAAAATGATATCTAGCGTATTTTCACGGGCATAGGCTATGGCTTTTGCTCCGCTGTCACATAACACTGTTTCTTCAACCTGTTCTTCCAGCAAAGTCCCCATTAATTTCAAGTTAGCTGGGTTGTCATCAACGGCCATCACTTTGAAAGGCAGCTTGGGCTGCTTGTGTGCTTGCTCTACCACCGGTAATTCACTATGCGCCTTTTCATAAGACAATAAAGGAATTAACCGGTTAGCGGATATGGGCTTAACCAGGCATGCTTTAGCGCCGATCTGTTTAAGTTGCTCCGCTTCTACCTGTGATTGGCTCGGCAATGCCAAAATAACTTGCTCGGAAATTTTCATTGCTGCGATCAGTTTGTCTTGATGAACAGCCATATTATTGCGGTACGGGATAGGCACCCCGACGAGCAGGAAATCATAATGTTGTATCGGCAACTGGGCCAACGTCAGGCGATGAGTCACCTGTAAAGGAGTGATGCTGAGAATATCTAATGTTGCTCTTGCCGCAGCGGCATTACGTTCAATATAGGCCAGCGTTTTCCCTTCCAGATGCGACATATCTGGGCGGCGGGAGGGAATGGCTTCATTGAGATCCAACGTCAGGTGGAACCTGAAAGTTGAACCCCGATCAACCTGACTGTGGAAGCTGATATCGCCACCCATTTCCTTCACCAATCTTTCGGTGATAACTAGCCCAAGGCCGGTACCCCCGTGGCGACGTGAAATACTGGCATCGGCCTGACGGAATGCCTGGAACAGTTGGGCTTGCTGAGATTCGGAAATACCAATGCCGGTATCGTGAATTTCTACCACCAGCGTCACCTGTTGGCTGGCTATTGCTCGTACTGCCACCAGAATATCGATATTGCCCTGTTCGGTGAATTTAATCGCATTACCCAGCAAGTTTGTGACTATTTGCTGCAAACGCATGGCATCGCCAATCACTTGTTCCGGCACATCTTTATTAACATGTAGGGTCAGTTCCAGGCCTTTTTCATGAGCGGTGTGTGCCAGCAGAATAATGACTTCATCTAGCGCGCCGCGTAGTGAGAACGGGATATGCTCAAGAATCAGCTTTTCGGCCTCTAACTTGGAGAAATCCAGCACGTCATTAATGATGCATAACAGGTTATTTGCTGATCGCTGGATAGTTTGCAGATAGTCAGTTTGCGTTGGGGTCAGTGATGTTTTCAGTGTCTGGCGGGTAAAACCAATCACCCCATTGAGTGGAGTACGTAATTCATGGGACATATTAGCCAGAAATTCGGATTTAATTCGCGCGGCTTCTTGCGCACGTTTTTTCGCCAGCCCCAATTCCACGTTCTGGATTTCCATCTGCTCCAGCGTTTCACGCAAGTCTGACGTGGCTTGATCGATATTCTGTTGCATCTCTTCGTGATAGGCCGCCAGTGACATTGCCATCGAGTTGATACCATTTTTCAAAATATTCAACTCGCCGAGCATATGCCCTTCCACCCGGCTGTCTAATTGCCCGCGGCGAATGCGGTCAACAGCGTTCACCATGTTACGGATGGGGCCAGTGACATCACGCATCAGCCGATAAGCAAACAAGATTGCCACACACATACAGAACAGCAGCAGTAGAGTCGAAATAAAGATTTCTTTATATTGCTGCAAGCGTACGGATTGTAAATCCAAGTCCATGGCGATATAGCCCAATGGCCGATTGGTTATGTCTGAATCAGAAGACCGGTCACTGGACAGGTTGGATTCTGAAACAATAGGCATGCGCAGAATCAAAGAGTCGCCACGGTAGGAAAGCATCAGTGAACTGGGAATAGCGTCGTCTTTCGGCAATCTTAATTGTGAGGAATTGTAATTATAGTTAGATGTGACAAAAAGATTATTATCTGCGTCAAAAACTGATATTGACCGAACAATATTCGAATGGCGACGGTGAAGCAGATTAATTAACTGACGGACAGTATCGCGGTTGCGAAAGGTCATTCCGTACTCACTGGCAACCGCCAGCGGTTCGATAATATTTGTACCTGCGTTAACTAATTGTTTTTGCAGTTCATTGTAACGATTGACCATAAAGGTCGTACTGAGTAACAGCCCAAGAAGCAGTGTGGGGGCCAGGATTAAAATCATCATGCGCGCGCGAAGACTGTATTTGGTCATGGTATTCCAATGTGGGAGAATTAGCAGCTTACGAAACCGATGCTTGATCAATCAATATGGCGCAATTCTACTCTCCAAACCGACGTGTGACGACCAAACAAACGCTCACTGTGACCGTAAACTCGCTTGACCCTTTTGGCCAAGGGGTAGCACACCACCAAGGTAAAGCTATCTTTATTCCTGGCGCTTTACCAGGAGAGCAAGCTGAAATAGAGCTTACCGAGCAAAAGCGCCAATATAGCCGCGGTAAGCTTAAACGTTTGTTGAACCGATGCAACGAAAGGGTGGTTCCTGCTTGCCCTCACTTCGGAATTTGTGGAGGCTGTCAGCAGCAACACGCCAATAGCCAGCTACAGCAAATGAGCAAAGCAGATTCACTCCAGCGTTTGATTATGCGAGAGGCTGGCGCTTGCCCTCAATTAGACCCGGTTATTTGTGGGTCGGAATACGGCTATCGGCGGCGGGCGAGGTTAGGGCTGCTCTATCAACCCAAGCAGCATCGATTGCAAATGGGGTTTCGCCAAACCGAGTCTCATGATTTAGTTTGCATCAAGCACTGCCCGGTTTTACGACCTGAGTTGGAGCGCTTGTTATTACCACTTTATCAATGTTTATCGGGCTTGCAGGCTGTTCGCCGCCTTGGGCATGTGGAGCTGGTATTAGCCGATAATGGTCCGTTGATGGTTTTACGCCACCTTGATACCCTTAAAGAGGTAGACCGTGCGGCGTTAATTGACTTTGCCAAACGAGAGCAGGTCGCCGTCTATCTGGCTGGTGATAGTGATAATGTGGAAAAACTCATTGGTGAGGAACCTTATTACCAGATTGAGGGTCTACGCTTAGCGTTTCATCCGCGTGATTTTATTCAAGTCAATGATACGGTCAACCAGCAAATGGTGGCTCAGGCTATAGCATGGCTGGATGTGCAGCCTGATGAGCGGGTGCTGGATCTGTTCTGCGGTATGGGCAATTTCACCTTGCCGTTGGCAAAGTTGGCTCGTGAAGTGGTTGGCGTGGAAGGAGTTGCGGCGTTGGTAGCGAATGGGCAGTATAATGCTCTGAATAACGCGTTGCCCAATGTGTCTTTTTTCCATGAAAATCTGGAATCTGACATCAGTCGTCAGCCGTGGGCAACACAAGGGTTCGATAAAGTATTGTTAGATCCCGCCCGCGCAGGTGCTGCCGGGGTCATGTCACATATAGTTAAACTGGCGCCAAAGCGGGTGGTATATGTTTCGTGTAATCCCACTACGCTGGCACGAGATAGTCAGGTGTTGTTAGCCGCCGGTTACCGTCTTGCTCAGGTGCGAATGTTGGATATGTTTCCCCACACCGGGCATCTTGAATCTATGGCGCTGTTCATGCAGGAGCCAGGGGTCGCAAAGTAGGGAGAAGTTATGGTTGCGGTACGAAGTGCACATTTGAATCCAGCGGGCGAGTTTGCTCTCGACGATTGGATCGCCAGTTTGGGGCTTCCTAATCCGCAGTCAGGTGAGCGCCTGGCCGAAACCTGGCGGTATTGTGAGCAGCAGACGCAAAACCATCCCGATGCCTCATTGTTGCTGTGGCGCGGCCTTGAAATGGTTGAAATTCTTTCCACCCTTAGCATGGATAATGACAGTATGCGCGCGGCGCTGCTATTCCCGCTGGTGGATGCCAACGTGGTGGATGAAGCTACGCTGACCGAACAATTCGGTAAAGGTATTACTTATCTGGTGCACGGTGTGCGCGATATGGATGCCATCCGTCAGTTGAAAGCGACCCATAATGACTCCATGAGCTCTGAGCAAGTGGATAACGTGCGCCGTATGTTATTGGCGATGGTGGAAGATTTCCGTTGTGTGGTCATCAAACTGGCAGAGCGTATTGCTCATTTGCGCGAAGTGAAGGATGCACCGGAAGACGAGCGCGTGCTGGCGGCCAAAGAGTGTTCCAATATCTATGCGCCACTGGCTAATCGCTTGGGTATCGGCCAGATCAAGTGGGAGTTGGAAGACTTCTGCTTCCGCTATTTGCATCCAGATGAATATAAGCAAATTGCTAAATTGCTTCATGAGCGCCGTATCGATCGTGAGCAATTCATTGATGATTTTGTAGCCACATTGCACAAAGCTATGGCAGATGAAGGGATCAAAGCCGACATTTATGGTCGTCCCAAGCATATCTACAGTATCTGGCGCAAAATGCAGAAGAAGTCGCTGGCCTTCGATGAACTGTTTGATGTGCGAGCCGTACGGGTGGTAGTGGAGCGCTTGCAGGATTGCTATGCCGCACTCGGTATTGTCCATACCCATTTCCGCCATTTGCCTGATGAATTTGATGATTACGTTGCTAACCCTAAACCCAATGGTTACCAGTCAATCCACACCGTAGTGCTTGGGCCACGCGGCAAAACACTCGAAATTCAAATCCGTACCCGTCAGATGCATGAAGATGCTGAACTGGGCGTTGCTGCGCACTGGAAGTATAAAGAAGGTGCTGTCGCCGCCGGTCGTTCCGGTTACGAAGGGCGGATTGCCTGGTTGCGTAAATTGATTGCGTGGCAGGAAGAGATGGCGGATTCCGGTGAAATGCTGGATGAAGTGCGCAGTCAGGTATTTGACGATCGGGTATATGTGTTTACGCCGAAAGGTGATGTCATTGATTTGCCTGCGGGTTCGACACCGCTGGACTTCGCTTACCATATTCATAGCGATGTGGGCCACCGCTGTATTGGGGCTAAAATCAGTGGCCGAATTGTACCGTTTACTTACCAGTTACAGATGGGTGATCAGATTGAGATTATCACCCAGAAACAGCCTAACCCGAGTCGTGACTGGCTGAATCCGAACCTCGGCTATGTGACCACCAGCCGTGGTCGTTCCAAGATTCATAACTGGTTTAGAAAACAAGATAGAGACAAGAATATTCTTGCTGGCCGGCAGATGTTGGATGACGAGCTGGAGCATCTGGATATCAGCCTGAAAGAGGCAGAGAAGCTGCTGGTACCGCGCTATAACATGAATTCAATGGATGAAGTGTTGGCGGCTATTGGCGGTGGTGATATCCGCCTAAACCAGATGGTTAACTTCCTGCAAGGCAAACTGAATAAGCCCACAGCGGAAGAGGCTGATTTAGAAGCATTACGCCATCTGAATAATAAGCATCAGCCGCCACCACGTAACGCCAGCAAAGACAGTGGGCGCATTGTGGTCGAAGGCGTTGGCAATCTGATGCACCATATTGCCCGCTGCTGCCAACCCATCCCCGGTGATGAGATTATTGGCTTTATCACCCAAGGGCGGGGGATATCCATTCATCGCGCTGATTGCGAGCAGCTAGCTGAATTGCAATCCCATGCCCCTGAGCGGATTGTCGATGCGGTCTGGGGCGAGAGTTACTCCAGTGGCTATTCATTAGTGGTGCGGGTGACCGCCAATGATCGCAGTGGTTTGCTACGTGATATCACCACCATTTTGGCGAACGAAAAGGTCAATGTACTGGGGGTTGCCAGCCGTAGTGATACCAAAAAGATGATGGCAACCATCGATATGGATATCGAGATCTACAATCTACAGGTGCTGGGTAGAGTGCTGGCTAAGCTGAATCAGTTGCCGGATGTGATAGATGCCCGTCGGCTCCACGGCAATTGAAATTATCTATACCCAAAGCCATTGGAGTTGCAGGTAGGCGGCAAGCAAACAAATCCCGATGAACTTACTCAGGTAAGTGATTCGGGTGCGTGAGCGCCGCTAACAACCCTGCGACTTTAAGGGCGAAGGATATAAACGGCTACTGCGCTTTGGCATATTGATATTGGGCAGTGCTCGCCCTCCTCACGTACTACGTGTACATTCCGGGGGCTGTGCGCTGGCCGCAATCAATCTGCCTGCGCTCACTACGCCTCGACTGACTATAGCGAAAAATAATGAATCAAAATCATCCTACAACTGACTCCACCGCCTTAGCTTTGCAACGTCTGTTGGACATTATGCGTACCTTACGTGACCCGGAGCACGGCTGTCCGTGGGATCGTAAGCAGACTTTCGACACTATCGCGCCTTATACATTAGAAGAAACCTATGAGGTGCTTGACGCGATTCAGCGTAAGGATTTTGACGATCTTCGTGATGAATTGGGGGATTTGCTGTTTCAGGTAGTGTTTTATGCACAGATGGGGCAGGAGCAAGGGCTATTTGCGTTCGATGATGTTTGTCATGCCATCAGCGATAAGTTGGTACGCCGCCACCCACATGTGTTTCCTGATGCGCCGCAAAACGTTTCAGACGCTATAATTAGCAGTGACACTGCATTGGCAGGGTGGGAATCGCGTAAAGCCGAGGAAAGGGCGGAAAAGGCCTTATATTCGGCATTAGATGATATCCCTGACGCGCTGCCCGCGCTGATGAAAGCGCATAAAATCCAGAAACGTTGCGCATCAGTCGGTTTTGATTGGGACACTCTGGGACCGGTGCTGGATAAAGTCTACGAAGAGATCGATGAAGTGATGTTTGAAGCTCGCCAGGCGGTGGTGGATGAGGAGAAGTTAGGTGAGGAAATCGGTGATTTACTGTTTGCCACCGTCAACTTATCTCGCCATTTAGGCCATAAAGCTGAAAATGCCTTACAGGCGGCAAATCGTAAGTTTGAACGTCGTTTTCGTCAGGTAGAACAAATAGTTACGGCGTCAGGTAAGACTATGGAGAGCGCGACATTGAATGAAATGGAATCTGCCTGGCAGCAAGTTAAAAAGCAAGAAACTGAAATGTAAGGTGTTTTAATTCATTTGATGGATGGTTGTTGAATTTTAATTACGTTAATATATTGAATTATAACGGATAGCAAGACGATATTCCGCACAGAAAAAACGGCGAAAACGGCCACTGATGCGGAGATAGTTTGTAGCGAAACCAAGGTTCGGGTATACTACTTTCCCGTCTTGGTTCTTCCATCGTCTTTAAACCTAAACTCTCAGGTTCAGCATGACAACTAATTATATTTTTGTGACCGGCGGGGTCGTATCCTCTCTGGGTAAAGGCATTGCCGCAGCCTCTCTGGCGGCTATACTTGAAGCCCGTGGCCTCAACGTTACCATCATGAAACTGGACCCGTATATCAACGTGGATCCGGGCACCATGAGCCCGACACAACACGGGGAAGTTTTTGTCACCGAAGATGGTGCTGAAACCGATCTGGATTTAGGGCATTACGAGCGCTTCATTCGCACTAAAATGACCCGCCGTAACAACTTCACTACTGGCCGTATCTACTCTGAAGTTCTGCGCAAAGAGCGCCGCGGCGACTATCTGGGTGCGACTATCCAGGTTATTCCTCATATCACCAATGCAATCAAAGAACGTATCATCGAAGGCGGCGAAGGCCACGATGTGGTATTGGTTGAAATTGGTGGCACCGTAGGTGATATCGAATCCCTGCCATTCCTGGAAGCTATTCGTCAGATGGCGGTTGATGTTGGCCGCGAGCATACGCTTTATATGCACCTGACATTGGTTCCTTATCTGGCAGCGGCTGGTGAAGTGAAAACTAAGCCAACGCAACATTCGGTAAAAGAGCTGCTTTCAATCGGTATTCAGCCAGATGTGCTGATTTGCCGTTCTGACCGCGCAGTTCCTGCTAATGAACGGGCTAAAATCGCCTTGTTCTGCAATGTGCCAGAAAAAGCGGTTATCTCCCTAAAAGATGTTGATTCCATTTATAAAATCCCAGGGCTATTGAAATCACAGGGCCTTGACGATTATATTTGTAAACGATTCAGCTTAACTTGTCCTGAAGCAAATCTCGCAGAATGGGAACAGGTATTATACGAAGAGTCGAATCCAGGTGGCGAAGTGACCATTGGGATGATCGGCAAATACGTAGAATTGCCGGATGCCTATAAATCTGTGATTGAAGCCTTGAAGCACGGCGGGCTGAAAAATCGCCTGACGGTGAACATCAAGCTGATTGATTCACAGGATGTTGAGACGCGCGGCGAAGAGATGTTGAAAGGATTAGATGCTATCCTGATTCCTGGTGGCTTTGGCTACCGTGGTGTGGAAGGCAAGGTTCTGGCGGCACGTTATGCTCGTGAACACAATATTCCTTATCTGGGCATTTGCTTGGGTATGCAGGTTGCACTGATGGAGTTTGCCCGCAATGTAGCGGGAATGGAAAATGCGAACTCCACAGAATTTGTGCCAGACTGTAAGTATCCGGTGGTTGCATTAATCACCGAATGGCGTGATGAAGACGGCAACGTTGAAGTTCGCACGGAAGAGAGCGATTTGGGCGGTACCATGCGAGTGGGGGGGCAGCAATGTCACCTGACTGAAGGTAGCCTGGTTCGTCAGATGTATGGCGAGCCAACCATCGTTGAGCGCCATCGTCATCGCTATGAAGTAAACAACATGTTGTTGAAGCAGATTGAAGCCGCCGGGTTACGTGTAGCAGGGCGTTCTGCGGATAACAAACTGGTGGAGATTATCGAGTTGCCAAATCATCCGTGGTTTGTAGCTTGTCAGTTCCATCCAGAATTTACTTCGACGCCACGTGATGGTCACCCGTTGTTTGCTGGCTTTGTGAAAGCGGCTGGTGAGTATCAGAAGCGCCAGGTGAAATAAAATATTTGGTAGAAGGGGCGGCAGCGATGTCGCCCCCTCTGTCTGGAGTTTTAGTTTAACTTGTACTGAGGAAAATCTAATGTCCAAAATCGTTAAAGTCATCGGTCGCGAAATCATCGACTCCCGTGGTAACCCAACTGTAGAAGCCGAAGTTCATCTGGAAGGCGGTTTTGTTGGTTTGGCTGCGGCACCATCAGGTGCTTCTACTGGTTCCCGTGAAGCACTGGAACTGCGTGACGGTGACAAATCCCGTTTCCTGGGCAAAGGCGTTCTGAAAGCCGTTGCAGCAGTAAATGGCCCAATTGCTCAGGCAGTTATCGGTAAAGATGCCAAAGATCAGGCTAATATCGATAAAATCATGATCGATCTGGACGGTACTGAGAACAAATCCCAGTTTGGTGCTAACGCCATCCTGGCTGTTTCTCTGGCAGCAGCGAAAGCAGCAGCAGCATCTAAAGGCATGCCTTTGTATGAGCACATTGCTGAACTGAATGGTACCCCAGGCAAATTCTCTATGCCACTGCCTATGATGAATATCATCAACGGCGGCGAGCATGCTGATAACAACGTTGATATTCAAGAGTTTATGATTCAGCCAGTCGGCGCTAAAACTCTGAAAGAAGCCGTTCGTATCGGTTCTGAAGTGTTCCATACTTTGGCTAAGGTTCTGAAAGCTAAAGGTATGAGCACAGCGGTAGGCGACGAAGGTGGCTACGCGCCAAACCTGGGTTCTAACGCCGAAGCACTGGCTGTTATCGCTGAAGCGGTAAAACAGGCTGGTTACGAGTTGGGCAAAGACGTGACTCTGGCGATGGACTGTGCTGCATCTGAATTCTATAAAGATGGCAAATATGTTCTGGCTGGCGAAGGCAACAAAGCTTTCACTTCTGAAGAGTTCACTCACTTCCTGGAAGACCTGACCAAACAGTACCCAATCGTCTCTATCGAAGACGGTCTGGACGAATCTGACTGGGCTGGCTTCAAATACCAGACCGAAGTTCTGGGTGACAAAATCCAGTTGGTTGGTGACGATCTGTTTGTAACCAACACCAAGATCCTGAAAGAAGGTATCGAGAAAGGTGTTGCTAACTCTATCCTGATTAAATTCAACCAGATCGGTTCTCTGACCGAAACTCTGGCTGCTATCAAGATGGCGAAAGATGCAGGTTACACCGCGGTTATCTCTCACCGTTCAGGCGAAACCGAAGATGCCACTATTGCCGATCTGGCAGTAGGTACCGCAGCAGGCCAGATCAAAACCGGTTCTATGAGCCGCTCTGACCGTGTTGCTAAATACAACCAACTGATCCGTATCGAAGAAGCGCTGGGCGACCGCGCACCATTCAACGGCCTGAAAGAAGTCAAAGGCCAGTAATTACTGTGCCTTAGCTTTGATTAAAGTTGATGGAAAACCCGCTTCGGCGGGTTAATGAGATGGTCACCCCCACCCTGTGAGCGGTAAGCTGACAGGGTTTTCTTTTTGGAGGGATCATCATGCAAAACGTTACGCTCATCGGCATCGACCTTGGTAAGAATTCATTCCATATTCATTGCCAGGAAAAACACGGCAACACATTATTACGCAAGAGGTTTTCCCGCATTCAACTCACCCAGTTTCTCGCCACCTGCCCGCCTTGCATTGTCGCGATGGAGTCCTGTGCCGGGGCGCATTTTATGGCCCGTCATATCAGCCAGTTAGGGCATCAGGTCAAACTCATTTCTCCGCAGTTTGTCCAACCCTTTGTTAAAATTAATAAAAATGACTTCATCGACGCTGAGGCCATATGCGAAGCCGCTTCCCGTCCCTCCATGCGCTTTGTGACACCCAGAACCGAAGACCAGCAGGCCATGTCGGCTCTGCATCGTGTCCGCGATGCACTGGTGAGGGAGCGGGTCAAAGCCACCAACCAAATGCATGCTTTTTTACTTGAGTTTGGCATAAGCATGCCACGCGGTATTGCGGTGATAAAACGACTGGCGACTGTGCCTGAGGAGCACGAGCTACCGCCTTATTTGGTGCGACTGCTCACCCGACTTCATCAGCATTATGGCTATCTCTGTGAACAGATCGAAGAAATCGAAAGAGAGTGAAAAAACCATCTGGCCGATGATGAAACAGCACAACGCCTGCTCACCATTCCCGGTATCGGGACAAGCACTGCCAGTTTGCTCGCCACCAAACTGGGAGATGGGAAAAACTACCTCAGCAGCCGGGATTTTGCTGCGTCAACGGGATTAGTACCCCGCCAATACAGTACCGGCGGGAAAAGTACCCTGATGGGCATCAGCAAGCGGGGGGATAAAAATCTGAGACGGCTACTGGTGCAGTGCGCGCGGGTCTATATGCAACGGCTGGAGTATCAGTCAGGACGACTGGCGGAGTGGGTTAATGGGCAACTGACACGACATCACTCGAATGTGGTGGCCTGCGCATTAGCGAACAAACTGGCGCGAATAGCCTGGGCAGTCACCACACAAGGAACCGTCTTCAGTAAATAAAAGAGCCAACAGTAAATCTACTGTCAGCTCAATGAGTTACCAAGTGACTTTCTGGTTTTGCGACGACTGATTATTGATGACATGAACGGCACAGCGGCCTGATGATGAACCTGACACAAAAAATGGCTCTTTGAAGCCGACGGGTTTTTTAAGGTTCATCAGGTGCGGAACTCATCATGGCGCGGACATTTTTGTCCACCAGACGCCGAATAGATTTAAGCAAGCCCATCATAAATCAAAATCGGTGTTGCAAAAACGGGGGTGACCATAGATTTTTTATGGCAGTATTTTGGCGCTAAAGAATAATAATATTTATAAAGATAATTTGAGATGGCATTAAACCTATTTTAGATAGAATAGATTGGCGTGACCATATGAAAATATATTAGCTATCTACTCATTTATAAGGATTTATATGAGCGATCTCTCATCTATACTATCTGAAAATACATCATCATTAAGCTATAATAATTTTGAAAACAAAAGAAGTGAATTCAATAATGCTGTTAAAATAAAAGGAGATTATATTTATAGTGTTATGGAACGTGATTTTAGCGGAAAGTCTAGTTTATCAGATCTTTTTCATCACCTATTGCCAAAATTGAGTAAATCTGATTTTGATAATTACTTGAATAAAGCCGATGGTTCATCCAGACGCTATAATTTAGCGAGGATGTTAGTATTACAAGACTCTGGTGTATCCAAAGGGTTAATTTTTCAATCTGTTGAAAATGAGAGTAAATATAGCCTTGTTTACTCTCTTATTAACATCGGATTTAATGAAAATGAGATAAATGATTTATTTCTCAAGCATGATTCTCCCCACGAGATAGATGTAAAAAAATTGTCTCGGGATGCGGATACTTTATTGCGAGAAAAGGCGATACTACAAAATTTAAAAGAACAGTCTACTAATAATACCTCGTTAACTGAAACTTCATTCTCTAAGCGAGATGCGAGTGGATTGAACCCGCCATTCTCTGAGGAGATAGTCTCTTCTCCCCCTAATCAAAAAAAAGAAAACTCAAATAAAAAAACCAAGATAGATATCATAGAGAAAAATAGAAAGATAGCTCGAGCTGTAGAGGATTATGGCGTTAGTAAAAAACTGGCAAGATTTGCATATAACAATAAAATAGTTTTCCATAAATCCATTGTTGTATTAAATAAATTAATAGCTAATGGTATTGGTGATGATAATTTAAAGAAATTAGTGAGAGGGAAATTTGATTTATCTATGCTAAATCATGCTCCGTCTATTACGAATTTCTTTTTGGAGCAATATAACTACAATATTAGTATTGAAGGAAGCAAAGCAAATAATACACTTACAGGTTCTTTGATTATAGACTCCAATGATGTTCTTTCAGGTAAGCCCCGTGAGTTACGCAAGAAGATAATTGAATTTATTAGCTTAAAAAAGGATGATGTGGGTTTTAGTGCAGTAGAGTTAATCACCTTGGTTAACGGCGGTGTATCCGATGAGTTATTATACTCGGTTGCTAAGGGGGAAGTGACAGCCAGCGATGCTTATCTTATTCATGTATTTAAAGTGAGGAGAAATGAGATAAAAACAATATGCAACAAGCTTAGAAACAAGGAATTATCCTCAGAAGATATTTTTAGGTATGCAAGGGGCGTACGTCAAGATGGAAATACCCAACCAGACATAAATAATAAGTTAGCATCCAGTGTTCAAGATACCTTGAGTGGTGAAGTTGAATCTGAGAGAGGGATATCCAGAATTAATGTTGGCACCAATATATCGGAAAATAGATCAGCATTAGACAGACAGAAATCTTAAATAGATGAAGGTGTGAGTAAATCTTTTATTTTATACTTGAATTTATCTAAAGAAACGAATGATGTGATTTTTGACAAAATGAATATCGAGGGCATTTTTCAGAATGTTCGCTTAAAGGATCATAAAAAAATAATTAGCTTTCTTTCGCCAGAACACAATTATGGACTTATGGAAATTTCAAACTTGGTTGTTTTGGCTGAAAATAAGGCATCTGACGATCTATTAAAAAAAGTCGCGAATGGAGATGTCTTATTTCAACAGGCTTATGTTGAAACTCAAAACAGTGTAATTGATACGAATATAGTTGAAAAACGTATTAAACGTGAAATTGGAGAAAATACCGAACAGCAATTTATTGGTGGTGAAATGATAATGGCTAGCCCAAAAGGGTGCCAAGAAAACCAGACATTTGATGAATGCCTCGATATGTTTAATAATAAGAATGAGATAGTTAAATTGGTTGATAAAGCGGTTAATGAGGCAGCAGGAAAATACAAACCTGTTGCGAACAATATTAACTCCACGGTAATATCATCTCAGAAGAGTAATATTTCATCTGAAGGGAACTTCTCCCCCTTAACGTATCTAATGTCATCTATCCTGGAAAATAGCGAAATGCTCTGCTCATATAACTCACCAACCAATTCTAACGCGTGGGCAAGTCTCGGTGATATGTTGGCCGTGAGTTAACGTTAAATACCGGCTTGCTGGTTTGACTCTTCTAAAACTAACCTATTATTACCGCTTGTTTCCTGCGAGATTAATCTGAATCTCGCAGGAACGACCTCATCTGACTCACATCTAACACACCACGGCCGTGCAGATAATTCACCGCCAGTTATAATTAATCATTACTCGAATGATTCGGCAATAATGCATAAAGGAAGATAACTGATGAAACTGAAATACTTAGTGTTACCCGCAATGCTTTTTACCAGCAGTGTGCTGGCAGCAGAGGTTACTGTGACCATGAATGAAGCGCTACCGGAAGGCAATGGTAAAGCTTTGGGTACCGTGACAGTAACCGAAACTCCTTATGGTTTATTGTTCACACCGAACCTGACTGGGCTGGTAGCGGGTATTCATGGTTTCCATCTGCATGAAAATCCAAGTTGTACACCGGGGCAGAAAGACGGTAAAGCGGTGCCCGCACTTACCGCTGGCGGCCACTTTGACCCACAAAAAACCGCTGCTCATCTCGGGCCGTACAATGATAAAGGGCATTTAGGCGACCTACCTGGGCTGGTGGTGAATGCCGATGGGACTTCTACTTATCAGATATTGGCTCCACGGCTGAAATCACTCTCTGAACTGAAGCAACATGCTTTGATGATCCATGCTGGTGGGGATAATTATGCCGACCATCCAATGCCTCTGGGCGGTGGCGGTGCACGAATGGCTTGTGGTGTGATTGAGTAACTGTCTGATACAAACAAACTGGTAGCGACGGTGTTACCAGTTTGGTCACAGCTATGGAATCTGCGATAATCGCCCATTGGTTTGAATGACGATAGAGATACTGATGCAGTACCCGATTAATGAGATGTTCCAGACCTTGCAGGGCGAGGGTTACTTCACCGGCGTACCGGCGATTTTCGTGCGTTTGCAGGGCTGCCCAGTCGGTTGTAGCTGGTGCGATACCAAACATACCTGGGAAAAAGAGGCCGATCGGGAAGTCGATATGCAGCGCATCATGGTAAAAACGGTGGAAAGTGATGCCTGGGCAACCGCCAGTGAACAGCAATTATTAAATATTTTCTCTCAGCAGGGATATACCGCTCGCCATGTAGTCATCACCGGCGGTGAGCCTGCTATTTACGATTTATTCCCTTTAACGACTCAGTTGGAACAGGCCGGTTACAGTTGCCAGATTGAAACCAGCGGTACGCATGAAGTGCAGTGTTCCGCCGCCACTTGGGTCACAGTTTCGCCAAAAGTGAATATGCGCGGTGGACTGAAAGTGTTGCCTCAGGCATTACAGCGCGCAGATGAAATTAAGCATCCGGTGGGGCGTTTACGGGATATCGAAGCACTTGAGCAGCTGCTGGAAACACTGACGGATGATAAAAAGCGGATTATTGCGTTACAGCCCATCAGCCAGAAAGACGAGGCGACCAAGCTTTGTATTGAAACCTGTATCGCCAAGAACTGGCGGTTGTCGATGCAGACACATAAGTATTTAAATATCGCCTAATCCCCTTCGTCCTTGCCGTTACAGCGTTGTTAGCTGCGTTCGTTACTCGGCCCATCCATGAGCCTCGCCTCTGTGAGGCCGCTGCAAGCAGCGTTCAAATCTGCTCCCAGCAGATTTGTCACCCGAATCACTTACTTATGTAAGCTCATCGGGATTTGTTCGCTTGCTGCCTGGCTGTAATGCCAATGACTTTGGGGATCAATTTTACTCGCCGCGATTTATTCAGCGCGATTTATTAGCCGCGAAAAATACAACCCGCAGAACAAGTCTCTTTTACCATGACGGCGCTCAGTTCTGGTAATTGCGGTTTAAGCTGTTGCCAAATCCAGCTGGCCAGCACTTCACTGGTCGGATTTTCCAGACCAGGAATGTCATTCAAATAGTGATGGTCCAAACGTTCCCAAATCGGTTTAAACGCAGCTTTGAGTTCAGCAAAATCCATCACCCAGCCGGAGTGAGCATCAACTTCACCGGTGACCTCGATACGGATCATAAATGAATGGCCGTGCAAACGACCGCATTTGTGGCCCTCTGGTACATGGGGCAACAAGTGGGCAGCTTCAAACTGAAAATCTTTAAATAGGGTGGTGCTCATCATTCTGACCTTATTGACTCAAAAAAACGCCGCATAGTACCGGAAAGCATCGATGCTGGCTATGAATGCGCTAGCGGTGTGGCCTCCCGAGCCTGACGCGTTGTGCTTATCTACAGCGTAGCCTACTGATTTATATACAGACCGACTCAATCTGTGGCGCAATATCAGTGGGCACAAATTTCCTAATAAGTTGAACACTTTAACTCATATCTATTACCTGAAAAACCGCTTAGTCGTTTTGGTTATTTATTATTTCTATTGCTTCTTTAATTGTTATTATCGGGATGGTTAACCTTACAAACATCAAGATTTATTTGCTGAATATATCAGCTGACACTGGCTATAGCTTAAGGGAATTAGTACTGCAATGACGACTCAGGTTCCTCCTAGTTCTTTACTTCCGCTATCGCCGGAGCAGTTAGCCCGCTTGCAGGCGGCGGTGGGTGAGTTTTCCCCAACCCAAATGGCATGGTTATCTGGCTACTTTTGGGGCATGGTTAATCAGCAACCCGGTGCGGTTGTTGCTCCTGCTGTAGCGGCCCCTGCGGCGGTAACTATTACCCTGATTTCTGCCTCTCAAACCGGTAATGCACGCCGCTTGGCCGAACAGTTACGCGATGACCTTGTGGCTGCCAAACTTAACGTCAATCTGGTTAACGCCGGTGATTATAAGTTTAAGCAGATCGCGCAAGAGCGCTTGCTGGTTATTGTGGCCTCCACTCAAGGTGAAGGTGAGCCGGCTGAAGAGGCTGTTGCCCTGCATAAGTTCCTATTCTCTAAAAAAGCGCCGAAATTGCCAGAAACTGCCTTTGCGGTATTGGGTTTAGGCGATACCTCATACGAGCATTTTTGTCAGGCAGGCAAAGACTTCGACAACAAATTGGCTGAGTTGGGTGCACAGCGATTATTGGAGAGAGTCGATGCTGATGTGGAATATCAAGAATCCGCACAGCAGTGGCGTCAACAAATTGTGGCGGCATTGCAGGCAAGAGTCCCCGCGCAATCAGCGGCTGCGGTAGCAGTAACACCAAGCGGCGCGGTTGATGAAATTACCTCCAGCCCATATAGCAAGGCTGCGCCACTGACCGCACAGTTATCTGTGCAGCAAAAAGTGACCGGCCGCAACTCTGAGAAAGATGTACGCCATATTGAAATTGATTTAGGGGACTCCGGGCTGCGCTATCAGCCGGGCGATGCTCTGGGTATCTGGTTTGATAATGACCCGGCATTGGTCGAAGAGTTGTTGGCGCTATTGTGGCTTAAAGGTGATGAGCAGGTCAGTATTGATGGGCAGAATATATCGCTGTCGCAAGCACTGCGCAGCCATCTTGAGCTGACACAAAATACCACCCTGATCGTCGATAAATATGCAGCACTTTCCCGTGATGAAAAATTGATTGCTTTGCTGGCGGATAAATCAGCGCTGCAACATTATGCGAAGAATACCCCAATTGTTGATATGGTTCGTCAGGCCCCTTCAGACCTGAATGCCGATCAACTGGTTGCGCTGTTACGGCCACTAACACCTCGGCTCTATTCCATCGCCTCCTCACAGGCTGAAACCGAGAATGAAGTGCATGTTACGGTCGGTGTGGTGCGCTATGACATTGATGGTCGGCCACGTACTGGTGGTGCATCGGGTTATCTGGCAGATCGGCTGGAAGTGGATGGTGATATTCGCATTTTTATCGAACATAACGATAACTTCCGTTTACCCACTAACCCAGAAACGCCAGTGATAATGATTGGGCCAGGAACCGGTATCGCCCCCTTCCGTGCGTTTATGCAGCAGCGCGAAGCCGATGGTGCTACGGGCAAGAACTGGTTACTTTTCGGCAACCCGCATTTTACTGAAGATTTTCTCTATCAGGTCGAATGGCAACGCTATGTCAAAGATGGCTTGCTGACTCGTATTGATCTGGCATGGTCGCGCGATCAAGCCGATAAAATATATGTACAAGACAAACTGCGCGAACAAGGTGCAGAACTGTGGAACTGGATCCAACAAGGTGCCCACATTTACGTCTGTGGTGATGCTAATCGCATGGCGAAAGACGTTGAGCAGGTTTTACTGGACGTGGTGGCTCTGCACGGCGCGATGGATGCTGAGCAGGCTGATGAATATTTAAGTGAGCTGCGCCTGGCGCGCCGTTATCAGCGGGATGTGTACTGATGAGTGAAAAACACCTTGGGCCGTTGGTCGTGACGGGAAAACTTTCTGACGGCGAGCGCATGAAGTCGCAAAGTAACTTCTTACGCGGGACGATTGCAGAAGATTTGAATGACGGGCTGACCGGCGGGTTCAACGGCGATAACTTCTTGCTGATCCGCTTTCACGGTATGTATCAACAAGATGACCGTGATATCCGTGCCGAGCGCGCTGAACAGAAGCTGGAACCCCGTCACGCCATGATGTTGCGTTGCCGTTTACCCGGCGGAATCATTACCCCGCAACAGTGGTTGGGTATTGATAAGTTTGCTGCGGATAATACCTTATATGGCAGTATCCGTATCACTAACCGCCAGACATTCCAGTTTCATGGCATTTTGAAAGGGAATGTGAAACCAGCTCACCAGTTGCTCAATCAATTAGGTTTGGATGCATTGGCGACGGCAAATGATGTTAACCGTAACGTGCTTTGCACCTCGAATCCGGTGGAATCAGTGCTCCATCAGGAAGCTTATGAATGGGCGAAGAAAATTTCTGAACATTTACTGCCGCGCACCCGTGCTTACGCTGAAATTTGGCTGGATGCAGAAAAAGTCGCGACCACGGATGAAGAACCGATCCTCGGTGCTACTTATTTGCCACGCAAATTTAAAACCACGGTAGTTATTCCGCCGCAAAATGATGTGGATCTCCATGCCAATGACCTTAACTTTGTCGCTGTGGCAGACAAGGGCAAGTTAGTCGGCTTTAACGTGCTGGTCGGCGGTGGGTTATCCATTGCTCACGGTGATAAGAATACTTACCCACGTAAAGCCAGTGAATTCGGCTATATCCCATTGCAACACACTTTGGCGATTGCTGAAGCGGTGGTGACCACTCAACGTGATTGGGGTAACCGCACTGATCGTAAGAATGCGAAAACCAAATATACGCTAGAGCGTGTTGGTGTTGAGGTGTTCAAAGCCGAAGTTGAAAAGCGCGCCGGGGTGAGTTTCGGAGCCATCAAACCTTATCAATTTACTGGCCGTGGTGACCGTATCGGTTGGGTAAAAGGTATTGATAAAAAGTGGCATCTGACCTTATTTATCGAAAATGGCCGTTTGCTGGATTATCCAGGCCGCAGTCTGAAAACTGGCGTGGCGGAAATTGCCAAAATCCATCAGGGCGATTTCCGTTTAACCGCTAACCAGAACCTGATTGTGGCTGGCGTGCCGGAAAAAGACAAAGCGCGCATTGAAGCTCTGGCCCGCGAGCATGGCCTGATGGATGACAGTGTCAGCCCGCAGCGTGAAAATTCAATGGCTTGTGTTTCATTCCCAACTTGCCCATTGGCGATGGCGGAGGCTGAACGCTTCCTGCCGGAATTTGTCACCCGTATTGAAGGTATTTTGCAACAGCACGGTCTGCCCGATGAGCATATTGTGATGCGCGTCACCGGTTGCCCTAATGGTTGTGGCCGTGCTTTATTGGCTGAAATGGGGCTGGTGGGGAAAGCGGTGGGCCGATATAACCTGCATCTGGGCGGCAATCGCGAAGGTACGCGAATACCGCGGATGTATCGTGAAAACATCACCGAAGATGAAATTCTGGCCATTACCGATCAATTGGTCGAGCGCTGGGCGAAGGAACGTCATACTGATGAAGGTTTCGGTGATTTTGTTATTCGCGTCGGTGTTATTGCTCCGGTGATAGATTCAGCCCACGACTTTTATGATGTTCAGGAGGCGGTGTGAGCCAATTTAATCTCAATGAACTTAATGCGCTGCCGAAAGCGGAACAAGCGGCGGCATTGGCGCTGGTTAATGGGCAATTGGAGCATCTAACCGCACAGGAGCGCGTCAGCTGGGCGTTGGAAAATCTACCCGGTGAGTTTGTGCTCTCTTCCAGCTTTGGTATTCAGGCCGCAGTTTGCTTGCATCTGGTGACACGCCAGCAGCCTGATATCCCGGTGATTCTCACTGATACCGGTTATCTGTTCCCAGAAACCTATCAATTTATTGACTCTCTCACCGAAAAACTTCAGCTCAATTTGCAGGTGTTTCGCGCGCAGCAAAGCCCTGCCTGGCAAGAAGCCCGTTATGGCAAACTGTGGGAGCAGGGTGTTGAGGGGATTGAGCGCTACAATGATTTGAATAAAGTTGAGCCAATGAATCGCGCACTGGAAACCTTAGGTGCTCAAACCTGGTTTGCGGGGCTGCGTCGTGAACAATCGGGGAGTCGTGCAAAACTACCCGTTTTGGCAATTGCGCGCGGGGTCTTCAAGTTGCTTCCTATCATTGATTGGGATAACCGCCAGGTTTATCAGTATTTGACGCAACATGGCTTGAGCTACCATCCACTGTGGGAGCAGGGTTATCTCTCTGTCGGTGATACCCATACCACCCGTAAATGGGAACCGGGTATGAGTGAAGAAGAGACGCGTTTCTTCGGCCTAAAACGTGAATGTGGTTTGCATGAAAGCTGATCGCTCAATGAGTGAAGGGTTTACCACACCGAGGGGCTCTTCGGTGACTTACGTCGCTATGACCCCAACGGCACGATTCCCCTTCATTTGACTTTGCCAGCAGTTTGGGGCACTAACGAGCTATTCGCTCACGTGCCAACTCTGCCAGAAACTGGCTACGATTCTTATAACCACGGTGGGTGGCGATAAACTTATCAATCGCAGTGAGTAGATTCTGTGACATCGTCAGATTAAATTTTATTGCCTTACTTTCATACTTGGCTGGATCGATCTCGACAAACCCCAAAATGCCGCCATCTTCTTTTAAACGCGGATCATTGATATACCGTTGTGGATCTTTGGGAGGCGTTGGTAATGGAAAACCTTCATCCATTAGCGCCTCAATATGAGTGGCAAAGGCTTCTTCAGCATTCTGACTAATCTCCGCAAAGGTGTTACCCGCAAAGAAGCAGCCGTCAATATCGGGAAAATAGCCGTCGAATCCTTCTACAGTACTGAAGATGAAAATAGGGTAGATCATGGTTAACTCCCCAAGCTGTTTATACCTGTCTGGTAGCAAGCTGCACCTGTGTTGGCCGCCCCAGCGACTTACTTGTGTAAGCTCTTGGGGAGGTGCAACTTGAACTATTTAGGGTATACCGCGTTGCTTAAATCAATTTAATCCCGGCAATCTGCTGAGCTTGCCGCAGCATGCCTTTGGATAACTCTTTGCGTGGATGAGGGAGCGTAATAATTTTACGGATACCTGGTTTACACAGAGTGATATGGCTCCCATCATTAGTTTTTTTACCTCCTCTGATTTGCCAGCCCGCATCCTGCAATCGCTTTATTAATTCGCCACTCTCCATGTGACCTCCTGGTGAGTACTGGTAGGTATCATACCCACCAGCAAGATTGAGTCAATTATTTATAGGTATCATACCTACCAAAAGTTATACGCGGAAAACACGGAAAAGGGCGACCGTACTGATCGCCTTTGATTTGAATTAATTGGTTTTTTTATTTTTTTTGCGTGGTGTTTCGCATAGTGGAAACTATTTTTTAGCGGCAGCTAACTCTTGTATCAGTGGCAGCAATATCTGTACGGTATCGTGCGTACGTTTGGTGATTCGGCCCGGTAAGAATTTATCCAGATAATTTAAGTTATCCAGTTGGCTTTGATGACGAGTGGTTCCCTGTGGGAAATGCTTACTGATAGCTCGTTGTTGGCAGCCATCTTTATTGCCCAATGTGTAGTTGCTGGCCTCGACGAATAACACCGGTATCCCTGTAGAATCAAAAGCATCCTTTTCTACCCGACATGGCGAAGTCACTTTATCTTTTACGGTGGAAGCTGTAATGCCATAGCGGCGCGCCAGCGCCAGTGCCTGATCCCTGGCAGCCTGAGCCGAAGGTTGGTTACTGGCATTAAAATAGAGGCGATCGCCAGTGATCAGGTTATCTAAATTGATCACCAGCAACGTGTTGGTTTTCTCTGCCGGACTCATTCTTTGTAGATAATTTTCAGTGCCTTGCGCGCCGATTTCCTCGGCACTGAGCGCGACAAAACGCACATCATAGCGCAGAGAGGTTGCTTTGAGGCGCTCCGCCAGCTCCAGCATCACACCCACGCCAGCGGCATTGTCATCAACACCTTGCAAGGTCAGACCGCCCAGATTTTTATCTAAATCTTTATCACTTTGCGGGGTGTAAGTATCAAAGTGCGCCATGATGACTATCTGTTTTTGAGCATCTTCTTTATTGGTTGATACGTTGCGAGCAGCAATTACCGAGGTGGCACTGACGTTGCGCCAGCTTTGCTTGCCATTTTTACTGGTATAGAGATAACGGGTATTGAAGCCACGTAAATCACTCTGATAGCCCATCTGCTGAAAACGATGATTAATATACTCAGCTGCCAGTAATTCAGCAGGGCTGCCTGCCATGCGGCCAGGAAAGTAGGTACTGATATGGCGAACTTGTTGTTCAGCTATTTGACCGGTGGCGGGAGATGTCGCTGCCTGAAGTGGCAGGACGGTCGTTAAACTCAGCGTAAAGAGTGCCCACTTTAGGCAACGACGGGAAAGCATACCGAAATATCCTTGTTTATAGTCTGCGCTATACCTGTTGGCATAGATAACGTCATTAGTATGGGAGTGTCGTGTGTAATAGACAATCCGTATGGCTCCTAAAGTGCAGATATTTATGTCAGCAGATAAGAAAATTGCTCACAGTGATAATCTGAGTGACATCGCTGGGAACCTTACTATCACGCCTATATATCATTATGGAACTTGTAATTACTTTTAGTCATTTCATAAGGTCATAACCCCCCCCTATAGTCACCCTACGTATATGCTTATTATGTAATTGAAGGATGCTGTGGACTATCTACCTCTTTTTGCCGACTTGAAACGACGCCCGGTACTGGTCGTTGGTGGCGGTGAAGTTGCTGCGCGAAAAATTGACTTACTCCACCGCGCGGGCGCACAGGTGCGGGTAGTGGCACAGACTCTTTCATCGGAACTCGAGCAACAATATCAGGATGGCCGCATTGACTGGCAGGCAAAGGATTTCTTGCCAGAACAGTTGGATGAGGTGTTTCTGGTGATTGCCGCGACTAACGATACGGCATTGAACGCGGCGGTTTTCGCGGCGGCAGATGAGCGGCATCTTTTGGCTAATGTGGTTGATGACCAACCCCGTTGTTCATTTATCTTTCCGTCGATTGTCGATCGCTCGCCGCTGGTGGTGGCGATTTCTTCTGCCGGTCAGGCACCGGTTCTGGCACGTATTTTGCGCGAAAAGTTAGAAGCCTTATTACCCGGCAGTTTGGGCCATATGGCTGCTATCGCCGGGCGTTGGCGCGGGCGGGTGAAACAGCACATTGCTTCGATGGGGGAGCGCCGCCGTTTTTGGGAAAATGCCTTTAGCGGCCATTTTGCCAGTTTTGTCAGCCGGGGGCAGCTCGCGCAGGCCGAAGAACAACTGCAATTGTCATTGGAAGGGCAGAGCCGCACTCAGGGTGAAGTCGCCTTGGTGGGGGCGGGGCCAGGTGACCCCGGTTTGTTAACTTTACGCGGTCTGCAAGTTATTCAGCAGGCTGATGTGGTGCTGTATGACCATTTAGTTAGCCCAGAAGTGCTGGATTTAGTTCGCCGTGATGCACAACGCATTTGTGTTGGTAAGCGAGCGGGGGCGCACTCGGTTGCCCAAGAAGAAACCAATCAATTATTAGTCACCTTAGCGCAGCGCGGCAAACGCGTGGTTCGGCTAAAAGGGGGCGATCCTTTTATCTTTGGTCGTGGTGGTGAAGAGCTGCAAGTTGTAGCGCGTGCGGGCATACCCTTTCACATCGTGCCGGGGGTGACAGCCGCTAGCGGGGCGACAGCCTATGCGGGTATTCCTCTGACTCACCGTGACTATGCACAAAGTGTGACATTTATTACCGGGCATTGCCGTGCTGATGGCGATGATGTGGATTGGCAGGCGCTCGCCCGTGGTCGCCAGACGTTGGCGATTTACATGGGCACAGTGAAAGCGGCTGAAATCAGCCAGCAATTAATCGCCCACGGCCGGGCCAGCACCACACCAGTGGCGGTGATTGGTCGGGGCACTCGTGCTGATCAACAAGTCCTGACGGGCACCTTGGCAGAGTTGGAATTATTAGCACATCAGGCTCCAACACCGGCACTGTTGGTTATCGGCGAAGTGGTGGATTTACATCACCAAATTGCCTGGTTTGGGCAACAACCTCAGACTGAACAGGCCATCAGCCCGTCAGTCGTGAATTTGGCATAAAGGATCTGTTATGGACGAAAAACGACTCACTCATTTGCGGCAATTGGAGGCGGAGAGTATCCATATCATCCGTGAAGTGGCCGCCGAATTCGGTAACCCGGTGATGCTCTATTCCATCGGTAAAGACTCTTCCGTGATGCTGCATTTGGCGCGCAAGGCATTCTTCCCCGGTAACTTGCCATTCCCATTGTTGCATGTGGACACCGGCTGGAAATTCCGTGAAATGTATGAATTCCGTGACCACACGGCTAAAGCGTTTGGCTGTGAGTTGCTGGTGCACCGCAATCCGGAAGGGGTGGCGATGGGGATTAACCCATTTGTTCACGGCAGTGCCAAACACACCGATATCATGAAAACCGAAGGCCTTAAACAAGCGCTGAACAAATACGGTTTTGATGCTGCTTTTGGTGGAGCGCGGCGGGATGAAGAGAAATCTCGCGCCAAAGAACGTATCTATTCGTTCCGTGACCGTTTCCATCGCTGGGACCCGAAAAACCAGCGCCCGGAGCTGTGGCATAACTACAACGGCCAGATTAACAAAGGTGAAAGTATTCGCGTCTTCCCGCTGTCTAACTGGACTGAGCTGGATATCTGGCAATATATCTTCCTGGAAAAAATCGACATTGTGCCGTTGTATTTGGCGAAACCACGGCCAGTGGTGGAGCGCGACGGGATGTTGCTGATGGTGGACGACGATCGTATTGATTTGCAGCCGGGCGAAGTGATTACTCAGAAGATGGTGCGTTTTCGCACTTTAGGTTGCTGGCCACTGACCGGTGCGGTGGCGTCCGAGACGCAAACCTTGCCTGCCATTATCGAAGAGATGCTTATCTCGACCACCAGCGAACGTCAGGGTCGTATGATCGACCGCGATCAATCCGGCTCCATGGAGCTTAAAAAGCGTCAGGGATATTTCTGAGGAGCGCCCGATGAACACCAAATTTCAAGGCCAATCAGTGGCAGAAAAACAGCCGATTGTAGAAAGTAAATCAATGATTTTACAAAACAACTCCATCGCCCAACAAATCGCTAATGAAGGCGGGGTGGAAGCTTACCTGCATGCCCAACAGCACAAAACCATGCTGCGTTTTTTGACTTGCGGCAGTGTGGATGATGGCAAAAGTACGCTAATTGGCCGTTTATTGCATGATACTCGCCAGATCTACGAAGATCAGCTCACTACGCTGCACACAGACAGTAAGCGCATTGGTACTCAAGGCGAAAAACTGGATCTGGCATTGCTGGTGGATGGCTTGCAGGCCGAGCGTGAGCAGGGCATTACTATTGATGTGGCTTATCGTTACTTCTCGACTGAACAGCGCAAATTTATCATTGCCGATACCCCAGGGCATGAGCAATACACGCGCAATATGGCGACCGGTGCTTCAACCTGTGATTTGGCCATTTTGCTGATCGATGCCCGCAAAGGGGTTTTGGACCAAACTCGCCGTCACAGCTTTATCGCCACCTTACTGGGTATCCGCCACTTGGTGGTAGCCGTGAATAAGATGGATTTGGTCGATTATCAAGAAAGTGTTTTCGAGCAATTTAAACAAGATTATCTGAGTTTTGCCCAGCAACTTCCCACTGATCTGGATATTAAATTTGTCCCGCTATCCGCGCTGGATGGCGACAATGTGGCCTCTCCCAGTGAGAAGATGAATTGGTATTCTGGCCCGACACTGCTTGAAGTACTGGAAAGTGTTGATGTGGTTAATGCCAGCCGTCAGCAGCCACTGCGCTTCCCGGTGCAATATGTTAACCGGCCAAATCTGGATTTTCGTGGTTATGCTGGCACCTTATCTGCCGGTATCGTGCGGGTTGGGCAAAAAATCAAAGTGCTGCCCTCAGGAGTGGAATCCACTGTTGCGCGCATTGTCACTTTTGATGGTGACTTAACTCAGGCTGGGCCCGGTGAAGCTATCACGCTGGTGCTAACCGATGAAGTAGATATCAGCCGTGGTGATTTATTGGTTGATGCCAGTGAAACCCTGCAAGCGGCGCAAAATGCGCTGGTGGATGTGGTATGGATGGCGGAACAGCCATTGGTGGCCGGGCAAAGTTATGACATCAAAATCGCCGGGAAAAAGACCCGTGCGCGAGTTGAAAATATTCAGTATCAGGTTGAAATCAACTCGCTGACCCAGCGGGTAGTTGAAAGCCTGCCACTCAATGGTATTGGTTTGGTTGAACTAGCGTTTGATGAGCCGCTGGTGCTGGATAGCTATCAACGCAATCGCGATACCGGCGGTATGATCTTCATCGACAGGTTGAGTAATGTCACCGTGGGTGCTGGGTTGATCCGTGAAACGCTAGAGTCGGTTTATCAGGAAAATACTGAGTTCAGTGCCTTTGAACTAGAGCTGAATGCGCTGGTTCGCCGCCACTTCCCACATTGGGGCGCGCGTGACTTGTTAGGGGGGAAATAACGTGCACGTCGATCAGACTAATCATGTGGGTGTCAATGAGCGGGAAGGCGCGCCAGCCGACGAAAATGTCGTCTGGCATCCGCATGCGGTGACCCGAGAAGATCGTGAGCAACAGCATGGGCATCAGGGGGTGGTGCTGTGGTTTACCGGCTTGTCTGGTTCGGGTAAATCTACTGTAGCTGGTGCGCTGGAGCAGGCACTATTTGCTCGCGGTGTCAGCACTTACTTACTTGATGGCGACAACGTGCGCCACGGTTTATGCCGCGACTTGGGCTTTTCTGATGCTGACCGACGCGAGAATATTCGTCGGGTTGGCGAAGTGGCTAAATTGATGGTGGATGCCGGTCTGGTGGTGTTAACGGCATTTATCTCTCCTCACCGGGCAGAGCGCAAAATGGTGCGGGATATGCTGGCATCAGGCCAGTTTATTGAGGTATTTGTCGATACACCATTGGCGATTTGCGAAGCGCGTGACCCGAAAGGATTGTATAAAAAAGCCCGTGCCGGTGAGCTGAAAAATTTTACTGGCATTGACTCTATTTACGAATTTCCTGAGTATCCCGATATTCACTTGCAGGGTGAACAATTAGTAACAAATTTGATTGAACAATTGTTAGACGTGCTGCGTGGTCGAGCTATTATCAAATCCTGATATACCCTTTGCCCTTGAAGCTACAGTGTTGTTAGCTGCGCGCACTCACCCGAGTCACTGACTTGAGTCAGCTCATCGGGGTGAATCCGCTTGCTGCCTATCTGTCACTCCAATGACTTTGGGTATAGATACTTATAGCTGCTGGTAAACGCCCTCAGAGTGTGCCGGTGGTAAACTGTACCCACAGGATTTATATGCTCAATATCACCCAGATTACTATCGACGAACAACGGGAACGGGAGGAGCCGTCTTACTCCTTTCTCGGTGGCGTTACCGGCTTTGTCTTCTATTGGCTGGCGTTCGCGATCCCCTTCTTTGTCTATGGCCCCAATACCGTCTTCTTCTTGCTCTACACCTGGCCGTTCTTTTTAGCTTTGATGCCGGTGTCAGTGTTGATCGGGATTACGCTGAGTATGCTATCGCGCGGTAATGTGCTTATTACTGTAGGTGGCGCTGGTATTGCCGTGGTGTGTTTATTCTGGATGCTATTTTCATTTCTCACCGGCTGGTGAGTACTCAATTCGTGGGCTGTTTGGTTTGACCTAGTGACAGCCCGCTTCAATTTATTCCCCGTCATACTTCAAGTTGCATTTGCGCTGACTCATTTGTCATTAATCGATAATGGCGGCGAAAAAGTGTGCTGAAAATTCGCATTTAATGACATTTTGTCGATTTACATGGTATTTTTGCCGCAAATCGTCCTTTGAGCCTATTTGATTAGTCTCTTAATCTGTGCTTTGTGGCCTATTTCTGTCACACAGTGGAGTCCGACGAAGAGTTGTGGGATGATTATACCCGTCATACTTCAAGCTGCATGTGTGTTGGCTGCTTTCGTTCACCTCAGTCACTTACTTGTGTAAGCTCTTGGGGATTCACTCAATAGCCGCCTTCCTGCAACTCGAATTATTTACGGTATAGGCAGTTTTCAAGGGGCGGGAATGGGAAAACTTACGTTACTATTGCTGATTTTACTTGGCTGGCTACAGTATTCATTATGGCTGGGCAAGAATGGTGTGCATGATTTTGTTCGGGTTAAGGATGACGTGGCACTCCAAGAGGTCAATAACGGCAAACTTAAAGCCCGAAACGATCAGCTATTTGCTGAAATCGATGATTTAAACGGTGGTCAAGAGGCGATCGAAGAACGCGCACGTAACGAACTGGGTATGATTAAACCCGGCGAAAGTTTCTATCGTCTGGTTCCTGACCAATCCAGACGCAATGCGAGTATCCCTTCGACACAAAATAACGCACAACAATAAATAATGAGTAATTTCGCAGTTTCCCTTCCTGAAGTTGTCGCATCTGAAGTTATTGCGCCTGAAATTATTGCGCCTGAAGTTATAGCGCCTGAAGTTATAGCGATAGTACCGGCGGCAGGCATTGGCAGCCGCATGCAGGCTGATTGCCCTAAACAGTATTTAATCGCGGGAGGCAAGACCATCATTGAACATGCTATTTGTTCTTTGCTTGGCCACCCACGAATTCAGCGGATTATTGTTGTGATACACCCGCAGGACACGCAATTCTCTCAGTTATCTATCGCCGATGATCCCCGTATCAGCATGGTTCACGGCGGTGATGCGCGAGCTGATTCTGTCATGGCGGGTTTGCAGCAGGCTGGGCAAGCAGAATGGGTATTAGTCCATGATGCGGCTCGCCCTTGTTTGCACCAAGGCGATCTTGAAAAGCTATTAGCGATCACACAACACAGCAAGGTCGGCGGCATTCTGGCAGCACCGGTTCGTGACACCATGAAGCGGAGCGAGGCTGGGGTTCAAGCCATTGCCCATACGGTTGATCGTCAAGCGCTGTGGCATGCCCTGACACCGCAACTTTTCCCGCTTGAGTTATTAAAAATGTGCTTATCCCGCGCCTTAAAAGACGGCGCAGTAGTCACCGATGAGGCTTCAGCTTTAGAGCATTGCGGCTATCATCCGATATTGGTTTCGGGACGTTCGGATAATATTAAGGTGACGCGCCCAGAGGATCTAGCGCTGGCAGAGTTTTATTTAACCCAACGGCAATATCCAAAGTGATTGGAGTGCAATTAATGCGAATTGGTCATGGTTTCGATGTTCATAAATTTGGCGAAAATGGCAGTGGCCCGCTGATTATTGGTGGGGTGCGCATTCCTTACGAAAAGGGCTTGTTGGCACATTCTGATGGTGATGTCGCCTTGCATGCCGCCACCGACGCATTATTGGGTGCAGCGGCGCTAGGTGATATCGGTAAGTTATTCCCTGACACGGACCCGGCATTTAAAGGAGCCGATAGCCGCGCTTTATTACGTGAAGCATATCGCCGCATTCTGGCGAAAGGCTACCGGTTGGGTAATCTGGATATCACGATTATCGCTCAGGCACCGAAAATGGCCCCGCATATCCCGCAAATGCGCGTTCATTTGGCAGAAGATCTACAATGTCATATGGATGACATCAACGTAAAAGCGACCACCACTGAACAGCTCGGTTTTACCGGCCGTGGTGAAGGTATTGCGTGTGAAGCGGTAGCGCTATTAATTAAAGTTGAACAGGCTTAAGGCATAACTGATGGATATGGACAATCTAACCTGGTTGCACGGCAAGCCCAAGGCGAGTGGCGTTTTAAAAGCCAACCCGGAAGATTTTGTGGTAGTGGAAGATCTGGGTTTTGAGCCGGACGGTGAAGGCGAGCATTTATTGGTTCGTATCCGCAAACATGGCTGTAACACCCAATTTGTTGCTGATTATCTGGCGCGATTCGCCAAAATTCACCCACGGCTGGTGAGCTATGCGGGCTTGAAAGATCGTCACGCAGTCACCGAGCAGTGGTTTTGTCTGCACTTGCCGGGCAAAGAAGCGCCGGATCTTTCGACTTTCGAGCTGGAAGGTTGTGAAGTGCTGGAGTCTGTGCGGCAGAAAAGAAAGTTACGTATCGGTTCATTGAAAGGCAATGCTTTTACCTTGGTATTGCGCCACATAACAGACAATCAGGACGTAGAACAACGCTTGCAACAGATAGCCGCGCATGGCGTACCTAACTATTTTGGTAGCCAGCGATTTGGCCGTGGTGGCAATAATCTGGTGCAGGCTCGCTTGTGGGCGAATAATGAAATTCGGGTGAAAGAGCGCAGTAAACGCAGCTTTTACTTATCCGCCAGCCGTAGCGCCATGTTCAACCTGATTAGCAGTGACCGTTTGGCTCAACAGCAGGCGACGACGGTGCTGGAAGGGGATGCATTACAGCTCTCGGGGCGCGGCAGTTGGTTTGTTGCCGCAGCTGATGAGTTGGCCTTGTTACAGCAGCGAGTCGATGCGGGCGAACTGAATATTACAGCGCCATTGCCCGGTGATGGTGAGCTGGGCACTCAAGGCGCAGCATTAGCTTTCGAGCAGGCATGTTTAGCGGATCAAACCGAGTTACTGGCGCTGATTAAACGCGAACGTGTTGAAGGGGCACGCCGGGCCATTTTGCTGAAACCGCAGAATATGGCATGGAACTGGTGGGATGAGGTCACGTTGGAACTCAGCTTCTGGTTACCCGCCGGTAGTTTTGCTACCAGTGTCGTGCGCGAAATCATGAATCAGGATAATGCCGATGCTGCGGATATTGCTGAGTAACGATGATGGTATTACTGCGCCGGGCATACAGACGCTGGCTGCTGCATTGCGGGAGTTCGCGCAGGTACAAATCGTAGCACCCGATCGTAATCGCAGCGGTTCCTCTAATGCATTGACGCTAGATAGCGCCTTGCGCATTACCACTTTATCGAATGGCGATATTGCAGTACAGCAAGGTACGCCAACAGATTGCGTCTATCTGGGGGTCAATGCGTTAATGCGCCCGCGGCCAGATATTGTGGTTTCTGGCATTAATGCTGGCCCTAATCTGGGGGATGATGTTATTTACTCAGGTACGGTAGCCGCTGCGATGGAAGGGCGGCATTTGGGTTTTCCTGCTTTAGCGGTTTCACTCAATGGGCATCAGCATTATGCGACGGCGGCAGCGGTCACTTGCCGTATATTGCGTGCGTTACAACATAAACCGTTGCGCACTGGCAAGATACTGAATATTAATATACCTGACTTACCCTTATCTGAAATTAAAGGGATTCGGGTGACTCGTTGTGGTAGCCGTCATCCGGCAGAGCAGGTATTTTGTCAGCAAGACCCGCGTGGGCAAGATCTCTATTGGATTGGCCCTCCTGGGGAGAAGTTTGATGTTGCGGAGGACACTGATTTTGCAGCTGTTGAGCAGGGATATGTGTCTATCACGCCGTTGCAGGTTGATTTAACAGCCTATGGGGCTCAAGACGTGGTTGAAAACTGGTTAGCCAGCATGGCTGATTAACCAATATGAGGTCGACGGGGAATGGTAAATAAACGCATGCAAACATTGTTGATGCAGTTACGTCAGCAAGGTATTCAGGACGAGCGCTTGTTACAAGCTCTGGAAGCGGTGCCGCGTGAGCGTTTTGTTGATGAGGCGTTATCCCATAAAGCGTATGAGAACACAGCCTTGCCTATAGGCTCTGGGCAAACTATTTCTCAGCCTTATATGGTGGCGCGCATGACGGAGTTGTTGCAATTAACTCCCACTTCGCGCGTATTAGAGATAGGCACCGGATCGGGTTATCAGACCGCTATTTTGGCGCATTTAGTCGAACATGTATGCTCAGTTGAACGAATCAAAGGGTTACAGTGGCAGGCAAAACGTCGCCTGAAACAGCTGGATCTGCATAATGTCTCTACCCGTCATGGTGATGGCTGGTTAGGTTGGGCATCACGCGGGCCATTTGATGCGATCATTGTGACCGCCGCCCCACCAGAAATACCGAATGCTTTATTAGAGCAATTGGATGAGGGCGGGATATTAGTTCTGCCTGTGGGGGAACAGGCTCAAACATTGAAGTGTGTGCAGCGTCGTAACAATGAATTCAAGGTCGAGACAGTAGAAGCTGTGCGTTTTGTGCCTTTAGTTAAAGGCGAGCTGGCCTGAAAAAAAACCATTATTTCAGTCTTAATTTTCGACTAAAGTCGAAGTGTGGTTTTTTTGTGCTGAAGATTGGACAAAAATCAGTAACATAAATTATATGGTATGGCAGGGGCGCTATTGATAGCATGCGCGCATCTATATTGGATATATCGCTTAATATTGCTGTCATGGGGGAAGCATGAGCACGGGAAGCCCAATGATTACATTACGCCGGGTAGCGGCATGTACGGTTATGAGTTTATGGTTGGTTGGTTGTAGTAATGATAATACAACATCTGCACCCATCAGCAGTGTCGGTGGTGATCGTTCCGGTACCATGCTAAGTGGCTCGGACACTAATAGCTCGGGTGAACGCATCGTTTATAACCGTAGTTACGATAATATTCCCAAAGGAAGCTACAGTGGTAATACCTATACCGTTAAACGCGGTGACACACTGTTTTATATTGCCTGGATAACGGGGAATGACTTCCGTGATCTGGCGGCAAAAAACAATATTGCTGAGCCTTATAGTCTGAATGTGGGGCAATCTATCCAGTTGGGTAATGGTTCTGGCGGTGGAATGTTAGCCTCGACAGATGCCACATCAGGTGGACTAACGAAACCGCCGGCAAATATTCAGAACACAACTACAACGGTTGATTCTCAATCAACTAGCGCGTATTCTGAAAGCTCGGGTAAACAGAATGTTGGCAAAATGTTGCCATCGTCAGGAGCAGTTGTCGCTACAACCGCACCTGTTACCGCGCCAGGCAGTACTATCAGTGACCCTACCAGTAATGGTGGTCCAGTCAGTAACTGGAAATGGCCAACTGAAGGTAAAACGATCGATAGCTTCTCTGCTTCCGAAGGGGGCAATAAAGGGATTGATATCGCCGGTTCTCGTGGGCAACCAATTTTCGCTACAGCAAATGGGCGAGTTGTGTATGCCGGGAATGCACTGCGTGGTTACGGTAATCTAATCATCATCAAACACAATGATGATTACCTGAGCGCCTACGCTCATAACGATACAATGCTGGTCCGGGAACAAGAAGAAGTGAAGGCGGGTCAAAAAATAGCAACCATGGGTAGCACCGGAACCAGTTCAGTAAGATTGCACTTTGAAATTCGTTACAAGGGGAAATCCGTAAACCCGCTGCGTTACCTTCCGCAGCGATAGATTGGGCAGAATACGCTGTATTCTGCTCGCCGGATTCACGGGTAGGAGCAGCATATGAGCCAAAATACGCTGAAAGTTAACGAGTTGCATGAAGATGCTGATTTTGATGAAAACAGTACGGAAACTGAAATTTTCGATGAAAAAGCATTAGTAGAAGATGAACCTACTGAAAGCGAGTTAGCAGAAGATGAGCTGTTGGCACAAGGTGTTACCCAGCGGGTGCTGGATGCGACACAGCTCTATCTTGGTGAGATTGGTTATTCGCCGTTGTTGACCGCAGAAGAAGAGGTTTATTTTGCCCGGCGTGCATTGCGCGGAGATGTGCCTTCACGTCGGCGTATGATCGAAAGTAACTTGCGGTTGGTAGTGAAGATTGCCCGCCGTTACAGTAATCGCGGTTTAGCACTGCTGGATTTGATTGAAGAGGGTAACCTCGGTCTTATCCGTGCAGTGGAAAAGTTTGACCCAGAACGCGGTTTCCGTTTCTCCACTTATGCCACATGGTGGATACGCCAGACAATTGAACGGGCAATAATGAACCAAACCCGTACCATCCGTCTGCCTATCCATATCGTTAAAGAATTAAACGTTTATTTGCGTACAGCGCGAGAACTTTCTCATAAATTAGATCATGAACCGAGCGCAGAAGAGATTGCAGAGCAACTCGACAAGCCAGTTGATGATGTGAGTCGTATGTTGCGCCTTAACGAACGTATCACTTCTGTTGATACACCTTTAGGCGGCGATTCAGAGAAAGCCTTGTTAGATATTCTGTCTGACGAAAATGAAAACGGCCCAGAAGACACCACGCAAGATGACGATATGAAACAAAGTATCGTTAAATGGCTGTTCGAATTGAATGCAAAACAGCGCGAAGTTCTGGCCCGTCGTTTTGGTCTGTTAGGATATGAAGCTGCAACACTGGAAGATGTTGGCCGTGAAATTGGTTTGACACGTGAACGTGTGCGCCAGATTCAGGTTGAAGGGTTACGTCGTTTGCGGGAAATTCTGCAAGCGCAGGGCCTGAGCATCGAAGCATTGTTCCGCGAATAGCGATACTCTCGCAAACAGTCTGGAAAATACAAAAACGGTGAACTGATGTTCACCGTTTTTTTATGGCGACAATTAACCTTTAACTGGGTTACACCATGTTTTTCAGGCGATAAATCCACTCAAGCGCCTGACGTGGTGATAGGGAGTCGGGATCCAATGCCTCTAAGGCTTCCACTGCTGGCGATACCTCTTCATTTAGCAACGTGAGTTGCGAGCCATCAATTTTGCTTGCCGCTGCATTGTTCGACAACGATTCCAGCTCTTTCAGTTTTTGCCGTGCGCGTTTAATCACATCCCGTGGCACTCCGGCCAAGGCCGCAACAGCTAAACCATAACTTTTACTCGCCGCACCATCTTGCACACTGTGCATAAAGGCGATGGTTTCGCCATGTTCCAATGCATCAAGATGAACATTGACCACCCCCTCCATTTTTTCCGGCAGGGTCGTTAGCTCAAAGTAATGAGTAGCAAATAGCGTCATGGCTTTGATACGGCTAGCCAGATTTTCAGCACAAGCCCAAGCTAATGACAAGCCATCATAGGTTGATGTGCCGCGACCAATTTCATCCATTAATACCAAACTTTGTTCGGTGGCATTATGCAGAATATTGGCCGTTTCTGTCATTTCGACCATAAAGGTTGAGCGACCGGATGCCAGGTCGTCAGCAGCACCGACTCGAGTAAAGATGCGGTCAACTGGCCCAATAGTGGCTTGGTCCGCAGGAACATAGCTGCCCATATGTGCCAGTAAGACTATCAATGCGGTTTGGCGCATATAGGTACTTTTACCGCCCATATTCGGGCCAGTAATGATCAGCATTCGCCGTTGAGGTGAGAGTGTCAGCGGGTTAGAAATAAAAGGCTCACTGAGCACCTGCTCCACTACCGGATGACGGCCGCCAGTAATTTTGATCCCCGGTTTATCACTCAGGACAGGGCAGTTGTAGTTGAGTGTTTCGGCTCTTTCGGCCAGATTCGCCAAAACATCAAGTTCGGCTAGTGCATTGGCGCTGGTTTGTAACTCAGGTAGATGCGGCAACAGCAGATCGAAAATTTCTTCGTACAAACCTTTTTCAATCGCCAAAGCCTTGCCTTTCGAGGTCAGAACTTTGTCTTCATACTCTTTCAGCTCTGGAATGATGTAGCGCTCGGCATTCTTCAACGTTTGCCTGCGAACATAATGAATCGGTACCAGATGGCTCTGACCACGGCTAACCTGAATGTAATAGCCATGAACACCATTAAAACCGACTTTTAGGGTATCCAGACCCAGTTTTTCGCGTTCACGGATTTCCAACCGGTCGAGATAATCGGTTGCACCATCAGCCAGCGCCCGCCATTCGTCTAATTCTGCATTGTAGCCAGAGGCGATGACGCCACCATCTCGTACCAATACTGGCGGCGTTTCAACAATTGCGCGTTCCAGTAAATCTTGTAATTCATCAAACTGGCCGACTTGTGACAGTAAATTTTGGATATGGGGAACATTCACTGGCTGCAATAAATGATGAATCTCAGGCAGTTGCTGAAATGCATGCCGCATTCTTGCCAAATCTCTCGGGCGAGCGGTTCGCAGTGCCAGTCGTGCCAAAATACGTTCTAAATCCCCGACCTGACGCAGTGGAGTTTGCAGTTCAGCGGTAATATCTTGCAGACCACCAATGGCTTGCTGGCGATCAGTCAACACTTTGGTGTCACGGATTGGCATATGCAGCCAGCGTTTCAACATGCGGCTGCCCATAGCGGTTACCGTGCAATCGAGGATCGCGGCCAGCGTGTTTTCCGTTCCACCTGATAAATTCTGCGTCAGTTCAAGATTACGACGGGTCGCAGCATCCATAACAATGCCATCTTGCTGACGCTCCATGGTCAAGCCACGGATATGGGGCAGGGAGGTGCGCTGGGTATCTTTGACATATTGCAGCAGGCAGCCCGCAGCCCGCAGTGCCTGATGGGCTTGTTCGACACCAAAACCGATTAAATCGCGGGTGCCGAATTGCAGGTTTAACTGCTGTTTGGCTGTTTCCAGCTCAAACTCCCATAATGGGCGGCGGCGTAAGCCATGTCGATGTTCAATCAACGACATTTGCTCGAAGTTTTCTGGATAAAGTAACTCTGCGGGATTGGTACGTTGTAACTCGGCAGCCATAGTTTCAAGGTCTGCGGGTTCTGCAACTCTAAAGCGGCCTGAACTGATATCCAGCGTCGCATAACCAAATCCGCGCGCATCCTGCCAGATGGCGGCCAGAAGATTATCCTGGCGCTCTTGCAGTAAGGCCTCGTCACTCACGGTACCGGGGGTGACTATTCGCACGACTTTACGTTCAACCGGCCCTTTGCTGGTAGCCGGATCACCGATTTGCTCACAGATAGCCGCTGACTCACCCAATTGAACCAGCTTTGCCAGATAGTTTTCTATCGAATGATAGGGAACACCCGCCATAGGAATAGGTTCACCGGCGGAAGCCCCCCGTTTTGTCAGTGAGATATCCAATAACTGGGACGCGCGTTTGGCATCACTGTAGAACAGCTCATAAAAATCTCCCATCCGATAAAACAGGAGTATTTCAGGATGTTGAGCCTTAAGCCGAAGATACTGCTGCATCATTGGGGTGTGGGAATCTAGCTTATCAGTATTATTCATGCGGTTATGTTTTCTAGTTAAGTCCTTTTTCCAGCCGATATACTAGCCCAGCAGCTCGAAAACTGACATAGCTAAAACTCGAGACGACTCGCAAACAAGGCAGATTAGCCCCAGCACAAAGGGGCCATACAGCTATCTCTCTACGGATGGGATTGGTTCTACCTGAATGCAAGATTTTCGGGGAACAGTGCATGAGCTATCTGGCGCAGGTGATTGGCTTGCATCAGGTCATACTGATACTGGGTAATCATGATAAGACTTTGATAAACATTAGGATCATTGTGCAATTGAATGTATTGCTCAGCCCATATTCGGAACTGGCTCAGTAATGCCGGATCGGGATTGTGGTTAAATTGCAGCAACAAGTTGATATGTCGAATATATTGGTATCTTTCCCACTGTATATAAGGGTTTACCAGGTTGTCTAATGGCTGCATATTAACCAAACCACTTCTTTCACTCAGTGTCAGTACTCGGCCAGTTTTAAAGCCCGCCATCATAAATAGCAAGGTACAACAGGCTGATAACACAATAACGGCATGCAGCCAGCGCTGCCAATGAGGTGGGGGAAGAGGCATTGATATCAACATATGTTCTGGAACCATCAATCGGCCTAATAAAATCAGCACCAACCAATGCGCGGCAGATTGATAAAGAGGGAGTTCGGTCATCAGATGCAACGCTATCGGTAAAGTTAGCACCCAGAGAGGGAAAACAACCTTAGGCTGAATCAAAAGCGGTTTTATATATCCGATAGCTAATACCAGCATCCCCACCAGCGCCACAATGCCGCCCTCGGCCCAGCCATAAAGCACTTCATTATGGGGATGTGAAGGAAAAGAAAAGGGGGTGGGCACGCCTATGTTTTGTATCAGTGTGTGGGCAAAGGCAGACTCAAAGCTACCATAACCCCAGCCTTGCCACGGCTGTTGTCGTATCATGAGCCAGGTGTATTCGAGTATTAACCCGCGTTCTTTATTACTCCCCTCTTTGGATACCAGCGAGCCGCCGATCATCTGCTCCAGCAGATAAGCAGCGACCAAGAGACTGATCAGGCTGCATAGCCATAACCAAGCCATTTTCCGCTGTCGCCAGTAATAGAGAGAAAGCAATAATAAGGTTGTTACTCCTCCGACCCAGCCAATCCTTGATTGCAATAGCAATAACATGCCGGGGAAAACCAGTAGCGTAAGGGTGCTTATGATTCTTATGACACGGTAGCTTGAAACCATAAACAGATAGGCTGCGATGGCATAACCGGTTGCCAAATAGCTAGCCAGAACATTGACTTGCTGGAATATGCCATAAGGACGTTGGGCAAGATCAAACTCCATCCAGTTATCTGCCGTAAAAACAAGCCATTGCAGTAATGCCAAAGTGGCCTGCCCCCAAGCAGACAACAGTATCAGTAGCAGCCAGCCCTGCCGTGTAGTAGAGCTTAATTTCAGCCGAAACAACCCCAGTAGCAGAATTATTCCGCCCCACAAACCGAGTACACGTGGCAACCAGGCACCGACATGTTGTAAAGATGCAGGCCACAATCCAGGAAGCGTTATCATCAGTGCGCCAATCAGCAGCCATAGCTTGCCCGGAGAGGTCACCACATGGGGTTCTTCACTTTGTGGCCAATAGAGTGTCATCACCAGCAACGCCATCATGGCCCAGATGATGATGTTATGAGGAAGATGTAGTCCGGAGCCGCCTCGATTGATCTCATAATGCAGCATGGAGATAAATGTAACGGCCATGAGCAGCAAAACAATGAGGTTAACTTTGCGCGCTGAAAGTGTCGGTTTTATGGATGATAAAGATAGTAATTTCATTATTTTCAATTGGTTGCTGTTTTTCAGACCTGGCAGTACCGGCTCGATCGTTAGCGGCCTACTCGGTATCTTGAGTCATAAATACTCAATAAGAGCGATTATCTTTATTTTTCAGTCGGATAAGCAATAAACCAACGTAATGAATTCATCACTTTAGTTTCTGACATTTTTACTCGATTTTCATCGACCAACTTCATTAATACTAACCTTGCAGTGTAAATATCCAGCTGTGCTTTATCAGCAAGTTCTCTTGTTTTTGGCCAATTGATTACAGGAGGTGGGGATTCGTTGAACTGTTCTTTAAGAGCATGACAGTGTTCTTCCAATATCCCCATAACTTCTTCTTTACGTTGGTCCTTAGGTTTCATTGATTAATTCCTCATGTGATTTAAATTTTAAAAGTGTCTTATTTTTAATTTCTAATATTCTTATTGTTGGGTTTATATTTCCTACGTATTGAATGGAAATTTCCTACAAATAAAAAGACTATTCATACAAGCAATATTCTATCTTCTTATTTATTTTATATGGATTTTATAATTCTTATTATCACCGTCAAAATTAGTGCGAATAATTTTAACAATTAGAAGTAAATACTTAGTCTAATAATTGTTTTCTTTAACTTTATAGATAAATAAAAGATATTTCTTTATATTTCAAGCAATAACTTTACTGAAGGTGTAAATATTCATTTAATTCAGTGTGTTATGTTGGTTTTTGCGTGAGGAAAAATAACGTGTATTTGCATTAAATAAAGGATTAACAAGGTTTTAATGTAATATGGGTAAGGTTTTCCTGCTTTTAGCGTTAGACTTATAAGGATTTAATATCGATTATAATTTGACTTATGGAATAAGCAATCATTAATTTTGACAAAGCGACTTTTAGCGATCTAATCTGTCGATTTGCTGATTTTTGTAGTGGTAAATGTCGAAGGTGCAATGTTTATCGATCAAAGTTATCGATATTATTGTTTTAAATTAGTTAATTGAGATAAACACTCTGAATTTTGACTGTTTGAATTAAATGACTATGAACTATGACATTATATTTGTATTATCAGCGTCGAACAAAAGGGCTATATCGTTATTTAAATTATTTCTTAAGATGCAGGGGTTTCTCAATTCCTCCATTTCAACTTTATGGCTCCAGGCAGTTTACGGTTTATCTTCTCGTATTTAATCGATAAGAAACTGTATGAATTTATATTTTTCAAACGACTTCGATGCGGCATTTACTTTGATTTTATTAAGGTAATTCAGCGGGCAAATTTTAATTGTGTATAAAGGAATCACGTAATGAAACTGAATAAAACTATCTTGGCTGCTGGTCTGGTATTAGGTTTTGCTTCTATGGCTAACGCGGCTGATCAAGGCCAAGGTACTGTGACTTTTAATGGTTCAATCATTGATGCACCTTGCTCAATCGCAGCAGGTTCAGATGCACAGACTGTTGAAATGGGCCAGATCTCTAACGTGGCACTGCAAAATGGCGGCAAATCATCTGCACATGATTTCAAAATCAAATTGGAAAACTGTGACACCACAACGCTGAAAACTGTAACCACCACCTTTGGCGGTGCAGAATCAGCAGCAGTACCTGGCCTGCTGGGCATCACTGGTGTAGCTGAAGGTGCTGGTATTGCAATCGTTGATGGTACTGGTTCTGTTATTACTCTGGGTACTGCGACTGAGCAGCAGACTCTGGTTACTGGTAACAACACCCTGGCATTCTCTGCTTACCTGCAGGGCAGCACTGCATCTGACGCTATCAAACCAGGCAGCTTCTCAAGTGTTGCTGACTTCACCCTGGCTTACCAATAAGTCACCCTTTTCTCATTGGACATGCGGAAAATCCGCATGTCTTTTTCTCTTGAAAAGACACGTATTGGATGAGCCAGGTGATTTATGTCCAGATCATTTTTTTTAATAGTGCCTCCTTCCTTACTGATGGCGTCATTGCTGAGTTTGTCGGTAATGGCAGACCCCATGAAGACAGATTGGGGCCGCGTGAGTATGGAAGGAAGTATTACTGATACTGCTTGTGCAATAGATCCCGGCAGTCTGGAACAGACAATTGATATGGCGATTTTCCCTATCGGTCAGTTAGTTCAGAACGGTGTCGGAGATGAACACCCGTTTGCGATCCGCTTGCTTGATTGCACGATAGTTCACCCAGATCCAGACAAGTCGAACCAGCAGCATTTTGTGGTGACATTTGACGGTGCTGCGGATGGTAATAATTTTGCGGTTAATGGTGATGCCGAGGGAGTGGCAATGCAAATCATTGATGATAAAGGCAATGTTTCGAATCCCGGGGTGGTATCACCGGAGATCAATATTATCCCTGCTGAGATGAAACTCAATTATGCCCTGCGGTTAGTGGGCAATGGCAAGACGCTGCGTGCTGGAACTTATTATTCTAGCGTTCGTTTCAAATTGGATTATTACTGATTTCAATGAGTAAGGTGACATATCTCATGGTATCCGCTCGTTCCATCACCTCCGGTTTTGCCCGTCGTGATTTATTGCGAATTTTGATTGTAGTTACATTAAGTGGCAATGCTTATGGTGTGTTGGCCAGCGATGACATTCAGTTTAATACCGATGTATTGGATACCAAGGATCGCGCTAATTTTGACCTAAGCCAGTTCTCCCAACGCGGCTACATCATGCCTGGGAATTATAACTTGTTGGTTAGCATGAATAAGCAGGAGCTTAGTGAACAACCGATTGTGTTCTACGCCTCAGAAAAAGATGCAAAAAAAAGTGAGGCGTGTTTAACACCCCAGTTAATCGAGTTGTTGGCATTGAAAGAGGATAGCTTCAAAAAGCTGACCTGGTCGCGTGATGGAGAGTGTCTGGATATTAGCAGCTTACCCGGCTTGACCGTGGAAGGTGATTTGGCAAAGTCATCGCTGTACTTGAGTGTGCCACAAGCTTGGCTGGAATACAGCGAACCGGATTGGGATCCTCCTTCTCGCTGGGAGGAGGGTATTCCCGGTGTGCTGTTCGATTACAACTTGTTAGGGCAATTGAACCGCCAGGAAACGAATAATACCAATAACAATACGTTAAGCGGCAACGGGACCACTGGCGCTAATCTGGGTGCCTGGAGATTCCGTGCTGACTGG